>CAYMYK010000129.1:0-8622 GCA_964394625.1 uncultured Pirellulales bacterium
GAGTGTTTGAGATTGCCGCGGCCCTTTCATCGCAATGACGTACAATGGCACAATTATCCTGTGAACGGTTCCTAATCCCTTAAGCTAATTCCACTAATTCAAACTGCCCTGTTCTGCGCCGAGTATTATTATAACTATTATCTGTATAAGAAAACAGCCCCCTTACCATTCTTACCTGCCCTCCCATAGCTGCTTTTCGCGAAGGAGGGTCATTCCCGCGAAATTTTACCCGCCGCAAGCAGGACGAGACAAGGGATGCGAGATACGAATTATTGCCGAAATATCCCGTCTTTCTTTGCAGGCCCAGGACAGAGACCCTTGAAATAGCCGCTCGGCTCAACCGCTCCAATAATTCCGTAAAGGCCAAGCTGCGAGAGCTTGGCCTTCGCAGGCAATCCGAGAATATCTGGTCAAGCCAAAAAATAGCCCTGTTAAAAAAACTGTACCCAACCACCAGCACGCGGGCCATAGCCAATCGGCTGGATAAGACTATGTCCGCCACTTACCACAAGGCCCACAACCTGGACCTGAAAAAGAAATAGGCGGCAATTATCCCCGCTCAGTCGCCGCGGGGGCTGGTTCTTAGATGCGGATTTGGGTAGTATATGGCCGGACACCTTTAATTCTCCCCTGCGGTACGTTTTCGACTCAGTACGCCATCCACGATTACGTAATCCCGCATCAAATTGGTTTCGTTGTCTATGAAGGAGTGCATCCATTGAAGCGCCTTGAGGGCGTCCTCTTTGGGCTCCAACCCATGTCCATGGGCGTAGTCATTCCGCAATTTCGCCATTTTCTTACACAGTGCGAGTGTTTCCACCTTGAGAACCTTGTTCTCTTGTAGTATTTTTCTGACTCGCGGCATTTTGTGTCTCCGCGTAGCACCATACGGCTTAGCTTTGTCCCGCTGAAACCTCTCAAAAGAGATCCCACACATTGCGACGCACGCATAGAAATGTCCGTCGACAAACACATCTCTGGCCTCCCTAAGCAACTCGCAATAAGAACCGACCTCTATGAGCAGAGGCGGTAGTTGAGAAAGCCTCTCGTCCTTCTGGTGAGCAAGAGACTGCTCATTCATTGCGCTAGAAGGCAGTTCTGTGGAGCGATTCTGTGAATCTTTCGACGATTCCTCGCTTAGGCGAAGCTTCGCTTCATTGGGCCTGAAGTCAGCATAGGCAGGTTGTGCTTGTCCGCTTACATTTACGTGCCCACTGCCGCATAGTTGCATCCATCCATAATAGCCATCAGGCATGTTATCGGCTTGGCTGATGCCAAGAACTTTGGACAAATCTGTACCGCTGTATGCGCACACATTGTAGGGTTTAGCGCCTGGAGCCTGACAAACTATGCTGTATTTTGTAAGAATGGTTACTCTCCCAATCCCATTAAATAAAATCTGCGGAAATCTTCCTTATTTCTCCCTTTCATTGAGATCGTTTCGTATCTCGCATAAGCTTCTTTCAACAGATGCGTCAATACTTCAGGAGTTGTATAATGCCATAATAGGTAGTTGCTTGTTGTTTTCTGCTCATTCATATCTATGTCTTCTTCAATACTCATCCAATCTCTTGCGTTTCAACGAGTCTTCTCAAGCGACTAAGGCGACCTAAGTTTTTAGAAGAAGACTCTTTATACTATCTAATACTTGGTCAAGTGCGATTCTACTTTCTTCTACTTGAGCTTCAGACCAACTTTCCGGCTCATGCCAATAACTGCCCTTTAGAAAGCATCTACGTGCTAGATCAGGATCAATATGTCTAATAGGGACACTAGCTTCGTGCCACATATAAGCAATATCGTGCTCTTTCCGTCGATCCCGAACGTTTCCTTCATTAAGAGATGCAACATATGATTTTGTTTCATTAAGGGCCTTATAAAGTGCTTGTAAGCCTTGGTCTATCTTTTCATCTCTTTTTATTTTGCCTTCACGAATTAATCCGAGAATTTTGAGAAACTTGTCGAAAATGGTTAAGACTATCGTTGCATCCGGCATGACATCACTCCAAAAGTCGAACAATAATTATACAGTTTGTATAACATGCATTACAACACCGCCATAACCGTATTACTCAATCCGCCTTCGGCGGAATACCAATACTTGTCCTGAGTATGTCCACTAAGGGACGCCTCCGCAGGATGCCTTACGGTATTACGGCGGAGTCCATAGGACTGAGCTTGCCGAAGGAATTAATTTATTCGCTTTACCCCGTGAGATGGCCGTCTTTGCCTATCTCACCGGGGCCGCCCCTGTTGTGCTCCCTCATGTTGCTTCGCCAATTCCACCCATTCCGGCAAAAGCTACCAAGTCATTTTTGTTTTGTAAAGAGTTTGGTTATTCATCGAAATAATCGGTATCAAGTTTCTTAACCTCATATGAGGCGGCCGTTGAAACTCCAACATTGTGCTCAATCATTAGTTGAGCCAATCTTTCACCATCTATGAGAATAATTTTATTTTCTATATTTGAGGCATAATTAGTAGCTTCTTTTGAAAACGCTGAAGTTGTTATGAAAATACCTTTTTTAGCTCTCTGGCCCTGTAAGGCACCTGCAAATTTTTGAACTTCTGGACGACCAACAATGTTTCCCCACCTTTTAGCTTGTATATAAATCGCATCAAGTCCAAGTTTATCCTCTTTTATTATTCCATCGATACCTTCATCACCACTTTTACCAACTGCCTGCCCCGCATCTTTTCTGGAACCACCGTACCCCATTTTTACCAGAAGATCGATTACTAAAATTTCGAAGAAGGTTGAAGAGCTATCTTTAACCTTCATTAATAATTCTTGTGCTAAATTTTGATTCAATTCCTCATATGCAGCTCCCAAGGTTTCTTCTGGAGTTTGAGCTTTAATTGCATTTATATTTTTGCCTAATTTCTTTTTGCCCTTTGTTTTCTTTCGAGTTTTGAATTCGTGGAACTCTGGGAACTGTTGAAGGAATTTGTTGTCTATCTTAGCTGGGTTCTTATTCAAAACATCAATACCTCTTTGTGTAATCTTGAAAAAGCCACGTTTCGTGGACTCAAGAAGTTGACATTTTTTTAGATATGTTGCCGCCCATCCTACTCTGTTTACAATTACTCTGATAGTCCCACTTGGTAAAAGTTGCTTTTGCTCTTGCTCAGTTAAGCCAAACTCCTTGATAAAAACCTCGGTTGCTTCTCTTGTACGATGCTCTTTTCCATCACTTGCAAGCTTTAATAGTGGTAGCATTAAGGTTTCGTAATCTGGAATTGCCATATAATTTCCTTCAAATATTGTAGGGTTTGTTTCCCACGATAATTCCCCTTGTGTTTTATTTGGAGAGTTTGTCAATAATTCTGTCTATTTTTTCAACGGCAACTCTCTCGCGATTAGTCGCTGGTCGTTAGTACTAAATGCTAAATACTATCCACTAAATACTACGCCTGCCGGCGATGTTTACCCGCCACTGGCGGGCACCCAAATTATATCCTTCCGGTCAAAAACTACAACATTTAATTCGCACTAATAAAAATCAGCATAATTTATGCCCAAGCTTGCACCATAGGTGGTGCTTGTCCCCAAGGTACTTGTCCCAGCCCTGTCAGGTATCCGCATTATTTGTCCGCCGCTTACCCGCCTTTGGCGGGCCGATGGGACCCCCGCGTAATCCTCCACCGCTATCCCCATCGATTACGCAATCACTTCCCTGACTCAAACCAACATTCATCCACCCAAACAAAAAACAAAACAATCTACTCTTCTCTTATGCCCTCACTGCCCCCATTCACCTTACATAATAATCCCTTCACCATATCTCATACATATTTGGCGTCCTCCCCAGCCAAAAAATACGCGCCGACTTGTCCCAGGCTTGTCAGGGATCAGTCCTAAATCCGTAACCCCAAAAAGAAAAATCCGTGATAATCCCCCGCAAGGGGTCCTGCGGACGTGCCCATCCGTGGTCAAAATCTTTGTGAAAATTCGTGGCTCCAACCTCTGTGCCCGGAGCTTGCCCCCAAGGGGTTTACCCCTAACGGGTGGCTACAACATTCTCAGCCGTTTTCTTTATTTGCAGCGCCCCTATTCACCTTACATAATAATCCCTTCACTATATCTCATACCTCTCTACGTGCTCTTTACGCCCAAAAAATCCGCGCAAATCAGTGTGAATTTATCCCAACCGAAGGGGGATCAGTGTCTAAAAAATAAAGCATCTGCCCGCGAAATTTATCCCCAAGGGAACGGGTATCAACTAATCTGTCAGCCGTTCAACAAGGAAATCCTCGAAGCCGTCGAGACTCTTCCATTTCGTCGCGCACCTGATTTGTTTGGCGCCGTCGTCGATGACCGTATGGCCGTCGCCGGTAACCCGGATGCCTAAGTTTTCCATCTCAAACAGCTCTTCGGACATCGCCAAATATATCGCCACCGTATCGAAAAGCGTCGAACTGGCCTCATCTACACTGCCCGGCTCCATTTTAATCGACCGCGCCCAAACACGATAGTTTTCTATTACTGCTCCGGCTAAACGCTTGTCACTTTCAAGCACCTTCTTGTATTTACCTCGTTTCAATGTCACTATCCCGCAGGTATCCAGCGGCGTAATGGTCATATCCCAGCTTTGTGTAAAAACCTTTTGCGCTTCCTTCGCAAAGGCGGCAACGTTATACTCCTTGTCGGCCCGGCCTTTGCCCCCATACCCGAGACGAATACTGCCGTGCATCCCTACAAATCTGGCCTTATCAACTATCCACGGCTCGCGTTCAATCGCTGCGGCAACGTTCGGCAGCGGACCAATCGCAATAAGTGTTATCTTTTGCGGCGAGTTCATTATCGTCTCGATTAGCGCCTCGACGCCGTCGTCATAAATCCTGCCCGGATATTTCGACAAATCATAGTCCCTTACCCACTCATCCTGCCGATGCCCTTTACTCATATCCCCGGTCTTCAGGCCCGTGCCAATCGCGATATCCGTCCTGCCTGCAACCTCGAGCATCTTGGCGACGACCTTTGTTTTCGCCTGCGTATCGCCTACCGCCGTGGTAATCAGCTTTATATCGAACTCCGGCGACTTCAAAAGCAGCGCCAGAGCCCACGTATCGTCGATGTCGTCGCAGATGTCCGTGTCTAAAATTACGGGAATCTTCCTCGCCGTAGCCCCGCCCTTCGGCTGAAACAGCAGCGGCACAAATTCATTCAAATACCGCCTCCAGACAGGCCATTCGTGGGCGCCCTCGGTTATTCGCTTTGTGAATCTGATGTGCCCGTCCTCTAACAGCTCGAACAGTTTTTTATTTTCCTTCAGCAGAAAGTCCTTTCTGCCGCAGCCAATCCACAGCAGCTTGAGCCGCTCGTTCAGCTTTTCCGGATTTTGCATCGCCTTAACAACCGGTATCACCCTTCTCGCTGAACTGCTGAACCCGCCCACGTAGCCGAACAGCTCAGGATGTTTCAGCCCGATGGCCAGCGACTGCCCGCCCCCCATCGAAAGCCCGACAATCGCCCGGTCCTCCTGGGCCGCCCTTGTCCGGTAGCATTTCTCAACTAATGGAATGACATCGCCCAGCAGGTCTCTTTCAAAATCCTCCAGATTCCGCCCCCTTGAATCCCCCTGCGGTGCAACGGCATGGCCGTACGGCATTACTATAATCATTGCCTTTGCCGCGCCTCCGGCCAGAAGGTTATCGACGATGTCGTTGGCAGAACCAATCCGCGTCCACGCATCCTCGGTGTCACCATGTCCGTGCAGCAGGTACAAAACCGGGTATCTCTTTTCGCCTGTCTCGTAGCCGCTCGGCGTATAAACGTAAAGTCCGCGTGTTACGCCGAGTGATTTCGATTTATAAACGTGCCTGTGTATCGTGCCGTGCGGCACATCCTGCCGCTGGAAAAACATCGGCATATCTCCCGGAATTTCCAAAATCGACCTCGACTTTTTCAGCCAGACCTTGACTCGCGGATTGACCGGGTCGGCTATCTTCAGACCATCGACATCGAAATTGTACTCGTACAGCCCCGGCTGAGCCGGCCCGGCGGTAATGCTCCAGATGCCGTCTTCGTCCCTGCGCATAACCCGCGGCTGTTTCTCAAACTGAACATCGAGCCGGACCGCCTTTGCACCGGCGGCATCAAGGCGAAATGTAACCGTCCTGTCGGCATTGACCTCCGGCGAGACAACCTGCTGCTTTTTGCGTACGGCCGCTTTGTCTTTCGCCTGGCTGGCCAATGCCGCCAGATGCCTTTCGATAAAGCCCCAGCTATCGGTCCCCGCCTGCTTGTAAAGACAGCTCGGATTGTGCGGACAGCTCGTCTCCACGTAATCCACCGCTATGTTCAGCCCGTCGAGATACTCCTTGAATCGCCTGTTCAATACCCTTAATTTACCCACAACCATCCTTATTGCCACTGTGCCGCGCACCTTCTCGGCGTTCATTTCGACATTGTGCCGCGGCGAATACTTGTTGAAGTAATCCTCCTCATTGCCGAACAGCTCCGCCGTCATTTCGCCGTGCCTGCCGCTTATACCCTCGAAGTCCATCATCGCCCCGTCGTAGCTGACGCAGACGCTGAAAATATCCGGAAACTTCACCGCATACTCCACCGCCCCGAAGCCACCCATCGAAAAGCCCGTCACAACCCTGTGCTCACGGTCGGCAATTGTGCGATACGTCGAGTCAATATACGGGATTAGCTCTCTTATAACGTTTGTTTCCGCCGGCTTGCCCCCGTCCTTGCTGTCGGCCCACATCGAATCCTTGTACCCGTTGGCAAACACCGCTATCATCGGCCTTACGATACCGGCCTTAATCGCTTTTTCAAGCTCTGCCGATACCGCATTGCTGTCCGATGTCTCGTTGCCGCCCAACTCGTGTAAAAAATAGACGACCGGATAACGCCCGTTCCCGCTGTCGTAGCCGCCCGGCAGGTATATATCGTATCTTACCTCGCCGTGCGTAATCGGCCCGGCAAAGCTGTGATGGCTCACACCCTCTACAGGCGCCTGCGCCTGCGCCGCCAGCACCGCAGTCGAAAACGACGCAAGGATTATTCCGAACACAATTACTCGCTCACATCTTGCAGTTTTCATTTCGTTCTCCCGGTTTGAATTTGAGTATTTTTCCCCGGCTACAACGTCCAGCCGTTGTGATATTCGGGCCTTATGTACTGCTCTGCCTGCGGGCAATTGGTCGCCTTCATATTTTCTCCGTCCCAGTGTATTATACCCCGGCTGCGCAGTGCGACGGTCCCTAACAGCATCATTTCGGTCAGAGGCCCGCCGTAATCGAAATTCGAACTGGCCGGTTTGCCCCCTTTGCACCCGTCCACCCAGTCCCGGTGGTGTCCCTTCGACCTCGGCAGCGTCCTCGGCGGCAGCTTGTATTCTCGCATCTTACTCTCCGGTATTATCCGCGGGTTGCCCGACCAGCCGGGACACATAATCTTGCCATTGTCACCGACAAACAGAATCCCGTTACCCTTGCCTGTAAGCTCCCTGCCCTCTTCGAGTTCCATCGGCCTGCGTGGCATAAGTCCCCCGCTGTACCACGTCACCTTCACAGCCGGCATACCGCCGCGCTCAGCAAAACTATAGTAGTAAATCGCCGCCTGAGGCGTTGTCTCCTCATCGACCCGGTCGCAATATGCCTCGATTGTCTCAGGACTGCCTAATTTTAACGCCATAAACGCCGGGTCCATATTGTGACAGCCCATATCGCCGATGGCATCGCTTCCGAATACCCACCACCACCGCCACCCGTGCGGATGATACAGGGGACTATAGGCCCTTTTCTTCGCCGGCCCAAGCCATAAATCCCAGTCCATTCCCGCCGGAACCGCCGGCCTTTCGCTCGGCATCTTGCTTCTGCACCCGGCTCCTCCGCCAACACTGGTCCACGCATACACCTCCCGCACATCGCCTATCGCCCCGTCCCATATCCACTCACACGTCAGCCGAATCCCCTCGTCCGAATGCCCCTGGTTGCCAAGCTGCGTAGCCACACCCGCCTCGCGGGAGGCCTCCGTTATCCGCCGCGCCTCATATACCGTACGGGCGAGCGGCTTTTCACAATATACACCCTTGCCGTTTTCTATCGCCGCCATTGTCGTTATTGCATGGTTATGGTCCGGCGTCGCAACTAAAACGGCGTCGATACCTTTCTCCTTCTCGAACATCCTGCGAAAGTCGATATAGACGCCGCATTTTTTATAATCTTTGCTCGCCTCCCGGCCGGCATAGTATTCATCGACCAACTTGCGGGCCGGCTCCCTGCCGCCCGAGCCGCCGAAATAAAAATCGCTGTAATCGGTCTGTTCGGCCACGTCGCACACCGCCGTCACCTGAACATCGCCAAGCTCGAGCAGCGCCCTGATGTTCACCATCCCCTGACCGCCCGTGCCGATGACCGCAACGTTGAGCTTGTCGCTGGGAGCCGTATAGCCCGTCCCCCCTAAAACATATCGCGGCAGCACCGTAAAGGCGGCGGCGCTCGTCGCCCCGCCTAAGAACCTGCGCCTGGAAATCCCTCGTTCTGTCGATTTGCCCGTTTTCCCGTTCAGCCCTTGCATCCTGCACTCCTGTAATACACACCGGTGTGAATAGTGAAATTCGTAACCGTTCACGGGGTACAAACCTCTTTTTTGTGTCATTGCGA
>CAYMYK010000130.1:0-8478 GCA_964394625.1 uncultured Pirellulales bacterium
CCTGCGGCTCGATGTGAATATCGCTTGCACGGGCGTCAATCGCCCCGTTTATTATAGATGAAACCAATCCTGTAATAGGAGATTCGGCCGCCTTTGCCGATTCCGGGCCCGTATCGAGAAGGTTGTCCTCGATAAGTTTGTCCTCGGCCTGCTCCTTACCGGGCTCGCGGTTAAGGCGCATCGATACTATCGTCTGCCTGGTGACATCCTTGACGTTGAAGTGGTATCTTATCGCCTGTCTTATTGCCGCCGATGTCGCAGCCACCGGCACGACCTTGTAGCCCGTCTTCATCTCTATCCGGTCCCGGACGGACAGGTTCAGCGGAGAGCTCATCGCCACAATCAGACGATTGCCTTCCTTCCTCAGGGGCACAGCGCCGTACTTGTTGACCATCTCGTACGACAACAGATGCGCAATCACCGGGTCAACCATATCCGGTGAAAGATTCACGAACTCTATCTTGTTGGCCGCGGCGATGACCTTTGTGAGCCGCTCGGCGTCCAGAATCTTATCCTCCCGGAGGATGCTTACCAAGCTGCGGCCCGTCTGCCGCTGCTTGTCGAGGACGTCCTGCAAAGTGTGCTCATCAAGGGCCTTTTCTTTCAAAAGGAGCGAAATTATCGGGTCCTGCTTTTCCATAGTTCCGAGCTTCTTTTCGAATGCCACACCGGCTCGGAGTTACTATCGACATGGCCTCTGTCTGACTTAAAGACAAACACTCCTGGGCATATCCGGGACGTATCACACCCCCCGTAACGACCGATAAAAAGCATGCTCCCGGGGCAGACCCCGAGAGCGGCACGTTTCCTCTGCGGTGGACAAGACATCAGGACTATCAGCCGACGGACTCCGGCGGCTCGAATTTGTAACCGACCTCCCTTATCGTGTGAATGTACGCCGGCCGGTGCGGGTCGGGCTCGAGCTTGTTCCTGAGCGTCGTCACAAACCGGTCGATGCTGCGGGGCGTTACAATGACGTCATAGCCCCACACGGCATTTAGAATCTCGTCGCGGGTAAGCGCTCGACCGGCCCTGCTCACGAAAAACTCCAACAGCTTGAACTCCTTCGGCGACAATTGAATCGCTTTACCCTTTTTGGTGAACTTTCTGGCGGGAATATCAAGCCGATATTCGTCAAATTCATAGATTTCCCTGTCGCCCTGCCGCCTTCGACGAAGAAAAGCTTCCGCCCTGGCCAGCAGCTCCTTTATGCTGAACGGCTTGGTCACGTAATCGTCCGCGCCGAGGTTCAGCCCGAGCACTATATCCGATTCCTCGCCCTTGGCGGTCAGCATAATTATCGGCGTCTCAAGTTTTTCCTGGCGGACCAATCGGCACAGCTCGTATCCGTTTATCTTCGGCAGCATAATATCAAGGATAATCAAATCCACATTGCCGTTTAGAGCGGCGTCCAGACCCTCTTCGCCGTCTTTGGCCGTCAGAACCTTATAGCCCTTGAACTCGAAGTTGTCCATCAGCGCACGCAGCATCGTCGGGTCGTCTTCAACTATCAGAACTGTTTCCATTGTCCTCGCTCAACTCGAATCGGTAACCAACACCGGCCACAGTATGAATAAAACTCGGCCTGTCCGCATCATCTTCTATTTTCTGCCGCAGCGTTTTCACATACCCGTCAATATCCTTCGCCGAGATAAAATGTGAATAGCCGAAAACCTCGTGAAGTATCTGTTCACGGCTCAGCACACAGCCGCGATTCCTGAGTAAAACTCGAAGCAGCGCGAACTCCTTTGGGCTGAGCCGGACCTCGCTGCCGTTTCGCATAAGCTTCTCTGAAGAGACATCTACCCTGCAATTGCCGAATTCATACTCGTCCGGCTCCGTGACGGCTCTGCGCCGGAGAAGAGCCTCGGCGCGGGCCAGCAGCTCCTTTATGCTGAACGGTTTGGTAACATAGTCGTCGGCGCCGAGGTTCAGACCCATTACAATGTCATCTTCGGCGTCTTTTGCCGTAAGCATCAAAATCGGCACATCCAGTTTCCTTTGGCGCACCTTACTGCATATCTCGAACCCATTGACTTTCGGAAGCATTATGTCGAGGATAATCAAATCACTTTGCCCGGCCAGCGCCGCCTTCAACCCCTGCTCGCCGTCCCGTGCGAGGCGAACCTTGTACCCCTTGAACGAAAAATTGTCCTCCAGGGCGCGCAGCATAGTCGGATTATCTTCGACAATCAGAACGCTTTTCATTTTATCTTTCCTTTCAGTCCGCTTTGTTGGTGCAGGCCGGCAGTTTGACCCTGAAGGTGCTTCCTTTGCCGGGTTTGCTTTGAACCGAAATCTTTCCTTTGTGGGCATCAACTATAAACTTGACTATGCTAAGCCCGAGGCCGCACCCCTCGACCCGGCGCGACAAGCTGCTGTCCGCCTGATAAAACCTCTCGAATATCTTCTTTGTCCGGCGACGCGTCAGACCCACACCGTTGTCGGCAACCTCGAAACAGATATGCTTGTTTTCCGCATAAACCCTCAGTGAAATCCGCTTGTCATCGTAGGTATATTTACAGGCATTGTCCAGCAGGTTCACAAGGACGGTAACCATCGCATCGTGGTCGGCGCCGACGTTCGGCAGATTGTGTTCAATCTGCACGTCGAGCCCGCAGCCGGCGGTGTCAAATTTTGTCCGGACCGCTTCAACGGCATCGGCGGCAATAGTCACGGGATTGGTATCGATTATCTCGAAGGCCTTTTTGTTGCGCTCCATCCTCGAAAAAGTCAGAAAGTTGTCTATCATTCGGCTGAGCCGTTCGTTTTCCTTCGCCGTCAGGTGCAGATATTCATCCGCCTGCTTCTGGTCGCGGATGTTGCCCTCGAGAAGTGTGTCAACAAGGACGCGCATCGAGGCGAGCGGTGTTTTCAATTCGTGCGAAACCGTTGCGATAAAATCATTTTTCAATTTGTTCAGCCGAATCTGCTTTGTAACCGTCCGGGCGGTGAAACCGCCGGCCGCTAAAATCAGAAATATCACAAGCACGCCTGTCCAGGTATATACCGCGATTTGCCTGCTTGCGGCCTTGGCAAATATGTTTGCCTCGCTTGAATACAGCTCGAGATGCCAGCCCGCAAAAAAGCTGCCGAGTGCCGTAGAAAACAAAGCCGGCTGGCCCTGCTGTTCCAGGCCCGCAACATAGCTGCCCGTCTCATCAACTACCCTGTATGACAAACCAAACCCCCCGAGCTTTTCTTCAAGCAGCCCGATGTCCGAGCGCACATTCTCCGGCCTTTGCAGCAGCAGATACACGTATTCCCCGGCCCTGTGATACATTGCGAAAACATCTTCGGTCGTGGGGATTCTAAACAATGTGTCGTCTCCGCGGGAAGCAAACGCAAGCTGCCGGGGTTTTCGCTCCATAGCCGAATCCGCCTTTTGCGCCGCTTCGACAAGCCGCTTTGCCACAGAGGTATCCACGCCTAACTTTGCAGGCCAGTTGCTGTCTTCAATCGCATTCAGAATCCTGCCGAAAGAGCTGACCAGGGCATCCACGTCTTCGGTGCTCAGCGTCCGGGGAGTCCTTGAACCGCCCAATTGCTCGGCCGCCGAAGATGCAAGCTGCTCGGCGGCAAGCAGCACCTTCGCCTTCAATATCTCCGGCTCAAACTGCTGCGACCATCGACTGGTCTGCAAGAACTCAAGGGACCTGCCGAGCACAAACTGCCGGCTGTCCGACGGCATTGGCAAAAAGTCCGTACTCTCGCTCGGCGTGTAATCAATCGCCGAATTGACTAACCGCTGCAAATCAGCCCGCTTTATTCCAGTCGGGCTTTCCTTCTCAAGCTCTACCAACAAAACCCTCGCCTGCACTATCAGCGAAATCGACGAGTGACCTAACTGGCCGGCTCTGTCTCCATAGGCGATGTCGGTACAGATTTCAACAGCCCCGTCGATTTGGCCGGCCTTTCTCAGACAGCGCACTCGTCCCATCAAAGCAAGCAGAGCCGTATAGCTGCTGGGGTTCGCCTCGGCAATTCTGCGATAGTATGCCTCCGCTCTGCTGTAGTCGCCTTCGGTGTATTCAATCTCCCACGCCTGGTTGAACGCATCCGGCAGCTTCTCCGGGTAGTCATCGGCCGATGTGAATATCGGATACAATAAACGACCATTTGCATCATAAATCACAACTGCGGCACAGCCGGTCTGCTCTGCCGTTTCCTTTTGTCTGTGAGTGACTATACCGAAGGTCTCGATGGGCGTACGGTTCATCCGCCCCAGCCGGTCTAAAAGCTCTAATCGTCCTGCCCACTTCTGCTCTATTTTATCTGTTATATTGCCCAACTGCTCGGTATATACCTCTATCAGCTTCTGCCGAACCACAAGGCGCTCGTTCTTCACCGCCTGGCTCATAAACCAGAGCAAACACACAGTGGGCAGCACTACCGCTATCCCGAGCAGAAGTACCACCCACTGTAGTTGATGACGACCGCTGATTTTATTTCGAGCGCTGCTCAACCTTTTTACCTCTATTCGCCCTTGGCCAATTTCGAAACCTCATCCGGCGTAAGAACATAATTGTATATTCGAACCTCGTCTATCATACCATTGAAATACCGACCCCGCTGTTGCGAATTCTCACCTATCATTACCGGCTCATCATTCGTGGCAATCGTACCGGCCGTATCTATCTCGTCATCCAGTCGTCCATTCACGTAGATATAACCCTTACCGTTGCCGTAAACTGCCGCCACATGATGCCACTGCCCGTCGTTTACCTGCGCATCACTGGCAGGGCCACCATGCTTTTGCATATTCGGAGTCGATAGTCCTGTCGCGTGGAACGCAACTCGCCCCGACTGCTCGTAATGATGGAATCGCCACGCGCTGTCACCCTTGGTCACTATCGCCTGCCACCACCTGTCAACCGAGTTAACCTTCACCCACGCTGCAACCGTCATCTGGTTCGTGAAATCAAAATTCGACTCATTCGCAATATTTATGAAGTCTCCTTTGCCGTCAAACAAAAGTGCACCGCCAATCCTCCCACCATCCGGCTGCCATTTCGGCGACCCCTCGAGTATCTTTCCGAAATTGTTGTTGCCAGAAGAATCAGCCACGTCCCTGCCCTCGGTCTCATCCAGCTTCCACCACCCGACGATCCTGCCCGAAGTCGTAAAGCTCCAGACATTCCCGCTTGTTACCAACCCGTCCGCCATAACCTCATCAACACGCCAATAGTACGTATTGTTCTGTTCGAGCTTCGGCAGTACGGCTTCCCCGGAATTCTTCACCTCGGCGAGAAGCGTAAGACCGTCCGCACTTGACCCAAAATACACCTTGTGCGAAGCGGCACCAGACGCGGGCTTCCATGAAGGTCTCAGTCCTGCAGACGGGCCCGTTACGTCTCCGTCAGCGGGCTGTGGCGCCGTCGCCGCTACTTCATAAAGCGACTTGACCTCATCTTCCGACAGTGCGTAGTTGTATATACGAACATCGTCTGTCAGCCCGTCAAAGAAACGCCCCGAATCCTGTGAACTGTCACCGATATAAATGCTGTAGTCATTGGTCACAATAGACCCCCATGCGTTCTTTGTGCCGTCAAGCTTGCCGTCAACATAAAGCTTCAGCTTGCCCCCGTCATACACGCCCGCAAGGTGATGCCATTGCCCGTCGTCGATGCTCGTCTTACCCACAACATACGGCTGTGGCTTTATACCGCTGCACACAAATTCCACAGTCCCCGTGCTGTGGCTTCTCGAGAGTATCCAACCTTCGCCCGTACCCTTGCTGATGATGCTCTGGAACGGCTTTTCAAACTCATTCACCTTCACCCACACTGAAACCGTAAGCTGACCGGAAACGTCAAAATTAGACTCGTTGCTAATCTCGATGAAATCACCGTCACCGTCAAGCTCAATTGCACCGACGACCTTGCCTTCGGAAACCCATATCGGGTCGCCGTGCAAAACTCCGTCATTGCCGTTGCCGGAACTGTCGCCGGCCCGCAAACCGCTGCTCTCGTCGAGCTTCCAGAAGCCAAGCAGCTTGCCCGTCATAGCAAAGCTCCACGCGTCGCCTTTTATCACGCTGCCGTCCTTCATAACCTCATCTACGCGCCAGTAGTATTTCACATCATCCTTCAGTTCGGGCAATTTCACCTCATTCGGGTCGTTCACATCGCCTATAAACGCAAGCTTTTCGGCATCAGTCCCAAACCAAACCTTATGTGACACCGACCCTACTCCACTCTCCCAGCCCGGCTTGACCTTCGCGCCCACAGGCAGAACCGCACCGTCAGGCGGGTTAGGGCCTGTCGCCCTGGCCCTGGCCTCCAAGTCGTACTGACCAAGCTGCATCACTATGGGGAAGATACCGCCAAGTGCAGGAATATCATTTAAGCTCGAATGAATCCGCAAGCTCGCATCTGTCTCAAGCGTGTACGACCTGACCGTGGTTTTGCCACAGGCCCGGGCCAACTGCCCCATCAGCTTGTGACCCGGATTATGCGGGTTCTTATTTGCCGCCTTGATAAACTCGTCGGCAATGTGAATCGCACCGCCGACATTTACCACCAGAAGCTTGTTCGTATTCGCCTCCGTCTGGCCAAGATAGTCTCGCAAAGGCCCGTCCGTAAGAGCCGACCGACCGTTTTTCAGCGCCGAGATAGACGCCGACACAACCGGCGCGTTCAAGCTCAACACAGTCGTATTTCCCGACTGGGCTAAATAGCAATAAATCTTACGGCCTTCAAGCTCACCTAAAAAATACTTTTCCTGCCCGGTTTTCGGCTGCCCGGCCTGCTCGGTTTTCGTCTCGGCCCCGGCCGCCAACTCCGCTATCCCAAGAAGCTTGCCTAACAAAAGCCGGGTCCGCACGGGATACCTGCTCGTTAGCGATACTCCGAAGCACGACAACGCATCCGCAATCCCATACTGCCCAACCTTACTCCTCGGCGGCAGCGCAAAAACATTGATTTGCTCGATATTCGCAAACACCTCCCTGCCGATATCAAGACCCGTAAGCTGCTTAATCTTCCGCTGAACGGCCTGCGCCTGCCCGCCGCTCGACTCGCCAAGAGCAATACTCGCAACCGCCACCGCATCGGCCGGTACCGATGCAAAGCCGCTGCGCTCGAGCGGCGGTGTCCGAAGCATACCATACGCCAGAGACTGCTGAGATGTCCTGAAGTTTATTATCGTCTCGTTGGTAATAGCCGTCTCTTCGAGAACATCATAAAACACAATATCCTCGATACCGTTAAAATCCACTATCCCGTTGACCAACTCCATCTGCGGGTTATTGACGTTAAGCCGGGCTATTGCCTTGTAAGTTCCGCCGACGTCAATCCACTGGGTAAGTGCATTTCTCTGCCGGAACTTTCTGCTCAGCTTCGAGAACATCTTGTTGTCGCTCGCCAGGGACGGCGAAGAACCAACCTGCTTGTATCTGTTGATTGTCTCAGCCAGCAGCTCGCCCGGCCAGGCCACGATTACGACCGTATCATCGTAGGCGGCACGGGGGCCATTTGGTATCGTCACCGTCTGCATCCCGTCAATCGCTTCTCCGGGCTGGCCCACCACGCCGAGAGCCGCTACGATTATCCCGCGCAGGGCATCGCTTTTGCCGGGATAAAGCACCGCGACCATCGGCGGGTTGTTCTGCCTGATGTCCGTTATCCCCACAGCCAGGCCCTTTATCTTCTTGAACTCGGCCATCATACTCGGATTCAAAAGTGCCCCTATAATATCACCGGGCCCTTTGCCGCCGCCTTTTTGGCCTGCTCCAATCATCGCCAAAGGATTCGAGAATGGTGTCCCCTGAAGCATTTTCAAAAGCGTCTCAACCTGCCTGCCCGGCTCGCCTATCTCCAAATATATCTTCGTATCCGCCGGCATCAGCGCCGCCGGGTCCGGCTCCGTCATCTCCTCGAGCATCGGCTGAACCTTCGAGACAACCTCGGCCTGGTCGGAATACCGACCGACTATCCGCTCGAACAGTGCCCTGGCTTCGGCCTCGTTTTGCTTCTTGACATAGCACATCCCTAATCGATACATTGCCTCGGCTATGTAGGGTCTTTCGGCGCTCGTATCCTCGATGATTTGCTCATAAATCTTCATCGCCCCCTCGAGGTCGCCCTTCGTCTGCTCGGCATATATTCCGTCCTGCAGCAGCATGTTCGCCGGCCTGGCACTCGCCTGTGCCGAAACCAGGCCCATCACCAACAAAAAAAGGATTGTTATACTTTTGCACCGTTCCATAATTCGCTCCTTTCGACAATAAATTAACATAGAAATCTTGTTTTCTACAGGAGTATTTTACGGCGCAAATGTTACCGTTTTGCTACGGTTTTATCTTTTCTTTGATATTTTTCGCTGACCCGGCCCCCCTTATTGTGTCATTGCGAGGCCTGCGCAACAGGCCGTGGCAATCCCAAACCTTAGCGTTGAGATTGCTTCGCTTCGCTCGCAATGATTTTGTGAAAGCGTGTCTCCCGGTGCCGGGTATAATTACCCGGATACCAGAAAAAT
>CAYMYK010000131.1:0-8436 GCA_964394625.1 uncultured Pirellulales bacterium
CGTCCGGTGAGGGATTCGTTGAATTTGAGGAGGCGTTTTTTTGTTTTATCATAGAATAGTGAGGCATAGCCCGGCGGGGGGGTATATGGGCCGTGCGGGTCCTGGTAGTGCAGCCACATAAAAACGGGCTTTTTGGAGAACTTCTTTATCAGCTCTATGCTGCGATTGGTCGCGCCTTCGGCAATCCTCTCGGGTATCTGCCTGATTAGCTCGCGCTCGCTCATAGTGTCGTCGAATACGTCGAAGCCCTGTTCAAAGCCCTGACCTTTTCGCAGGACGTAGTTGCTTATAACGGCGGCGGTGTCGTAACCGCAGCCGTGGAGTATTTCGGAAAGCAATTCGGCTTTGCCGAGTAATAGGCCGTTCTGGAGGACTTTTGTCTCGTGGGGCAAAAATCCGGTAAGGATGCTTGCGAAGCTGGAGCGTGTTTCTGGGGCGTGAGAGAAGCATCGCTCGAAAAGCAGGGCGTCGGCGGCGAAGCGGTCGATGTTCGGGGAAATGGGTTTTGGGTAAGCGCAGCAGCCGAGGTGGTCCGCCCTGAGGGTATCGATTGTGATGAGGAAGATGTTCGGCATATAGCTGAGGCGTTTTTTTGCGGAGCAGCCGGCGATATAGAGTGCGGCTGAGAGTCCGGTGGGGAGGCCGGCGGCGAGGCCGAGTTTCAGAATGTCACGGCGGTTCACAATGCTGCTGCGAATTTTGACGGTCTTCTTACGCATCGCTGCTGCGAGTTAAGAGCCAGATTGCAGATAGGGTTCAGCCGGTCTGTGCGAACGCCGGCAAGCATAAAAATCCGTTGCATAAGGTACATAGCTTATCATATCATAGGATATTGGTTGAGATTATTCAAATTTTATCTTCGGTTGCGGGCGAACAATGGCTGCAGAAAGAAAGCCGCTAACAGGGAGTAATTGGTGGGTGTGGCTTGCTCTTGGGGTGATTGTTTTGCTTGTTGCAGTGATTCGCATCCGGCTGCTGGATGTGCCTTTAGAGAGGGATGAGGGCGAGTATGCGTATGCGGGCCAGTTGCTGCTGCAGGGCGTTGCACCCTACAAGCTGGCTTACAATATGAAGCTGCCGGGTATTTATGCGGTGTACGCGGCGATTCTCGGGTTGTTTGGCCGGACGCCGGCGGCGATTCACTTCGGCCTGGTTCTGGTGAATGCGGCGACGATTCTCGTAACATTTCTCTTAGGCAGGAAGCTCTTTGGTGCGGCTGCGGGCCTGGCCGGGGCAGGCGCCTTCGGTCTGCTGTCGCTGGGCCGGCACCTGCAGGGGCTTAGTGCAAATGCCGAGCAGTTCCTCATTCTGCCGGCTGTCGGGGGGCTGTTGTTGCTGCTGAAGGCAATGGAGCGTCGGGGGCGGCTGATGTTGTTTTCGGCGGCGCTGCTGTTGGGATTGGGCTTTGTTATAAAACAACACGGCATTGCATTTATCTTATTCGGAGCCGTTTATATCGTATATTTGGAAGTTCGCCGAAAGCCGTTTAATGCGGGCGGGCTTGCGGTTTCAGCGGTAACGTTTGCGGCCGGTGCGACGGCGCCTTTTGGTTTGACGTGCCTGCTGCTTTGGCGGTGGGGCGTATTCGAGAAGTTCTGGTTCTGGACATTCGAGTATGCGGGCAGGTATGTGTCGAGTGTTCCTCTGTCTGCGGTTCCGGCGATTTTGAAGGCCCGGCTGACTCCTGTTTTGGATTCGTCTGCGTTAATTTGGGTATTGTGTTGTGTGGGCGTGTTGTTTGTTTTAGTGAGGCGTCGGGATTACGCCGGCTGGTTTTTTGCGACTGGACTGTTTTTGTTTTCGGCAATTGCGGTTTCTTTTGGTTTTTACTTTCGGCCGCACTACTTTGTTCTGGCGCTTCCTGCGGCGGCGATTTTTGCCGGGGCCGGTTTCGCAGCCGTCAGGGGCCGGCTCATCGGCGGCCGCGGCAAAGCGGCCCGGGTCGGTGCGACGGCGATATTCGCAATGATTTTGATTTGTTACACGATTTATCAGCAGAGAGACTACCTTTTGTATTCGAGCGCTAATGAGGTTTCGCGTTTGGTTTACGGGGCGAATCCTTTTCCGGAGTCGGTCGAGATAGGCAGGTTCATTAAGGAGCACTCGAAGCCGGACGACCGCATCGCCGTCATCGGTTCGGAGCCGCAAATTTATTTCTATGCAAACAGGCGTTCGGCGACCGGATATATCTATATGTACGATTTGATGGCGGCGAATGAGTATGCGCTGCAGATGCAGCGTGAGATGGTAGAGCAAATCGAGGCGAATCGGCCTGAGTTTCTCGTTGTGGTAAGTCCGGCGATTTTCAGCTCGTGGCATATCAGGTCGGATTCGCACAAGTTTTTGGTCAGGTGGCTCGACGGCTATATTAAGGAAAATTACGAAGCAGCCGGTCTGGTTGATATTTACTCGATGAAAAAGACCGAGTACGTCTGGGGCAAGGCCCTGGCCGGCTACCGTCCGAGGTCCAAGAGCATCATCGAGGTCGTTCGGCGCAAGAGACCGTGATGCGCGGCGGGGGCTCCGGGCAGGCGGGGGCCGGGTATTTTGTCTTGTTTGCGTGGTTGAATTTTGTATAATCTGCTGCTATGTTTGGTGACAAAAAAGTTGTTGTTGTGATGCCGGCGTACAATGCGGAGAAGACGCTGCGCAGGACTTATGACGAGGTGATGGCTCAGCAAATAGTTGACCTGGTCATCATCGTCGATGACGCCAGCCACGACGATACAACTGCCGTCGCAAAAACTCTACCCAAAACGCTCGTTCATACCCACCCCGACAATCTTGGTTACGGCGCCAATCAGAAGAGCTGCTACCGGCTGGCCCTCGAGAACGGCGCAGACATTATTATTATGGTTCATCCTGATTATCAGTACACGCCGATGCTCATACCTGCGATGGCTTCGATGATAGGCAGCGGGCTGTACCACTGCGTGCTGGCTTCCAGGATTCTCGGCGGCTATGCCCTGAAGGGAAATATGCCGCTCTATAAATACATCTCGAACCGATTTCTGACGCTTGCAGAGAACATTCTCACGGGCGCGAAGCTGTCCGAATACCACACGGGCTACCGCGCCTTTTCGAGAGAGCTTCTGGAAAAGCTTCCGCTGGATATAAACTCCGACGACTTTGTGTTCGACAACCAGATGCTCTGCGAGATACTGTGGTTCGGCTGCACGATAGCCGAGGTAAGCTGCCCGACTAAGTATTTTGCCGAGGCCTCGTCGATAAACTTCTCGCGGAGCGTAAAGTACGGTTTCGGCTGCCTCGCCACGGGTCTGACATTTCGATTAGCGAAAATGAAACTGGTCAATTCGCGGCTGTTCCCGAGCAAAGGCAAATGACCCTGGCCCTGCGCCCCGGTCTATTCACTTGACAGCCGGCGCCTGTGCCCGCTATATTTCGGGTATGCCGAAAGAAGCGAAAAGTCTCTACATCATCGACGGCCATGCGTACATATACGCCGCCTACTTTGCACCGATGCGGGAGTTGACCAGCCCGGCGGGCGAGCCGACCAAGGCAACATATATCTTTACTAATACGCTGCTCGGGCTGATAAAGTCTCGAAAGCCGGATATGCTTGTCGTTGCAATGGACAGCAAGGCGCCGACGTTCAGGAGCAAAATCTACCCCGATTACAAGGCGCAGCGTCCGGCTATGAAGGACGAAATGGCGCGCCAGATTGACAGAATCGAGCAGATTCTCAGGGCTATGGAGATACCGGCGCTTCGCATCGACGGCTACGAGGCGGACGACATAATCGGCACGGTAGCGAAAAATGCCTCGGCGAAGGGGATTGACGTATTTATCTGCACGAAGGACAAGGATGTGCTGCAGCTTCTGGACGAGCACGTGCGGGCCTTCGATATAAAGACGGGCAGGGAGTTCGGTGCCGAGAGGATGGCAGAAGAGATGAAGATGACCCCAGCGCAGTTCCTTGACGTTCTGGCGCTGCAGGGCGATGTCTCCGACAATGTGCCGGGCGTGCCGGACGTCGGGCCCAAAACCGCGCTGGAATGGATTCAAAAATACGGCTCAATCGACGACCTCTACGAGCACGCGGACGAAGTAAAGGGCAAGCGGGGCGAGAGTTTGCGAAAGTCAAAAGAGCTTGCTTACCAGAGCAGAAAGCTTGTGACAATCGACTGCAGCGTTCCGGTTGAGATTGATTACGAGAAGTTCAAGGTCGCGGATTTCGACAAGACGGTGGTGGCGGCAATCTTCGACGAGCTTGGCTTCAGCCGGCTGCTCGGTCAGCTCGGCGTATCACCCGGGCAGAGGGCCGGCGCCGGAGAAAGCACAAACGCCGGCGAACCCGAATCCGTCAAGACCGTCAAACACGACTATCAGTTGATAGACACACCCGAGAAGTTCGAGACCTTTCTCGGCGAGCTGAAAAAACAGCGGCTGTTTGCCGTCGATACGGAGACCACGTCGATTGCGGCGATGTGGGCCGAGCTGGTCGGCTTGAGCTTTTCCTGGCGGGAGCATACCGGCTACTATCTGCCCGTCAGAGCGCCGATGGGGACAAGACACCTTCGGCTGTCTGCGATTCGGGCCGGGCTTGCGCCCGTGCTGGCCGATGAAAAGGTCAAAAAGGTGGGGCAGAATATCAAGTACGATATGCTTGTTCTGAAAAAGGCCAAGCTGCCTCTTGCAGGCGTTTGTTTTGACACGATGGTGGCCTCGTACTGCCTGGACGCGTCTCGGCGAAGCCATTCGATGGACAATATGGCTCTGGATTTCTTAAACTACGAGCCGATTCCGATACGCGCCCTTATCGG
Source organism: uncultured Pirellulales bacterium (assembly GCA_964394625.1). Classification (GTDB taxonomy): domain Bacteria; phylum Planctomycetota; class Phycisphaerae; order Sedimentisphaerales; family Anaerobacaceae; genus JAUVYV01. The sequence continues at coordinate 4,785 of CAYMYK010000131.1, forward strand.
CAGGGGCAAAAACCAGCTTTTGTTCGATATGGTCGATACGGCGGCGGCCTGTGAATATTCGGGCGAGGATGCCGACGTTACGCTGCGACTGTATTACTATCTCAGGGGCCGTTTAGAGAAAGAGCCGCAGCTCAAGAAGCTGTTCGATGAGGTTGAAATGCCTTTAGTGAGCGTTTTGACCGAGATGGAATACAACGGCGTCTCGCTCGACGTCGCTCTGCTGAGGGAGATGTCCGGCCGGCTCGCCGAGGACATCAGTGAGCTCGTTGACCGAATCTACGAGCTTGCCGGGGCTGTATTCAATATCGACTCGCCGAAGCAGCTCGCCGAAATACTTTTCGACCGGTTGGAGTTTGAGCCGGTCCGGCTCGGCAAGACGGGTCGAAGCACGGACGCCGGCGTTCTCGAACAGTTGGCCGACGAACACCCTGTCGTCGGGCTGATTTTGGAGTATCGCACGTTGAGCAAGCTGCGCAATACCTATGTCGATAAGCTTGGCTTGCTAATCAATCCTCAGACGGGGCGGGTGCATGCCTCGTTTAACCAGACAATCACGGCGACGGGGCGGCTGAGCTCAAGCTCGCCAAATTTGCAGAACATCCCCATCCGAACCGAAATCGGCGCCAGGATTCGCTCGGCGTTTATACCCGGCAGGAAAGGCGACTGTATCCTGAGCGCCGACTACTCGCAGATTGAGCTTCGTCTGCTTGCGCATTTTTCGCAGGACAAGGCGCTGCTGCAGGCCTTCGCCGAGGACAGAGACATCCACCGCTTTGTGGCGTCGCAGATATTCGGCGTCGGCATCGATGAGGTGACGAAGGAAATGCGTTCGCGGTGCAAGGCGGTCAACTTCGGGATTATATATGGCCAGGGCGCATTCGGCCTGTCGCGCTCAATCGGAATCAGCCGGGCGGAGGCGAAAAAGTTTATCGAGGACTATTTTGCGCGATACGCCTCCATCGGTGAGTTTATGGACGGCGTTGTGGAGGAGGTGAAGCGCAGCGGCTACGCCGAGACGATTCTGCACCGTCGCCGGAAAATTCCCAACCTCAGCTCCCAAAACGCCAACAAGCGCAGCCAGGCGAGGCGTCTGGCCATCAACACGGTTATCCAGGGTTCGGCTGCCGATTTGATTAAGGTCGCAATGATTAACATCCAGCGAAAAATCGAAGGCGGGACACTGCCGGTCAAAATGATTCTGCAGGTGCATGACGAGCTTGTCTTCGAGCTGCCCGCCGACGAGGCCGCCGAGCACGCAAAATGGCTCGCCGAAGATATGACTACCGCCATCGCCCTCGACGTCCCCCTAAAAGTAGATATCTCCCACGGCCCATCCTGGCTAACCGGCAAATAGCCCCAGCCGAGACGAAAGAAGATTTAATATTTAAGATTTACGATTTAATATTGGCAGCGGGCGGTCGTTCAGACGTGGAAAAAGCGGCTTGCCCTCACCTGCCCCGCAGGCGACTTATTCCGCCCGTTTGTAACAGGGATAGAATTACGCAGGCCCTGCACAACCAAAACCGCGCTAACATCGGGCTCCGGATCACACTCATCTGTCGCCGAGAAGCGGAGTTAAGTCGTTCTGTCCTCTTGCATTTACATCAGCCCCACTTTCGACTAAAATCCGGACTATCTCATCATGGCCACTTTTAATTGCCAAGTCTAGCGGCGTCTTCCCTTTATTATCCTTTAAATTTACGTTTGCTCCGTTATAAATGAGGAGTTCTGCTATATCTACAGAACCATTTTCTGCTGTGTAGTGCAGTGGAGTATGCCCAAGTTTGTTCTTAGAGTTAATATCAACACCTTGTTCAATCAAATTTCTTACCATGTCAGTCTTTTTGAGTCTGATGGCATAATGCAAAACACTTTCTCCGTATTGGTTGCTTATACCATTAAGATCAGCGCTGTGATTGATGAGAAGTTCGATAACCCTATCAGGATAAAGATTTGGATATTGAAATATCTTTTCAAAACATTTTCGTCCTTTATCGCTTTTAATGTTAACTCCATTTTCAAGCAGTAAATTGACTACTTCAAGATTTCCTCTTTCTACCGCATTTTCCAAGTACGTAATTCCTTTGGCTTCTGGAATACTTGCTCCGTTTCTAAGTAGTGTTAGTAATATTTCGTTTCCACTACCATATTTTATACAAGCATTTATTGGGGAACCGTGCCAAACACTTACTTTATTTACATCTGCACCTTCTTCAATCAATAGTTTAACAATTTCAATGTCTTTTTTTAATATGGCTTTGTGCAGAGGAGTTTCTTGGGAATACCATCCGATCACATTAACATTTGCGCCATGTTCGATTAACAACCTTGCTATTTCAGTATTACCTCTAAAACCTTCAGCAAATCCAGTATTTCCCAAGGCAAGTTCCAGAGGAGAGTCGTTTTCCTTTCTTCTTTTAAGGTTTATATTGACGCCTTTTTGTATGAATAGTTTAACAAGCTCGATATTACTTGTCTCAATTGCATGATGAAAAACTGTATAACTCCCGAGAGATCGGCTTGGAGCATTCGTCAATCCAGGGCTTTTCTCTAAGATACTTCTGACTTCTTCGATATTTTCTTGCTTTACTACGGTTATCAAATCAGAAACAGTATATCCTCCGTGTTCCTTCACAAGTTTCTTTATTTCTTCTGTTTTGGCATCTTGTAACGGTGTATGTCCAAGATTAGTAAATGAATTAATCTCAGCTCCTTTTGATAGAAGGAAAATGATCATATTTTCATCGCCTGCTTCGACTGCCAAATGAATTGGAGTATGCCCGTATTCTGTTCGTGCATTTATATCCGCACCTTTATTGAGTAAAGTAGCGGCGATTTTCTTATGACCATAAAAAGCGGCCCAATGAAGGGGGGTGCAGCCTGTATGAGTTCTATGACTTTCCGTTGTGTGTATTTTGATGTCTGCCCCATTCTCAATTAGAACTTGGAGAATTTCTTTCCTTCCTTTTCTGGCGGCATAATGTATTGGAGCTTGGCCGCCTGGGTCTAAGGCATTGATTTTAGCTCCTTTTGATATAAGGAAACGAATCATTTCGGGGTTTTCTTTTTTTACCGCCTTAAATATTGGTGTTTGATTGCCGTGTGCATGGTCTGGAGAGTTTACAAGTCGTGAGTTTTTATCCAATAATAGACTGATACCTTCAATGTTTGCTTGTTCGACTTGTCGATGAAAGTCATATAGTTGTCTACTTTCAACTCCTCCATATCTTTCTATAAACTCCACCAATTTTGAAAAGCCCTTTTTTTTGGCATGCGAAAGCGGTGTAGGATAACCTCTATTTATATCTGCTCCCTTATTGATTAACAGTTTACAGACTTCCTGATGTCCTTTTTGTAATGCTAAAGTAAGCGGTGTATCAATATGGTGCATTGCATCCAGATTTGCACCATGCTCGATAAAATATTCAACTATTTCTTTATGACCTTGTTCAGCTGCTATTTGCAATGGCGTATAGTTATTTCTACCTTTAGCATTTATATCCGCACCATTTTCAATTAGAAGCTTGACTATTTCTAGAGAACTCTGTTTCACTGCTTCATTTAAAGGCAACTCACAAACCTCACCATTAACATTAGCGCCTCGTTCGATGAACAGTTTTACAGTTTTGGGATCTCCTCCTTGAGTAATAAC
>CAYMYK010000132.1:0-6938 GCA_964394625.1 uncultured Pirellulales bacterium
ACAAACGACACGCTTTCAGAGATGACGTAAATCGGCTAAAATTCGGCATTTGCATGTTAGTCCCTGAACGGTTACAGAATGACATTGGAAAACCACGAATGGACACGAATAGAGAATTGCGTTCTGTAAATTCGTGATTTGTTTTGCCGTAAGGTGTCCTGCGGAGTGTTAATTAGTGGCTAAGTTTTTCATGCCTTTGTGGCTTTGTGGTGAAAAAATCAAAAATCGGATGGCTCTTGGCAGGGCAGCAGGATTGTTACATTTGTACCTTTGCCCGGCCGGCTCGTTATGTTCAGCGTCCCGCCGTTGATTTGGAGCAGGCGCTGCGCGTGTGCTAATCCCATCCCCCTTTTTCGGCCGGCGCTTCTTGCGGAGAAGAACGGGCAGGTGGCCCGTTCGAGCGTGGCTGCGTCCATTCCGCAGCCGGTGTCGCTGACTGTAACATTCACAGAGTTGCCCGCCTCGTCGTTGGCGGCGGCAACCTTTACAGGACCGGTGCCGCCGTCGTAAGATTCGAGCGAATTGGACAGAATATTGGCGATTGCCGAGGCGACCTGGGCCGAATCCACGGCTGCTTCTTTTATCTGGCCGGCAATATCCAGCCGGATGTCCGTTTTCGCCGTTTGCTGCTGCCGGCAGGCGAGTTCTATGGCCTCTTCCAGAAGCTGGCTGACAGGCGTGGGTGCCGGCCTGGGCTTTGGTGGGTCGGCGTAGCTCATCAGGTCATCGATAATGGCCGACAATTCGCCGGCCGTCTGCTGAATCTGGCCGAGGATGCGCTTCTTTTCGTCGTCCTTCTCGGATTGTGCGAGAAGCTGCGCCCTGCCGGATATGACCGAAAGCGGATTGTTCAACTCGTGTGCGGCCCCGGCCGCCATTTCGGCGAGGGCATCGAGGACAGCCGGTTCGTCCACGCTCGCACGCCGCGTCCGGCTCGGCGGCGACGTCAAAAGCTGGGCAAAACGCTCGGCAAACCACTGCTGTTTGTGCAGGCCGGCGGCTGAATCGAGGATAATCGCCGCTAAAGATGCGGCGGGCCTCAGTGTTTCGGTGAGCTGCTCGATTGAGGCGGGGTAGCCCGGCTCAAAAATCAGTCCGCCGATTTCTCTGCCGGCTGCCGTCAACGGCACCAACTTCGTCCTGCTCAGGTCAAACTCGGCATCTATCTGCTCGAAGAGCCATTCGACCCGGCCTTCGGCGTCGAAGATTTCAAATTCACCCGTTCGGCTCACCGACACGAGCGCCGCGGCTTGCGGGACATTGACGTATGTAAGCTTTTTCCGCTCAGCCGTCTCAAGAACGAAAGCGGCGGCCGATTCGCCCGGCACCGACGGCGCCAGATACAGACAAACCGCACCGGTCTGAAATGATTTCTGCCAGCACATCGCCACCGCCTCAATGACATCCGCCGGTGAGCTTGCCCCTAAGGGGCTTGCCGAGGCCGTCCTCTGTAGAAGCTCGTTGACGAAATTGAAGTGGCTCGCACCGGGTTGGAGCTGCTGATTTTCCGAGAGCAGCCGGCCGGCTTCGTCGGCCAACCGCCCTGCGGTCGTCCTGAGCGCATCGCAATAAACCGCCTGCGGGTCCGCCACCAAATCCAGGCCGAGAAGCCGGGCCTTGTCATCGACGGTCTCGGCGAGCTGCGCCTCGATTTGCGCAAGCTGCTCGGCTGTTATGCCAAGCGATTCGGCAAGCTCCTGCGGTGCAGTCGGCGTGTCGTAACTGCCCGATTCACCAATCTCAGCTTCTCTTGCTATGCAGTCGGCGAGCCGGACAACCCGGGCGATTCTCGCCTCGGGCAGGGCCTGCGAAACCGCCTGCGTATTGCTGTGGTGAAGCCATATACCAAGGATAACATCAGGGGCAAGACCAAGCCGCTGAGCCAGCCGTTTGCCTATGATTGCGTGGTCAACGCCGAGGTATTTCTGCTCGATAGCTCGGCTGGCGGCATTTGTCGTCCTCGCCTCTTCGACGATGCGCTCGAAGCTCTTTGGCATTGCCTCGTCAAGGGCGAGCTTGCCGACATCGTGCAGCAGAGCAGCTAAGTAAGCCGAATCTGCGTTTATCGGCGGTATCGCAAGCCCGGCCCCAAGGGCCTCGGCGAGCCGCCTGGCACAGCAACCGACGGCGATACTGTGACGGGTAATTTGCTTTCTAAACTCGACCCTGCCCTCGTCTGCCTCGCCGGCGCCGCAGGGCTTTGCCGAAATCAGGCGGTCGCGTATCAGCCGTAACGGCAGCCGGTCAAGGACGCTGCGAACTGAGCCGCCGGGATGCCCCTGCCCGGCGGCGAGGAAAAGCACCGCAACGGTAAGGGCCGGGTCCGCTTCAACTAACTCAGCCAATGACCCTGGTGTCAGCTCGAACGAATTCAACCGGGCCAGAAACCGCCCGATAACACAGGGTAAAATCGAAACGGCTTCGATACGCGCGGCAGCAAGCTCGACCTGCTGCGCCACCGAACTGTCGGGACGTCCCTCGGACATACACACACCCTCACCCGTAATTTGATTGATTATTGATACAAATCAACTCTCAACGGCTAAAATATTTGATTCTCTGTGTCCTCTGTGTGCTCTGTGGCTAATCTATTTTGCTTTTTGCCCAATTTCGAGGACGGCGCAGATTCTGTCAACAAGCTCCTTGATATCAAAGGGTTTTCTGACGAAGTCCTGCGCCCCGGACTTTAAGAGCTGGTCGATTTCATCCTGCTTTATAACGCCGCTGACGATGATAATTTTTATATCCTCGAACTGAGGATTCTGCCTTATGGTATGGCAGACGACGTTGCCGTTGACGTCCGGCAGCATATAGTCAAGTAAAATGACATCGGGTTTGAATTGCTCGGTCTGAATACCCGCTTCATAGCCGCTCGAGGCGGTCCTTACTTCAAACCTTTCGTCCCGGCTGAGCACATCGACCATCAGCTCGATTATCTCTGCATCGTCATCGACTATGAGAACTTTCTTCCTGCCTGAACCAAGCGATTCAAGAGGAATGTCATTATCCTTCATAAACTTGAGTAAGCTGGTCCGTGGGATCCTCCTGAACCGAGAGCCCGGGACGCGAAAACCCTCTAACCGCCCGGAGTCAAAACAGCGGATGATAGTCTGCTGGCTGACCTTGCAGATTTCGGCGGCCTCGCCTGTTGTAAATAATTCCTTCATAATTCACTCTCCTCTTCTCGTGTTCTACCTCAAAATATAACTCTCTCTAAATTACCTCATCACCCTAATTTAACTATTGGGCTGTGCGTTTGTCAAGGATAAAAAATACTAAATGTTCAATTATCAGCCGGGAGAACCAATATATTATCGGGCTCAGGGGACTGCGAACGGCCTTTTGTTCAGAATGAGTGCAAAAGTGCAAAAGTCGGAAGGGTATAAGTTTGGGCTTTTCCCTCAGCGGCCTGGGCCTGGCATCAGGGCTCGAAGGGCATCGCCAGCCAGCTTACAAGTGAGAAAGCCACAAGCCAAGCTATGTCACTATATTTAGCGAATCCGGTTCTGCCGGTGTGCTTTCACCCGCCGGATGCTGAAGCTCATTGTAGATATCGAGAAATTTTTGATATGCGACGCCTTTTCCCTGCGGGCCGGACAGCTCGGGCAGTATCCTTACGTTGTTTAAGGCGGCCAGGAACTGCTCCAGCGCCGTTTCAAATGCGGTTGTAATATCCGGCGATTGTTCCGCCGTCTGCTCGGCCGCCGCCGTGCCATCCTGAACCTGCTCGGCGGCAACTCCCTCAAGTATCTCGCCGACAATCTCCGTCTGCTGAGCCAGCTCGACGGCCGTTTCGCTCGATTGTTCCGTCATCGCCGCCAGCGACGCAACGAAGGCCTGAAACGTGGAAGTCAATTCGCCGGCCAGGGCCTCTTTGGATGGCGTTTGGCCGGCCAGAAAATCTTCGACACGCTGGTTGACCTTCTGCGTGAAACCGTCAACCAGGACGCTCGCCAGCTCCTCGCTAATCTGGCCCTTCTCGACAAGGTCCCGGATATAAGGCACTACGGACTCAGCCAGGTCAGCGACCTTTTCATCCGCGACCGCACGCAGTTGAGCGGTCTCTATCGCAGCTAACTGGTCGTGGAAATTGATGCGCAGCCGAATATCGGCTACACCCTTGAAGTGCCCCTGCTGCAGCAGGCGAATCACACCCTTGAGGTTTCCGGTTTTCTCACCGTTCTCGGCCTGGCTCGCTTCGTCTGATAATAAGTCAGCGTCAGCGGCTTTAGCTTTGGATGAAGCGGCATCGGCCTGGGCGGGCCCCGTCCGGACGGGATTGTCGTTCCCAGGGCCTGCAACAGTGGGCATTTGGATGTGTACCTTTTCGACGTGCATAATCCGGCTCCCTAAATACGACTGTTAAATCCACCACCAAACAATTATATCGGCGACGCAGACTGCATAACTTTACCGCCATATCATTGATTGGTTGAGCCAATATTTGCAAACCGGCCCCGGTTCGGCTACCATTGACGCCGGCAGAACCGGCTGAATGTGCAGCCGAGCGTGGAGTTTCTTTTCAGGGAGTCGCCATAATGAAACACGTATTTCAGCTTGCCGGATATTGCGTCTATCTTTCGCTGCTGATAGCGCCGTCGGTATTCGGTCAATTTGCGATTATGGATGCGGTTCGGGCGGAAGTGGATTTCTCGAAAAAGCTGCGGGTCTGGGACGGCTTCGGCGTCAACTACGTCGAGGTCGCGCAGACGAAGGACTACCGGGCAGACCCGCAGGAATATGGCGGCTTCAGTATTCTTAGCGAGAAGCAGCGCCAAAAAATACTCGATATGATTTTCGGCGATGATGGTCTAAGACCCGGCGTCGTCAAGATGTTCTTCGACCCGTTCCATCAGAAAAGGCCCGATGCCGAGTTCGACCACGAAACGACAACGAAATGGATGCGCTATTTTGTCCGTGAAGGGCTGAAGAGAACTCGCGCCCGCGGCGACGATTTGACCATCGTAACGACCCTGTACGGCCCGCCGCCCTGGGCGACGCTGCAGAAGTTCATGCGAGGCCGGGACCTTGACCACGCTCGCAAGCAGGACCTTGCACGTTATATGATTGACTGGATCAGGTTCCTGCGCGAGAAGGAGGGATTTCCCGTCAGGTACATCTCACTGCACAACGAGGGCGAGGACTGGATGCGCTGGCCCGCCGACGGCAAGAGCGGCAATATCGGAGGCGGGCACGACTACAATATGTTCTGGCCTCCCGAACAGGTGGTGGACTTTCTGAAGTTTGTCAGGCCGATGCTTGATGAAGCGGGACTGGGCGATGTCGGAATCACGCCCGGCGAGTGCAGCAACTGGTATCGGTTCAGCGCCTGGGGTTATGCCGACGCCATCGCCGAAGACGAAGGGTCCCTGCAAAACCTCGGCCTTATCACCTCCCACGGCTTCTACAAAGGCAGTTACGGACGCTGGTTCGGCGAGCACAGAAGCGTCGGGATCGACACCCTGCGGGCGAGACGCCCCGGGCTTCACGCCTGGGTAACATCGACAAGCTGGGGCAGGATGGACGTGGTGTTTGCAAGAGAAGCGTTCGGCAACATCTACACGGCCAAGGTCAACGCGATTATACCCTGGGCGTGCATTCAAAGGCCGGTGAAGTGGGTGGGCGGCGACCCGAATCCGGGCTGTGCGTTCAGGGTCTATGAGGACGGCACATATAAGGTGATGCGCGGCTACTATTATTATAAGCAGCTTTGCCGGGCGGGCCGGCCCGGTATGGCCGTCGCTAAGACAATGGAGATGGATTCCGAAATAGCACTCATCGGGTTTTCGAGGAACGGCACGAAATATCCGGACGCCTTTATCCTTATCAATATCGGCAAAGAGGGTACGAAGAAAATCAATGTGAAGGTTGCAGGCACGCCCGGCAAGACATTCGAGGCCTGCCGAACTACGGACAGACAAGAGCAGTACAAATTCATAGGTGAATTTACGCTCGAAAACGACGTGCTTGTTTACGAAGCCCCGCGGCTGTCGGCGACGACCTTCTTTGCCAAATAGCCGTTTAGCTTCGTTGGTGCCGGCACCTTTCGTTTGACATTACGCCGCCCGCCTGAGATAATAGACGCACCAAAATTAAACCAAATTAGGAGATATGTTATGGAATCTGCAAGTCGTAAAATCAAATCAGGCAAATGCCCTTTAACCGGTTCAACGAATTCACTCGATGTGTCCAGGCGAGATTTCCTGGGTGGCTGTGCCGCCTGTGCAGCCGGTATGTCGATGCTGTCGGCATTCGGGGCATCGACGGCTCTTGCCCTGGACAAAGCCGCTGCTCCCGCCCTTGGCGGCGGCACAAAGGCAAAGGTTCGCCTTGTGCTTGCTTACCCCTCGCCCAAAGGGCCTATCTGGCCGAATATCGGCTATGATTTCGACGGACACAACAGGCAATTCGTAGAGAAGCTTCGCAAGGCCTGTCCGGGCATTGAGTTTCTTACCTGCGACGTTATGAATGACGACGAAGCGAAAAAGGTGGCTGAGAAGGATAGCGAAGTTGATGGTTACATTGTTTATCTGTCGGGCTGTCTCTGGGGGGCTGCGCCGGATATAATCGCCTCGAAACGCAAACCTACGGTCTATGTTGACCACCTCTTTGCGGGAACGGGCGAGTTCCTGACGGGCTACGGCAGGGCAAAACGAAACGGCATGAGAGTCGCCGCCGTCTCGTCGTCGCGGATTGAAGATGTTGCCCAGGCCGCCCGGTGCATCGAGACCATAGCAAAACTCAAGTCGTCGAAGATTCTCGTAGTCGGCGGCAAGGCGGATAAGCATATCGAAGAGCAGTTCGGCACTAAGGTCGTTGAGGTTGAATTCGCAGAGCTAAACGATGCCTACGACAAGGCCGACAAGGAACAGGCGAAAAAGATAGCAGCACAGAGAGCCGAAATTCCCGATTCACGATTGGTTTTAGCACCAATAACC
>CAYMYK010000132.1:6948-8428 GCA_964394625.1 uncultured Pirellulales bacterium
GAATTCGCAGAGCTTAACGATGCCTATAACAAGGCCGACAAAACACAGGCACAGCAAATAGCAGACCGATGGATTAAGGCGGCAGAAAAGGTCATCGAGCCGTCACGCGATGAAATTATAAAGTCGGCTGCGATGTACCTGGCTATGGCGCAGCTTCTCGAAAGGCGTAAAGCCCAGGCGATTACGGTCAACTGCCTCGGCGGGTTCTACGGCGGGCACATATTCGCGTATCCCTGCCTCGGGTTTATGCAGCTCAATAACGACGGCTACATCGGCGGCTGCGAGGCGGACCAACGCTCGGCGGTCACAATGCTGCTGATGACCTACCTTACAGGTCGTCCGGGTATGATTTCTGACCCGGTTATCGACACGTCGAAAAATCGAATCATCTACGCCCACTGCGTCGCGCCGACAAAGGTGTTCGGTCCCAACGGCCCGTCCAACCCGTACCATATCCGCAGCCATTCCGAAGACCGCCAGGGCGCCTGCGACCGTTCGTTGATGCCTTTAGGTGAGATGACCACCGCGCTCAAATTCGACACCGGCAAAAAGCAGGTGATTATGCATCAGGGCGTGACGGTAGAGAATGTCGATGAGGATATGGCCTGTCGAAACAAACTGGCGGTCGAAGTGAAAGGTGATGTTTATAAGCTGCTCAACGAGTGGGACCGGTGGGGCTGGCATCGCGTAACATATTACGGCGACTACAAACGCGCGGTCCACAACATTGCTTCTCTTCTGGGCTTTTCGGTCATTGAAGAAGCATAAAGTTAGAAGGAGCGGGAAATGAATGTGAGAGCGATTGTTCTGTCAACTGCCGTGCTCTGCCTTGCACTGCTGTCGATAATTGCGCAAAGCCGGTCGGCCGAGCCGGGCGATAACGATACCTCGATGAACGCCCTGGTTCTGCTGGACTCCTCGAAGCCGGCAGCGAAGTGGGCACGTGAATACGTTATCCCATATCTCGACCACTTCGGCGTGCCTTATGCGGTTTGCGACCTGTCGAATGAGCCACTTGATACGGAACTGACGCAGTATGCTCTTTTGTTTGTGGGACACCAAGGGCTTACTGTACTGGCCGGCGACATGGACAGGATTGTTGCTGCCGTCGAGTCCGGCTGCGGCCTGGTCAGCTTTGATTTGCAGATCCCGGCGTTATTGGCTAACACGATGGATGTGTTAGCATTCAAAACGGATGAGCTCGATTTCGGCGACGCAAATCACTTTATCACTAAACAGCACGAGAGCGGGAGCCTTCGGCTGTTTGGCCCAACGGTCTTGCCCGCAGGGCCAACCCGAGAAGGCACAGTACTGATAAAAGGAGATGGCGGCCAGCCGTTGCTCATAGTAACGCAGAAAGGCAAAGGCAGAATCGTCCAATGGACTTCTCAGCAGTGGATGAGCCCGGCTGTCCTCGGCCCGCTCGCCGGGCTGGATGACTGCCTCTGGCGGTCGATTGTCTGGGCGGCAAGAAAGCCGT
>CAYMYK010000133.1:0-8423 GCA_964394625.1 uncultured Pirellulales bacterium
CCGACGTTGCCCCCGACGACTGGATAGAATTGTACAACACCACGGCAGGCGCCATCGACATATCGGGCTGGTTTATCAGCGACAGCGACACCAACGTTATGAAATACGAGTTTGCCCCGGGCACGGTCATCGACGCCTGCGATTACTTAGTTATTACCGAAGATGTCAACTTCGGCTCCAGTGCCTCCGACCCCGGCAGGCACATCCCATTTGCGTTGAGCGAGAACGGCGAATTAGTTCGGCTTTCTTCGGCGCTGGATTCAAACGGCGTACTGACCGGCTATCACCAGACGGAGGACTTCGGCGCCTCGGAAAACGGCGTATCATTCGGTAGATACTACAAAACCAGCACCGACAACTTCAACTTCGTAGCAATGTCCTCGCCCACCCCCGACTCGGCCAACGCCTACCCGAAGGTAGGGCCTGTTGTCATTACCGAGATTATGTACCATCCCGACTGGCCGGCGGGCGGCTGGTATTACGACAACGACCAGTACGAATACATCGAGCTGTATAACAACAGCGATTCTAATGTGACACTATACGACTACACAGAGAACCAGCCGTGGAGGTTCACCGACGGCATCGACTATACCTTCGGCGCGGCGCCCAACGAGCTCACCATAGACCCCTATGAACACATACTCATCGTCAAGAACCCGACCGCCTTCCACTGGCGATACCCGGGCATACCGCTTTCCATAATTTTCGGCCCATATACCGGCTGGCTGGCGAACGACGGCGAAAAGCTCGAACTGTCAAAGCCGGGCGGACTCGATGAATTCGGCACCCGTCAATACATAAGGGTAGAGCGAGTCAACTACAGCGACGGCTCGCATCCCGGCGACAACCCCGGCGACATCGACCCCTGGCCCACCGAACCCGACGGCCTCGGTAGCTCGCTTATCCGAGACGACGTGAACCTCTACGCAAACGACCCAAACAACTGGACGCACACACCCTGAAAATGAAACATCAGAAAAACAGCGAGTCCAACCGATAATCGCTTCAGGTCATAACAAAAAAGGCCAACCGGAAATGGTTGGCCTTTGTCAGTCCGAAAGCTGTTTGCCTTAGAAGAAATCGACACACTCCGGCATTTTTCGCCACGAAACCGGCCAGTCCCCGTCCGGCCAGTCGTCCTCCATAACGCCGTCGCACGGCGTCCACACGTTGCACGTGTTCCATATTCTGTGCCATTTCAGTGTCCACAAACACTTCAACCGGACACGCCGCACGGACCAGTCCATAAAGAGCATATTTATCCCCCCGTCGTGGCGGTCTATCGTGAACATACCCATATCTCCCGGCCCCCCACCCGCCGGGCTGTCGGTCTGGTCCGGATTGCCCCCGACCCACGTGGCGTCGGCAAGCACCGGTATGTTCGCCCGGCCTTTGACGAGCACCGTCTTCCAGTTGCGCCCCCTCCAGTCCGGGTTGTGCCATAATTCGCCTGTCGGTCGCGGCGTTCCGCCTCTCAGCGGCGGCGTGTTATAGATATACCTGTTGCAGCCGTAGCTGCCGTAGTCGCCTACTTCATATCCCCAGTCGGTCTCGTCCTGCTCGCCTGGGTGGCTGCCGTCGCCAATATACCACGCGGCGTTGGCCGGCCACCGCCCCTGACCGTATGGTGCTGCCGGCTTGGTGGCCATCGGGCAAAGACGTGTGCCGGCTGCCGAATCGGCGCTGCCACCCGATGCACGCCCCGCCGACGCCATAACCTTCTTCAGCGCACCGAACCACGTCCAGTTGATTTTCGTACTCCAGCCGTGGCCTACCCAGCCCGGCATAAAGTAGCCCGGCTCAACATAGCCACCAACCCCCGCACTCGCATCGGGCGTAACGGACCCGCCGCCCGACTCCCAGGCCGCAAACGCAATCCCCCACTGCTTCAGATTCATCTGACAGATAACGTTCTTCGCCTGCCTCCGCGCCTTGCCGAGCGCCGGAAGCAATATCGCCATCAGCAGAGCAATTATCGAAATCACCACTAATAGCTCTATTAATGTGAACCCACCCCGTTTTTTCATAACAAATTTCTCCTATCGAACCCTTTGCCCACTCAAACAACACTTCCGCGGGCGTGTCCGATACGAAACTTCCTCTTTTTAAGCATGCCGGTTATCATTCTACCGCCAAATCCACCTCTTGTCAACACCCAAGCCGACATATTTTACACATCTTGCAAAACACTCGAAAACCACAAAATCCCGTTACCAGCGCAAAATGCCCTTTGCCCCTGTTATATATCGGCCCTGACACCGCAAAACTTGGCAATAAGCCCTGATTCTACCGACAATAAAACCTAAAAAATCGGCTTGGCAATGCGGCGTAGTCTATGATATAATGGCTTATCGAGAAAATCTTTCACTGCAGTCGCATCCTGGCTTATTTGAAAACTAAATATGGGGGCGAATGGCTTCGACCGGATGGCCGAGGAGTCAAGCTGCATGTCCAGGACGCCGGTTGGCCTGGATAATCATCCGGCAACAATGTAATTGGCAACTCACAGTTGCGATTGGCTGCCTAATACGGCGGCTCGTCCTGCCTGACCACGCTCACGGGTTCGGTAAGGGCGCCAGATAGTGGGCTGCTCCCGACGGTTTGTTCGGGGCCGCCGGGAAAAGACACACCGAAATAGCCGAACCATCGGCCTGTCGTTTGGACCTGGCAAGGCGAATCAAAAATAAAGCGACTAAACATGTAGATGCCTGGCTCGAAACATCCCGGCACGGGGGTTCGAATCCCCCCGCCTCCATTCTTCGTTCGCCGTTTATCAATGAACGAAGACCGCCTCGGCGTAACAGTGGTAACTGTGAAGCCGGGTCTTTCTGCGATGTATGACTGCGGTTTTTCGATGCAAAGACAAGGCCGTCGCATTCGAGAAGTACCTCAAATCTCATTCAGGCAGGGCATTTGCCGGGAAGCACTTCTCAACACAAGGATTATTTCACGAATCAAACGCAATGCCGACCTGTACTATCTGCCGCCCCCAAACACATCTTATTCTCGCTTCACCAAACCACCTCGGAAGTTTCCTTCCAGCACATTGTCGCCGGCTATCTTCGCCTCCGCCCCACGCCACGAAACTACACCCCACGCTCCATTATTCCTGCATGTATTACCTTTGACCGTCACCTCTGTCCCCTCGCCACATACCGATATCCCCGCCCAGGCATTCTCCTCCAGGACGTTCTCTGACAACTCGACTTTCCCTTTATTATGTACTGATATCCCCGCAGGATTGTTGAATCGACAAATGTTTGTCTCCACCGAAACGCCCGTCTCGGCCCCGGCTACGATTATTCCTCCGACCCGGTTTTCTTCACAGGTATTAGCCCGGGCAACACCGTCCTGCCCGCCGCCGAATTGTATACCGCCCTTGAAATTTCTTACGGCTCGATTCGCTGTCAGTATTGCTCTCGTCCCACTGCCATATACAAAAATCCCGCACGACCCGTTTTTTTCGCTCACATTCCTTTCAACAACACTATACCCGCCCTTCCACACCCGTATCCCGGAATACCGGTTCTCGGCACATCTGTTCTCACAAAGCCGCGCCTCCGTGCCCTTCGACCATACATCTATCCCCGCACCACCATTCTGCAGGCATTTGTTCCGGGTTGCCTGTCCATTGGCGCCGTCTGCAATGGCAATGCCGTCTTTCGCATTGCCGGCGCATTCATTGCCCTCGACCGTCGCCTCTGTTCCAGCGCTGCCGACCAGTATTCCCGCCCTGCTGTTGTCCCTGCATATATTTTCCATAAGCTGCGCCCTTGCGCCCTTGCCGACGCTTATACCGTCTTGTTCATTCCGGCTCGATGTGTTATGGCGTATCCCCGCGGATGTACCTGCGCCGGCTGCGAAAATACCTATCTTCGTATTTAAGGCACACTCATTATCGTGTATTGTGCACCGGCCGGCTCGATAGAAAAGTATCCCGTGCTCGCCGTTCCCGCGGCATTGGTTTCTCGATGCAATCAACCCGACCAACGGCTCATTCGCTACTACCCCGTGACACCTATTCTGCTCACACGTATTATCCTCTATCTTTCCACCCGCCCCTTTCGTAAAACCGATACCCGACAACATATTGCCCGTACAACTGTTCCTTACAACCTCTGCCTCTGTACCCTCGGCGTAAATCTCGATGCCCATCCCTTTGTTGGACGCACACGAGTTTCCCTCGACCTTCCCGCGAGCTGCCTGATGATACAAAATCCCGCGCCCACCGTTTTCCCGACAAACATTGTTCTTCACAGTCACCTCCGTCCCCGCATCGACAACAAATATGCCGGCGTTGATGCTTCCATCGCAAACATTTTCTTCTACTACACCCGAACTGCCTCCCTCGAATACTATCCCCGTATCCTCGTTTCCCTCGATGTGATTGTCCTTTACGGTTACGTTTGTCCCCTTACCGGCGGCATGTATTCCCGATTTGACGTTTTTCCGGCATACATTGGCTCTCGCCGTCCCGCACCCTCCCTTTGCAAAGCATATCCCGTCTCCCCGGTTTTTCTCGCACCGATTTTCCTTCACCTGTGCGGTTGTGCCCGAACCTATCACATGAATCCCCGCGCTGTTGCACTCATAGCATTCGTTTGCGACAGCCGTTCCCGTACCGCCGCCGTGAAAACGAATCCCGCTCCCATACATGCCCCGGACAACACAGCCGACCACGTTTACATCATTACTCCCGCGAACCTCTATCCCGACCATCCACTCCTCATACGAACCGTCCGCCGGCTCTACTGTCACATCCTCGATATGAACATTACGGCACTCCGCGACCCTTATCACAAAAGGGCCATTCGGCCCCTTGATAATCACCGAATTCACATCCTTGCCCATCAACGTTATGCTCTTGTTGATGTGCAGCGTTTCCTTGTAAACTCCTGCCTTTACTAAAACCGTATCCCCTTCCTGCGCCCCATCGATTGCGCCCTGTATCGTCTCGTAATCATCCGGAACCACCGGCATACGGGGTTTCTTTGAACACGAGCTCAATAACAAACAGCACAATACGAACGCAGCAGCAGCAGCTACATTACTCACCGACCGCATCACTTTCTCCTGTCTCATTCGGTTCATCATCGCCAAGGTCCATATCCCACGAATACCGATTCCACGGGCTGCTCTTCATATCCAGAAGGCGTTGATATGCATCCTCAAGCTCCCTGCCGGACTTCTGAGTCTGCTTGTATGACCAGTATTGTCTTCCTATCAGATAATTCGTCCCCATCTGCTCCCAGGAATCAAATCTCTTCTGCAGCTCCCTTGCTATCGGCATTATCAGCTCCCACGCCTCTTGCTCACTCAAAAACCCGCTCATATAGCCGTTTCTACAGAGGTAAATATAGCGAGAGTAATCCCATGCCAGTATCCCCCTGTCGCCCAGCTCACTGTAATAACGTTTCACTATCCTGTACTCGTTCAGTCGCTCTGCATTGCCCTTTTCCCTGTTTAACAACTGCTGATATTGCTCCTCAGTTATTCCTGAAAGTTTCTCTCCCAGCTCCCTGAAGCTTGCCCGATGCCCCCTCTTTTTCAGCCGCCTCAACTGCTTCAGCAAATCTCTCTTCGTCCTGATTCCCCACCATTCATCAAACCCCTCCCTCGCCCTGTCAATACTCTGAATCGTTATCTCCGCCAATGCCAGCGTATCATGCCTGTATATATTGTACTCCGTCAAAACAGCACTGCAACCAAGGGCCCAGCCCTTAGGCCCCGTCACCGGCTTCAATGCCGGGGCATTCTTCGCCCAATTCTCGACGCTTACCGAACCATCCACCTCATTGATGACCTCCTCCAGCGCCTTCCTCAATGCCCCACTCGACTGCTGTAATTGCTCCTTACATACTTCCAGCAATTCTTCATAAAACCGGCACTGCAGAGCCATGACCGCCTTCGCCGATTCAACCGGACTATTCGGGTCTGTCGGCCTGTTTGCATCCTGCCCCTCAGACTCTGCACCGATAAATTCTATCGTCCTCAGTACCCCCTCCTTGCGCCCGGTAACCATATAGTCCGCCCAGACACGCATCAAATCCCTCTCTGCACTTATGCCGCTACTCAATATATCGTGCCCACTTTGAAACCCATTTCTCAAAACATCCCGTATCTCAGCGCGCTCGTTGCCAAACCTCCCGGCCGACAACTGCGACCGCAGGTAATGCTCGGTCTCACTATCCCCGCACCACCGAAGTGCCTCGAGCACAAGCAGCCGGTCGTTATGTGTCCCCTCCTCCAGGCACTTCAAATACTCCTTCACCACGTTAGCCCGGCCGGCCGCAGCTTTCCCGAAGAAGTACCCGAGATATACGATATCTGTATCTCCAAGATTATCCTGCCTGCCTCCACGAAACCGGAGCATCGCCTTCATCATCTCACCAAGTTTATCCGGCTTCGGCTCCTTGTAATAAAATAATATCCCCCGCCAAAGCTCGTTATATGTCTGCCGCCCGCCATCCTCATACTCCTGATACTCTTGCCCAAACGCGCACAGAACAGCTAACAAAAACAGCACTACCGCCGAAAAAACTCTACACGTCATTTTGACCGCCCCTTCTCTCACAATAGCGGTTCTCCGCACAACTCGCATAATCCGAACTCAGCCATACTGTCTCAACAAGCCCGGTACATCCCTCGACCCCATATCTCACGTGTTATCATACCACAGCCGGCTCCACCCCGCAATACGCAATACATCCCCAATCTGTGTAAATCCTGTCAACTTGTCCCCGCCGCAGGGGGGTCCTGTCTAAAACTATAAGCAAACCTTATACGGCAAGCACAACAATTTCGCAAATCTTACACACAAAACACTCCATAAACCACACATTTTGCCCATATTTTCGAAAGAATTTGAACGTTTTCAAACGTTTCACTTGTGTCCTTTTAATATTGAGTAAATTTATGCTGTCTTGCCGATATCCTGAATGACGGGATAAGTGCTTGTCACATAAACAGTTAAATTCAGGAGGAAAGACAATGCATGTTCTTTCAAAATCTTGTTGTCAAAATAAAAAGTGCCCGGATTATGGAAAACGCGGCGCAAATAATCTGACAGTATGCGGCTGGTACGGCAAAAATAAACATATTAGTCCGTGAACGGTTACGATGGTCTTTCTGCTGCTTTTCGTCGGCGGGTAGCGGGGCGGTTTTCGAGCATATCTGTGAGGGCATCGGCGTAAAGGAAGCTTCTCGGATGCGGTTGAAAATAAATGTTAAGCAGGGAAAATTTTGTTGTGCTCTTGGTGCGGATGGATATAATTTTCCGGCTTATATGAATTTGGATTTGGTCAGGGTTTTTTGAGGAAACCGGAGATTTGGAAGGGAATTGCATCTATGAGTAAAAAGAAAACCGGCAAAACGGGCGGTCGAGCGGCTCTGACGGCGGCCGAGACAGAGAACTTCACACAGCTTCTGCTGGCCAAACGCAGCGAGATACTCGGCAACGTTGCGACCATAGAGGACGAGACGTTTCGCAAGGAGCGAAGCGAGCTTTCGACTATGCCGCTGCATATGGCGGATGCGGGGTCGGACAATTTTGAGCAGGATTTTGCGCTGGAGCTGATGGATAGCGAGAAAAAGCTTCTTTCGGAGATAAACGACGCACTGAGCCGGATAGAACAGGGCACGTACGGGATATGTCAGGGAAAAGGCAAGGTGATACCAAAGGCCCGCCTCAAGGCGATACCATGGGCGAGGTACTGCGTTAAGTGTGCCGAGCTGAAGGAGAAAGGTCTGCTGGCCGAGCAGGAGGATTACGCGGACGAAGCTGAGGACGAGCAGCAGCAGTAGTCGCCGGTGTTTGTTCTTGCAATTTCGGCGTCGCGATTGTATGGGTTATGGAGGTTCTTTCGGAGAGGTGTCCGAGTGGCTGATGGAGCCGGTTTCGAAAACCGGTGTGCCCTTTACGGGTACCGCGGGTTCGAATCCCGCCCTCTCCGTTGATTTTGCTGCCTTGAGCCGGACGGGATGAGAACACGCGCAGATGCGAGCGCAGCGAGCAGATGCCTCGCGGATTCACCAACCTTGTCTCCCAACGGCGCTTACGTGATTCGAACCCCAAAGGGGTGTGGGGAAAAGATTTCCCCACGTCGTCGGGGTGACACGAGCGGAGCGAGGCCAGAGGGGCAGCGCCCCTATGGAAATCCGCAAAGCGGATTTGGGTTCCAATCCTGCCCTCTCCGTTAGTCTTACAAAGGACTTTCTAACTGCTTAGAAATGAGCGACTTGCGAAGGCATTGTTGAACAGTGCACACCTGATTGTCCTATTGATATTTGAAAAAGTAAAGAAACAATAAAGCCCTGTCACGCCCGCACAGTGGTTTGGGTTATATGACCCCTGCTGAATTTGCGGCGTCGTGTATTGCTTCCGCTTCGCCTACGGCTCAGCTCCAGCAATACACGACAGA
>CAYMYK010000134.1:0-8367 GCA_964394625.1 uncultured Pirellulales bacterium
AAGGCGACGGTTTGCAAAACCGTTATTCGGCGGTTCGAATCCGCCCGCCGCCTTTTATTGTTACTCGAAGAAAGCGATTTGAGTTTTTAGACACTGACTCGTGCTACGTAGCAGGTACCTCTGCTATGCGTAGCGCTTCGCAGAGCATAGTTCGCAGAGTAGTATTAACACTGATTTTTGAGATACTTGACTGCCGTTTTCATTTCCTGAGCCGGCCGCTTCAAAAAAAAAGATTTTTCAAAGTTTTTTCTTGACTGCCCGGCTGAAAAGCATAAAATCATAATCGCCTTTTGCGGGGGGCAAAGGGCCTGAGGAGATAAGAATGAGAAGCACCCTGGGAGAGTTGTTCAACAGAATCCAACAGAGCAGAATCGGTGCGCGCAGGGCGTGCCGTGTTGATTATCCACCTATTTTGGAGGAGAAAGAAAATGAAACACGTATTAGTAATCTGTATCTGTTTGCTGCTCGCATCTACTGAAGCCGTTTGGGCTTCTCTGACTGTTAGCATCCTTTCAGAGGATTACGCCATCTCGGGTTACTACGATGGCGCCGCGCACACTGGCGAGCCCATATCCGACAGTTACAACGTGACAGCTCTTACCCCCATAAGCCGTGAGGTTTCATATCCAGAATCAGACCGTGAAATTTGGTACTTCGCATCGAGCAGAACCGAGCCTTTCTATGTCGATGTGAACACCGGCGCTCATAATATGGAAGGCCCTTCGTGGGCCGAAGCATCTACTGAAGCAACATGGTTATTCAGACCAGAGACGACCATGACTGCTACCGAAATTAATTTCTTCTGTGAAATGCACCAAGATGGATGGTATGGCTCATACAGTATTGAAGTTACAGATGTGACGGCGGACCAACAACTTTTCACATTCTCAGAGATCGACTTCGAGGGTGAACCACCCTTGTTATCTTGTGCCTATCTTGGGCAAATTCCGACGGGACCTTTGGATTTTGACTCGAACCATTTATACACCCTGCATATGTATGTTAGTGCGAACGCCAATGATGACGCTACAGGTGCAATTGTTTGGGCAGACCTGAGTCTCGTCCCTGAACCGGCCACGCTCTTGCTTCTCGGCCTGGGTGCGGTGATGGTGGGCCGAAGGGGGAAGCAGCGGGTTGGCGAGAAAGGGGCAGCGCAAGAGCGAGAGGGGGCGGGGGCAGCCCCCGGTAAAACCCCCGGTAAAAACCCCCCGGTAAAACCGGGGGCTAAATATTTAGGAGTCTTTGTATCTTCGGGTTTTGTTTATTGACAGGCCTGTGCCTATTGCGGCCAAGAGGAGCAGTTCTGCTGAGACAATAAGGAAAACAGGGCCGAGGAATATACTGCAAATGATAATGAATTCTGCGGTAGGTTTATCCCAGGCGGGCCTGCAGCAGCAGAGAAATGCGGCTTTGGTGAGGTAGTAGGCCGAGGCCGAGGTTGCCAGCCAAATCAGCACCCAAACAACAGCCATCAACGTTCCCTCCACAAGCAAGTTTTCGATATCTACGGCCTTTGCCGGAGGCCGTAACGCCTTTGCGATATTACAAAGGTGATGCTCTCTGCAGGTGTTCCAACAAAATTATTATATCAAAATATGCGGTCAGAATCCACCTAAATGCCGTTATTTTTTTTCGCCCGGCCAGGGCGGCGACCACATCGAGGCGCAGACAGGCATAAGTTCCTGTTATTAAAGAGGTTACAAGGTGCAGTGTGCCGGCGGCATCTGCGGGGACGGCCGGAAAAAATTTTGATTTTAGTCCGAAAAAACAGTTGACTGTCTGCGGGCAGCCGGTAAAATAGCAGTGTTTCTATTGGAGCTGGCGAAAGGGATGTTGGACAGCCAGAAAGACATTTGGGCACAGGAGCAGGCACGACGGTTGCAGAAGCGCTTTGAGCAGTGGCAAAAGCCGCTTGGTATCGACGGGGATGAGTACGTCAAGTATCTTAGAGGGGAGCTGGTTCAATCCTGTGAAGACCCGTTGATGAAGGACCTGATTGAGTCGATTTCATAGGATTCAGCGGCGGCAGTTCAGCGTCATTGCAATGGCCGAAGGGGTATCGTTGTTTTGTTTTTTGCCTGCTGCTTTCTCATAGAGGCAGGCACTGTGGTGTTGCGGCAATTGCAGGCTCGGCGGTATTTGAGCCGGCTTACGGAGGGGAATCGGTTAAAGACAAGGCCCCTGCGATTGGACGGCTGAGGATATTCCTTTTCATGCTTTTTGTAGATTGTTTGAAATACTCGCCTTCTTAATCGCAGGGGCGAATCGGACTACGGTTTCCTTTCTTGCTTTTTCCTTTCCATTTTTATTTAAGCTTCGTTTTGGCTGAACGTTTTTTGAGCGCGAGCCAATGCAGTTTTGCAGGATACGAACGGCCCGGCTATTTATACCCTTCAGGGTAATAAATTCCCGCGAGTGAGATTTTAAGTTGTCGTTCTAAAGTTACTTACCCGCGAACGAACGGAAAATTTCAACCGGAAGCACTATGTATGTTCGAGAGCAACACTCTGTTAAAGTCGTTCATCAGTGCGCATCGACAAGAGCGGCGGTTTGTCTTGAGCATTTCCTGAGACGCCGGTTCGGCCTGAAGTCGGGTATTTTGAAGACGGGCAAGAGAGCGGCGAGCCAGGAAAATTGCCGCATCTTCTGCGCTTGCCTTGTCCAACGGCGGGTCGGGGATTGCAGCTTGCCGCATACGGGACAGCTTGCCCCGCTTAACCCCGATAACCGCCGCAAGACGGCTGTGAGAATTTTTTCACATCAGGAGGATTTTTTTGTGTTTGGCGGCGAATTAGAAACACCCACAGGGTTGGCTGCCGGTCGCCGGTAACGTATAATTTAAAGTAGGGGGTGATAAAATGAAGCTGCTTTGCACGATTTGGGAATGGTGGTGCAGTCTGTGGCGGTGCAACTGGCATCTGCCGCGGATTGACACGCACAAATGGCACAACAAGAGCGAAATTCACAGAAGACTGAAGTACCGATACTTTTGAGCCGGCTTTTGATATACCCTTGAAGGGTAATAAATTCCCGCGAGTGAGATTTTAAGTTGTTGTTCTAAAGTTACTTACCCGCGAACGAACGGGAAATTTCAACCGGGAGCACTATAAAAGCGCTGGGTGGAAAAACATCGAAAGACTAACCGCCGGCTTTTTGTTGATGCCCTGCTAAATGTGCCAGGGGCTTCGCATCGGTCTGTCAAGCATCCGGTTTGCTTCGTCATCGTTAATGAACTCTTCTTTGACAGGGTCCCATCGCAGTTTCCTTCCGAGGACCATCGCTATATGCTCGATATGTGTCACCGTGTCGGAACGGACGGCTGTATCGACGGGACAAATAGTTTGCTTTCTGCTTCTGACGGAGTCGAGGAAATTTCTCCGGTGGTCGTTGCTGAAGGGCAGGCGAATATCGTTTGGGCCGAATTTTGTTCGCATCAGGCCCTTCGGCTCCGAGGCGAAGAAACCGCGTGCGGTATAAATCCAGCCGTCGCTGCCCAGAAACAAGATGCCCATCCAGTGAAGCGAAAACTGCGGCATTTTCGTTTTGGCAGTTGCCATGTCCATGTGAATCACCATGACGCTGTTTGCATAGTTGTGCTCGATTTCCCAGTGCAGGGCGGTGTCGTAAAGCCCGTCGGCGGGGAACTCGCCCCAGCCGGCGGCGTCCAGCGGGCCGGTGTTGTCGGCGTCGGCCGCCCACTGTGCGATATCGACGTGGTGGATGCCCCAGGCGCCGCCGAGACAGCCGAGCGAATAATCACTAATCAGTCCCCAGCCGTGCGTGTACCGCAGACGAGTGTACGGAGCATATTGAGCGGGCCCGAGCCACATATCGTAATCGAGCCCGGGCGGGACCGGCTCGGTCGGTTGATTCGGCACCGGCTTATACTCTGCAGAGCCGACGATTATCGTATGTAGTTTGCCGATTCGTTCATTGCGAATCAGCTCGGCCGTATGGCGGAACCAGTTGCTCGACCGCTGCTGGGTGCCGAACTGAAACACTACTCCGTACTGGTGAACGGCCTGGCGTATTGCCTTGCACTCGGCGATGCTCATCGCGAGCGGCTTTTCGTAATACATGTCCTTGCGGTTCTTTGCCGCTTCGATTCCTATCAGCACATGCCAGTGGTCGGGCGTTGCGATGCATACGGCATCGATATCGGGCCTGGCGAGCAGCTCGCGGAAGTCGTTATAGGCAGCGCAGTCGTTGTTTGCGTACCTGCGGTTGACCGTTTCGACGGCTCTGTCGCGGCGATCACCAAAGACGTCGCAAATGGCAACCATCTGCACATCGTCGTGTCCGAGGAAGCTGCGCAAATGCCCGCCGCCCATACCGCCTACGCCAATACAGCCCATGGTGATTTTCTCACTCGGGGCGACCACACCAGCCTTGCCTAAGACCTTAGACGGGACAACATAAGGGAATGCGAGGGTTGCTGCCGCGGTCGCAGCTTTGCCTAAGAACCTGCGTCTATTCATTCGCATCGACATGTAACGACCATCCTGAAATACAAGAGTGCTTTCCACAAATAAGCGTGTGGACACATTGTACAGTTTCTTTTTCGTTTTTGCAAGCGCGGCCAGAGCTTCAACGCGAGTTCAAAGCCGTAATGTGCGATGCAACGGCTGCGGTAATCTGCTCGGGTGATTCGAAGGGCAAATACATCAGCCGCATCACGAAGGTGTATCGCCGGCCCAACTGATAGTCGGGAATATACCACTGGAAATCCCATGCCGGATGCCCACTGCCTCCACCGGACGGGGATTGGCTGAAACGAACCTGCTCGGCTTGTCTGAAGACAAACACCAGCGCCATGTCGCCACTTATCCCGTAGTACCACGGCTCGGCGAAAAAGTATTTCGAGAAATTGAATACGAGCGTAAGAGGAAAGTCCGAGTCATGTGGAAACTTGCGATTATCATAGCGGCCTATGTGCGTGGACAGCTTACCGTGCGCAGGTGTTACGCCCGTCACCGGCCGAATTTTACAATCTTCTTCGCCCGCGGGGAAGCCCAGGAAGTGAATATCGATAGAGTCGGGTTTGTCTATGTAGCCGGCGAAGAACAGGCCAATGTATCCGTTTTTGAACGTTCGCTCGTGCGGCACGCATTCGAATCTCAGTTCAATCACACCGTCTGCCAACAGCTCATATTGCAGGCGGCTCTCGAGTTTCCAGTGCGGTGTTGGCGGCTGATAAAGCTCAACTGTAAAATCGTCTATCCGCCGAATCTCCATCGGCGCTCTTCGGGGCTCGAAGAGAATATCTTCGTGCTGAGCAGTGCCATCGTGGATGTGTTCGAAGTTGAGACCTGCGTAGAAAGGAACAAAGACGTTTTCGCTGCGGTTGGTATGCGTCAATGACGCCAGGCCGCTGTAGCCGCCGCGGTGTCGGGGCAGGATGTCATCGTCCACCGGCTCGTTGTTTACGACGATCGCCCGGATATCTCCACGCCGGAGCACAACATAAGGTTTATCCACCTGTTTGTACGGTAGTGGTGTTGTCGATGAGCATCCCGACAGGGCCAACGTGGACAAGACTACGGCCATCCAACCGTATCGACGTGCTTTCATGGATTAAACTCCTTTCGTAACCGGAGGTTATCTTCACTGTTTCTTTGGTGACCGTCAAGAGTTGTGGCAAGAATCGCCGGTTAAAAGTGATATACTATCTTGTTAAACAAACCCCGCTGGGCAGGTCCGTCGGTTTTGTAATCGTTGAGTACAAAGTAATAATCGATGTTGTCTTTTATAGGCCAGGTGAACAGCAGTGTTAAGTTATATCTTCCTATGGCAGTGTCTTCGGCGGTGAACTTAATCCTTCCGCTGGACGGCCAGGTGTATTCCGTAACCGACCTCCAGAGCCAGATTGATTCGTCGCCGTCGTCTCTCGGATGCTCAATTCGATAATCAATCTCAAACTCAGTCGTCATCCGGTCGCTCAGCTCCAACGGCTTTTCGAATCCATATTCGTCGTATGGGACGGCCTCATAGACGCCACGTTCATACGAAGCTGCTATCGAATGCCACCTGTCCGTGCGGTTGTATGACAGTTGAAAACGGTTGTACCTATTGTAGTAAGGTGCGTGGTATCGGTCCGCGCGGTAGTATCGAAACTCAAGCTCATTACGAAGGCGGATTCCCGCCATATGTTTGTAATAGTTGTATGTCAGCTCACCGTTGTGGTTGTGGTAATAATCAAAATCGGTGAACAATCCGACCCATTTAACGGGACCGGCTTCGATGTCCCCGTCAAGGAAGATGGAGCCAGCCGGGCCGCGGATGTCGCGCCTGGGGATGTAGCCGAGGTCCGGCACAAAGCCGCGTGTGATGTCAAGATAGGTGAGATTCCAGTTGTACGGCTTTTTTTCACCCACCAGTGAGAAGGTCATCGCGTACGCACTGTGGTCAATTTTGCCGTCTGTGTCTATGCCTTTGGTATCTTTTAGGCCGAGGACCTGTGTGCTTATCCAGTTGTCGTCGTTAAGGTAAAACTTTGAGTCGAGTCCGGTCACAAAGTTGGTGCCGTCTGTGCGGTTGGAGCTGGACCAGATGCCGCCTATATGTGAGTCCTCGCCAACGTAATGAATGACCCTGCCGACATTGTAATGTCCGTGGACCCGTTCGCCGCTGCGATTGATTGTGCCTAAAACGTCAATCATTCCCATCGCCCAGTTTTTTCCCTGTCCGGTCAGCTTGGCCCCGGTCTCGATATCAAGAAAACGCCGGCTGTAGTAAAAGTTGAACGGCGTTTCGAACAGTTCGGCACCTTCGCGAAAAAAAGCCCTCTTTTCAGGAAGGAAACGTTCGGTATCCCGCAGCTCTATCGTATCGGCGTCGGCCTCTACCTGCCCGAAATCAGGGTTATACGTAAAGGCACTTACCCACTGAGAATTCAGTCTCAATGACATATCGATACCGGTCGAGAGCTCATTCGTGCCGCCATCGAGCTTGCCGGTTCCGGCGCCTTTAAGCGTTGCGGTGCTGCTGAGGTATGTCTCGAACTGCGGCTTCGGTTCTACAGTTATTTTGCCGAGGTTAAGCCCTGTCAGCTCACCGTAATTCCTGGGCATATACCCCTTTTGGCTGAGGTGCGACCACGCGCTGTATTCCTGTCTGCCCTTCTCGATTCGAAAAAAGTTCATGCCCCAGGCGGCATTATCCTTCGGCTCGAAGTGCATATCGGCTATAGGGATTGCCATCTCGGCAAACCAGCGGTCGGATGTAACCTTACAGGCCGCGACTATGTTGCTGTCCCAGTTGCTGTCCACGCCAAAAAGACCCTGCCTGGCATCCCAGACGGTCCCCAAGGTGTTGACGATGAAGATATAACCACTCCGGTGGTCATCGAAGGTATCCAGCCGCACATCCACGCGGTCGTCGCTATCCAGGAAGCGGTCCCGCTTGCGCACTGTGGCGAGAATTTTCTCCGGTTGCGGCTCCATACACTCGAACCCGACATACAGGCACTTATCGTCGTAGAGCACCCTGACGAATGTCCGTTCAACCACCGGTCTGACATACTGTGTCTCGGTAAAACCTGTGGCGATGTTTGCCTTTGCCCAGCAGGCATCGTCGAGCAGGCCGTCTATAACAGGATGACTGTCGGTGCGAACCGCGGCTATTGAGGGGCGCCGCTGGTCGGCGAGGACAGACGCAGCGGCAGGGGCCAGGGCGGCGCAGACTACGCATAAAGCCGTGAACACCGCGTTTGCCGATTGTGAGTATGCATCCAACTTTAACAGGGAGCAGTTCCTTTTATTAACACAACACGGCGATTGTACTCGTTTTCCAGAGGATGTGGTGACGACGGTAAAGTCGTTACTGAAATACGCCCCCCGTCATATTCCCTTGGCAGTGTTGCGAACAGGTTCTGCACAAGGCCAGAATCTTTTGGAAAACAGCCCAATAAGTTAAAAACAACGTCTAACAGCGAATACCAGAGCAAGCTGAAACCATTATTTTACCGGGTTACGGCGAGCATTTCAAGGCATTGCGAACGAAAGGTCCGGCTGAGGTGGTGAGTGCAGGCGACAGGTGTTTGCCCGATGCGATGTGTCGACAACAGGCCCGAAATCTGCCAGGGGCTGCTGAGGCACAGCCCGATGTCGGGCCGGATGCCCTGACGGCTGAGCAAGATGGGTGGAAAAACAATGCCCCGGCTGCAGTTTTTGGAGCAACGATGGCTGGGGAAAAAAAGCGTGGGATTAGTCGAGGAAGGAATAATCGCGGTTTTTAGGCCAAAAAGACCGTGGAAAATATGCAGGATGTCGCCCGCCCGGGACAGACGAGCTGAATGCGAAATAAAATGCGAAAGATGGGCAAACAAGGCAAAAAAATCTTGACTGGTAATGTTAAATTAGGTAGAAT
>CAYMYK010000135.1:0-8355 GCA_964394625.1 uncultured Pirellulales bacterium
CAAAAAACACATCCGTGAAAAACAGCAGGTCGAGGCGCAGGGCCTTGTACCCGTAACCAAAAAAACGGGCGGCAAGGTCAAAAAGAAAAAACCGAAACCGTTCTACAAAATGTAGCGAAAGTTCCCAAAATTGTCATTCCCGCACAGGCAGGAATCCATTTGCCTCATCTTTGGTGTACGATGTACGAACTCGACGACACGATTGTCGCCGTAAGCTCGCCCGGTTCAGAGCAGCGGGTGATTGTCCGCATAAGCGGGCCCGGCGCCTTTGAGACTGTCCGGAAGCTATTCAGCCCGGCGGTTTTGGAAGAGGCCCGGCTCGTTCCTGGAAAAATAGCCGTTACAAATCAGCTAAAGCTCGAAGCGACGCTGTATTTTTTCAGCTCGCCCAATTCGTACACGGGTGACGACCTGGCCGAGATTCACTTTTGGGCAAACTCTTCTGTGACATCTGCCGTGCTGAGCGCAGTTCTGAAGCTCGGCCTGCGAACAGCCGAGCCGGGCGAGTTCACCGCAAGGGCATACCTCAACAGCAAAATCGACCTGGCCCAGGCGGAGGCGGTCAACGAAATCGTTACCGGCTCTAACCGTCTGCAGCTCGCCGCCGCCGAGAAGCTGCTGTCAGGCCGGCTCGCAGAGACCACGCAAAGGATAAGCGAACTGCTGCTGGATACCCTGACTAAAATCGAGGCGGGTCTGGATTTCAGCGGCGAGGACATCGAGTTTGTCAGCCGACCCGAGGCGTTAAGCCGGCTCGCCGGGCTAAAAAGACAATTACAGAAATTGCTTGATAGTTCAATCCGTTTCGAGGGGCTGCTTGACCTGCCGGCCGTCGGCATCGCCGGCGGGCCGAATGCCGGCAAGAGCACGCTGGGCAACCGGCTGCTCGGCACCGACAGGAGCATCGTCTC
Source organism: uncultured Pirellulales bacterium (assembly GCA_964394625.1). Lineage (GTDB taxonomy): Bacteria > Planctomycetota > Phycisphaerae > Sedimentisphaerales > Anaerobacaceae > JAUVYV01. The sequence goes on from CAYMYK010000135.1 coordinate 912, forward strand.
AGCCGAGCCGAAGACCACCAGGGACATCCTCACGGGCGAGCTTGTGCTGAGCCGCTGCCGGTGCGTTCTGTTTGACTGCGCCGGATTGGTAACGCACAGCGAGACGATAATCGACCGATTAGCCCGGCAGGCCGCCGCCGAGGCCCTGCGCAATGCCGCCGTGGTGCTGTTCTGCATCGATATTTCAAAACCCAACCGGGCCGAAGACCTCGCAATCTTTGAGCTTATAAAACCGCAGAATCTTATACCCGTCGCTACAAAAACCGACCTGCTTACCCCAAAATCCCTTGACCGGCGCCTCGCCACGCTTAACGAATTGTTCGGCACCGATTTTCTGGCTGTCTCGGCCCAATTCGGTACTCGATTGCAGCATCTCAAAGACGCCATCGACAGGAAAATTATCGCCGCAGCGACACCGGCAGCCGACGAACATCGCAATACGCAATACGCGATACGAGATACGCGATACGAGATTGCCCTGACGGCGCGACATCGAAAGGCCGTCACCGATGCTGTTGAGAACATTACCCAGGCCACCGATGAGCTAAAGGCAGGCGATGACGAGGTCGCTGCGATGCTGTTGAGAGCCGCTTACAGCCAAATCGCCGACATCCAGCGGCACGACATCGACGAACAAATCCTCGAGAAAATCTTCTCACGATTCTGCGTTGGCAAATAAACTAAAATAAACTCAGGACATAATCTTCTTGACATTCTACCTGAGTTTGATATACTACCAGGTGAAAAGTGTGGAGAAGCGGCAATTTGCAGGGTGGAGTTGCACCTTACGCTGCCTCAATTTCGCAAAAGCAAGAAAGGAAGGTGGGTTATGTTGAGAAAAGAATTAGTCTTAATGGTCGTTGTATTAGTATTTGCGGCTCCGAATCTAGAGGCGATCCCCATCAGCTGGGATGGAGGAGGGGATGGTTATTGGTGGGGGCACGCAAACAATTGGAGCCCAGACACTGTCCCCGACGGTCCTTTTCAGGTAACAATCAGCGGCGGCAGCGGAGTTTCTGTAGAGCTACGACAGTCGCGTGGAATTTATGGATTAAGTTGTAGTGGGAAGGTTGACTTGGGAACAGCCATAGGACGGGTAGAACTTACCTTGGATCCAAATGGCTTAGTAAATTATGGGGATTTAAGCATCACAGGCTGGGGTGTACCACTTTTTGAGATCGGTGGTGATGTGACGAATGTCAGTGGAGCAGTGTTAGATTTCTGGGGTGGAGATATTGGTGGCGACGTCGAGAATCAGACAGGTGCGACAATTCGGATCAACGGAGAGGTGAATCTCGATGGTGATTTAGAAAATAGTGGTCTTGTAACGATTGGAACGAGCGAAGAATTGAATGTTGACCGTCAAGTAGGGAATACAGGAGAAATCAAGATTTATGGCGGGGGGTGTACGGGCGACGAGTTTTTTGAGAATAACAACACAGGGGTCATCGAGGGCTGGGGTGTAATTTATGGAGACCAGTATTTGTCGAATCAAGGAAGGGTTTATGCAGTAGGCGGGTCGATTACGGTTGCCAGTGGGGGTGCTATAACGAACAGCGGGTTTATTGGGAATGCTGCTGGGACGTCGTTACATGTGTTACACGCCGGCGCGCCCAGCGATGTGAGCAACAACGGGACAATAGAAGTCGGTGCTGGAGGTAGTGTGGCATTTGATTGCAACTTAGTGAATTTAGCAGACGTCAATTTGCTCGGAGGCACTCTGGCGGCGACAACGATTACCCAATCGGCCGATGCGAATTTTGCAGGCTTTGGTGGAATTACCGGTGATGTCCAGATTGACCCCGATGCGGTCATCAAGCTCACCGGCCCGACTAATATCGTCGGTGACGTCAACATCGCCCCTGGTGCTACCCTCGAAATTAGCGACGGCCAAACCTTAATTACCGGTCATACAACTTGTGATGGTACAATCCACCTCAAAGGCGGAACCGTCATCTTCCAGGGCGGCTGCGATTGCGCCGCCTGCACAATCATCAACGAAGCCGGAACCGACCGAAGCCACTTCGACATAAACGCCGACGGCATAGAGGACTTCAAGGATTTCGCATACTTCGCCGAAAGCTGGCTGTGGCAGGCAAGCTGGTACTGATTCGCGGGAGACATCTTGCCGACATTTTCTTAAGGGTATAGTATATTTTTTCAGAGGTGATAGAAATGAAATTAAAGGTCGTTTTGGAAAAAGGTGAGAATGGATTTATTGTCGCTCACTGTCCCAGCCTTAAGGGTTGCTGGAGCCAGGGCAAAACTGAACAGGAAGCAATCAATAATATCAAGGAGGCAATCACCCTGTATTTAGAGCCGGACGCTGAAGAAGTTAAGCCTTCTGCCAATCATAAGGTCTTAGAGGTTGCGGTATGACCAAACCGCCTTTGCTTTCCGGCAAAAAGATTGTCAAGATATTTGAAAAGGCTGGATTCTGCCGTGTAAGCCAGAAAGGTAGCCATATAAAGATCCGCAATGGCACCCGCCAGATAACCCTTATTATTCCTGACCATAAAGAAGTCGACCGCTGGACACTCAGAGGTATCATTAGAGATGCTGAAATTACTGTAGAAGAATTTATCCGTCTGCTCGAATAAAATTACTTGTCTTTGGCCTCGAACTCGGCGTCGATTACGTCGTCGTCGCCCTTCTTTTTGCCCTGGTTTTCGGGCGGCGGAGGCGTCTGCTGCTCTGTCTGGTCCGTTGGCCCCGGCGTCGGTTCTGCCGCCGATTTTTTGGCGGCCTCTTCGTAAAGGACCTTGCCTAACTCCTGGCCGGTGGTGCCGAGGTTTTCAATCGCCCGCTTTATCGCCTCGGCGTCTTCGCCCTTGACCACCTCCTTGAGGTTGTTTATGGCGCCTTCAATTTTGCCCCGGACCTCGCCGCCGACCTTATCGCCGTGCTCTTTGAGGGTCTTTTCGGTCGAGTAGATTAGCTGGTCGGCCTGGTTCTTCAAATCGACGACCTCCCGTTTCTTTCTGTCCTCGGCCTCGTGCGCCTCGGCATCGGTCTTCATCTTTTCAACTTCCTGCTCGCTGAGCCCCGAGCTGGACTTAATCTCGATAGACTGCTGTTTGCCCGTGCCCAAGTCTTTGGCCGAGACGTTCAGTATCCCGTTCGCATCGATATTGAAGGTGACCTCAATCTGCGGGATGCCGCGCGGGGCGGGCGGGATGTCCGCAAGCTGGAACCTGCCTAACGTCCGGTTGTCCCTGGCGAATTCGCGCTCGCCCTGCAGAACGTGTATATCGACCGTTGTCTGACTGTCCGCGGCGGTGGAAAAGACCTCCGTCTTGCCGGTGGGGATGGTGGTATTGCGCTCGATAAGCTTTGTCATCACGCCACCTAATGTCTCGACGCCAAGTGAAAGCGGCGTTACGTCCAGCAGCAGGATGTCCTTGACGCCGGCATCGCCCGCCAACACCGCGCCCTGGATGGCCGCACCGAGGCCGACGACCTCGTCGGGATTGATACTCTTGTTCGGCTCTTTGCCGAAGATGTCTTTGACAATCTGCTGAACCTTGGGGATTCTCGTCGAGCCGCCGACAAGCAAGACTTCCGCGATGCCGTCACCGGTGAGTTTTGCATCCTCTATCGCCTTCTGGCAGGGACCTTTGAGCCGTTCGAGGACCGGCTCGACCAGCGATTCGAATTTGCTTCGCGTGATTGTAATCTGCAGGTGCTTGGGCCCGGAGGCGTCGGCGGTGATAAACGGCAGGTTGACCGTACTCTCAAGCTGGGTGCTCAGCTCGCATTTGGCCTTTTCGGCGGCCTCTTTGAGCCGCTGATGCGCCATCGGGTCCTGGCGCAGGTCGATACCCTCGGTCTTTTTGAACTCGTCGGCCAGGTAGTTGATGAGCACCTCGTCAAGGTCGTCGCCGCCCAGGTGGGTATCGCCGTTGGTGCTGAGGACCTCAAAGACGTTGTCGCCGATGTCAAGTATGGATATATCGAAGGTGCCGCCGCCGAAATCGAAGACAGCGACCTTTTCGTTTTTCTTCTTTTCGAGGCCGTATGCAAGCGCGGCAGCCGTCGGCTCATTGATGATGCGCTCGACCTTAAGGCCGGCTATTTTCCCGGCATCTTTGGTGGCCTGGCGCTGCGAGTCGTTAAAGTATGCCGGCACGGTAATCACCGCCTGGACCACTTTTTCGCCGAGGTAGTCCTCGGCGGTCTTTTTCAAGTCCTGCAGAATCATCGCCGAGACTTCGGGCGGTGTGTATTCTTTGCCCCTGACATCGACCTTGACGAGCTGCTCGGAGCCGCCGGTAATTTTGTAAGGTACGATTTTTTCCTCGGATGAGACCTCACTGTGTCGCCGGCCCATAAAACGCTTTATCGAGAAGACGGTGTTCTCAGGATTCGTAACCTGCTGATGCCGTGCAATCTGCCCGACCAGGCGTTCGCCCTTGTCGGTAAAGCCGACCACCGACGGTGTCAGCCGGGAACCCGAGGAGTTGACCAGCACCTTCGGGGCCGAACCTTCCATCAAGGCAACGACCGAGTTGGTTGTGCCCAAATCTATTCCAATAATTTTAGCCATCGTTAAATCCCTTTCGCGTTATTTGAGGCGCCACATTCATACTATGTTTCGTCTTTTAGAATGTGCAAAAGGCGTGCCAGTAAGGGTTCGATTCGTTCGTCGGCTTCATAAGCTCTTTTTTTTCAAGAGGTTAAGCCATACGGCCGGATTTGTCCCGTTGTCAGGAGCGCCTCGGTAGTGCCATTTTGGCAGGCGAAAACGCGTGAAAAGACGCGAAAAGAACTGGAATCTCGGGAAAAAATCGCAGGGATGAGGGTTATCCGTTGAGAATTGAGCGAATAATTTCGGCTCTGAGCGCGTCCCTGTGGGCGGAATCGAGCTCTTTGCCGTAGTTGAGCTGGATGTGAGCCGGCAGGGTCATCATAAAGAGCCGGTTTATCGTTGCAATCGAAAGGCCGGCGCCGTCACCGGCTTTGTCCCTGCGGGTCTTGAGCGAGCAGAGCCGGTCTATTGCCGGAGTGGATGCGCCGAGACGTTCGTGCATATTGAGGCCGAGACGCAAATGGCTGAGCAGAAAGAGGGCTTCCTGAGAGCTTATCAGATGCGCATTTTTCAGAAGCGCCATCGCCCGTGAAATTTTGTCGTCGAGCAAGTGCTCCTCTTTCGAGAGCAGTTGGGCCCTGGCGGCATTTTCATATTCGACTATCTCCGGGATGACCTGCTGCTCAAATCGCCGGATAATTTGCTTTTCGGATACGCCTAAGGTGACCTGGTTTGAGAGCTGGTAGAAATCGCCGGCGGCCTCGGTTCCTTCGCCGAACAGGCCGCGCACGGCCAGTCCCATCGCACGAGTCGCGTTCAAAAACTTTTCTATCTGGCCGGTCATCTTTAACGCCGGCAGATGAAGCATCACCGAGACGCGTATCGCCGTGCCGAGATTTGTCGGGCAGGCCGTCAAATAGCCGTAACGCGGGCTGAATGCGTATGACAGTTTCTGCTCGATGGCATCGTCAATCCGGTTAATCTGCTCGGCGCACTGCGAGAGCTGGCAGCCGCTCTTGAGCACCTGGAGGCGAAGATGGTCTTCCTCGTTAATCATAGCTGTGAAGGATTCCCTGCGGGCGATGACGGCGCCTCGAGGCCCCTTGGCGAACGCATGATGCCGGCTTATAAGATGGCGCTCGACGAGGAACCGTCTGTCGAGGACGGGCGCCTCATCGACGCTGATGTAGAAGACTTTGTCGCCCAAATCCAGCGACATCAGGACGTCTTTTAGTTTTTTAAGTATTACGGACTTCTCGGAATTGGAGCATTTACTGAGGAATTTATGGCCGGCGAGATTTCTCGCTAAGCGGACACGGGACGATATTACGATATCGGACATAGGCCCGGTGCCGCTGAACCAGTCATTTAGTTTGCTGCTTATCTCGTTGAGTTTCATAAGAACAACTCGTCGTTTCAGGCATTCTAACAAAACGCTGCTGCCGAGCTTACAGATTCCCGCTCCCCGCTTTTGCGGGGACAAGCTTCGCGGGGACAACCTTCGCGGCAATGACAGAGTATTGTTAGAGTGTTTTAGTGTTTTTCAGCTATTTCGTCGCGGAGTTTTGCCGCCAGCTCATAATCTTCGCTGCGAACGGCTTCATCCAGGCGGCGGCGCAGTTGCGCAAGCCGCAACTGTCTTTTTGAATCTTCCGGGACGCGCGACGGGACCTTGCCGCAGTGGTGACTCTTGCCGTCGTGGGCCTTTTTGATGAGCGGCAGGAGCGACTTTTCGAACACTTCATAGTCATTAGGGCAGCCGAGCACCGCCTTTTCGCGAAACTGCTCCAAAGTGAAGCCGCAGTGCGGACAGGACATCTCCCGGTCTGCCATACCGGCCAGCTCCTCGTCGCTCGGCTGGACCGAAAGCAGCCCGCTGAGAAGCTCGTTGATTGGGATATGGCTCTTGACGGCTATGCCCTGCTCGGTGGCGCAGTGCTCACAAAGGTGCGTCTCCGTGCGAACGCCATTGGTTATCTCCGTCAGGTGTACCGTGGCCTCTCTGTTTTGACAAATCTCACACCGCATAATTTCCGCCTGAGTTTCACATCAGCTTAGCTATATTATATCATAATCCCAATTAAGTAATCGTCAATTTTTCGGTTGTTCTGCAGAGCCGCTTGGCTATTTGCAGGATTCGGCGAAAAGTACCCGCCCCAACGGCGCCCAAAGCCGGGCGCAACCCGCGATTATGGTCCGAAAAGCTATGATTCCTGACGGTCTTTGCGGTATTTCGCCCAGCAGCCAATCTGCTCGCCAACCCTGATGCTCTCCAATCGCACATCACCGGGCAGCTTTGGCTCGATTTTCTCATACACATATATCGCCACGTTTTCAGCCGACTGACTTCGGCTTTGGAAATAATCGAGCTCGCCGATTGAAATGTTATCGAGCTTTGCCGTCACATCGCTCAGGATTGACCTGAGCCGGGCAAAGTCCATCACCATGCCTGCATTGTTGAGCCGTTCACTGCCCACCTCGGCAACTACGGCCCAGTCGTGCTCATGCAGCGGCTCGCGCGAGCCGTCGGGCAAACTGACGCTGTGCGATGCCCTGAACCTGATTTCGATACTAACCGTAAACATTAAGATACTCCAAATCTCACGAATCGTATCAAATGCGCCGATATAATCCAAGCCGTTTCTACTCGGGCAGCGTCTGGAAGCGCTGCCGAAGCCGGCTGTACACATTCGCCGGAACCAAAGTTGAAATATCGCCCCCAAGTGAAGCTACCTGACGAATCAAGGTAGAGCTGATAAAGCCGTACTGCTCGGTCGTCATAATGAAGACCGTTTCTATCCCCGCCACGGAACGATTTGTCATTGCGAGCTCGAACTCGTAGTGCACGTCGGTCAAGCTGCGAAGGCCTCGCAGGATAACGTTGACCTTCTTGGAGGCGGCATATTTGACCATCAG
>CAYMYK010000136.1:0-8306 GCA_964394625.1 uncultured Pirellulales bacterium
TTCGAGCAGTTCCGCCGGTCAAAGCCCGATATCAAGCTCGCCTGGCACAGCTGCGGCTCAATTGTTCCCATAATCGGCGACTTTATCGAAATCGGGCTCGATATTCTCAACCCCATCCAGCCGAAGGCCGCCGGTATGGAGCCCAAATTCCTCAAAGACAACTACGGCAAAGACCTCACATTCTTCGGCGGGATCGACCTGCAGGAGCTTATGCCGTATGGCACGCCCCGGCAAATCAAGAACGAAGTAAAACGGAGAATGGAAATTTTAGGCAAAAACGGCGGATACATTGTTGCACCGGCGCACAATATACAGGATGATACACCACTCGAAAACATATTTGCTTTGTTTGAAGCGGTCAAAGATACCGCTTAGCTATGGAATCACAAAGGGAAAATATTGTTGACAGCTAAAACCTGAAAGGAGGTTGAACAGCAAATGAGTGATGCCAAAAAAGTCGAAAAGGGGTACCAGGCGGCAAAAGAGCAATATGCTGAAATCGGTGTGGATGCCGACAATGCAATGGAAGCGCTGAAGAAGATACCAATCTCACTTCACTGCTGGCAGGCCGACGACGTGGGCGGCTTCGAGACCGAGGCGGGCGGCGCCGGCGGCGGCTGCGTCGCTACAGGAGGATACCTCGGAAAGGCGCACAACGTCAAAGAGCACCGCAGCGACCTCGAAAAAGTCTATTCCCTGCTGCCGGGCAAACATCGCCTGGCGCTGCACGCCTGCTATCTCGAAGCCGGCGGAAAGAACATCGACCGCGACCAGGTCGCACCCGAGCACTTCACCGGATGGGTCAACTGGGCGAAACAGCAGCAAATCGGACTCGACTTCAATCAGACCTTCTTCTCACATCCAAAAGCCGAGTCGGGCTTTACGCTCGCAAGCTACGACGAGGGTATCCGGAACTTCTGGATAGACCACGCCATTGCCTGTCGTAAAATCGGCGAGTATATGGGCAGGGAGCAGGGCTCGCCCTGCATCCTCAACCTTTGGATACCCGATGGATACAAGGACATCCCCGTGGACCGCTACAGGTCGCGAGCCATCCTGAAAGAATCCCTCGACAGAATCTTCGCCGAGAAGTTCGATAAAAACTACCTGCTCGATTCGGTCGAATCAAAGCTGTTCGGCATAGGCGCCGAGAGCTGCACAATCGGCTCGCATGAGTTCTATCTCGGCTATGCAATCAAGAACGACATTCTGGTTTGCCTCGACGCGGGCCACTATCATCCCACGGAGGTAATAAGCGACAAAATCTCCTCGGTAATGCTCTACCTCGACGAGATGCTGCTTCACGTAAGCCGTCCCGTCCGGTGGGACAGCGACCACGTCGTCATCCTCACCGACGAGATCAAGGACATCGCGGCGGAAATCGTCCGCAACAAGCTTCTCGACCGGGTGCACATCGGGCTGGACTTTTTCGATGCGAGCATCAACCGCATTGCGGCCTACGTCATAGGCACACGCTGTATGCTCAAGGCGCTGCTCATCGCCCTGCTCGAGCCGACCGATGCGCTTCGCAAATTCGAGGTGCAGGCCGACTATACGTCCCGGCTGGCTATACTCGAAGAGCTAAAGACAATGCCCTTTGGAGCGGTCTGGGATTATTACTGCCTTAGCTCGGATACGCCGGTCGGCGCCGGCTGGCTCGACGAGGTCAAACAGTACGAGAAGGACGTGCTGAGTAAACGCGATTAAAGGCAATCGCTTTAGGAGAAGTTTTTATGGAGACGAATCCTGCTCTTGGGATGCTTTTGTTCACGTTAGGCGGCCTGGCGGGGGCGGTATTCTATATGCCGTTCAAGAAGGTCAAGGACTGGGCGTGGGAAAGCTACTGGATGATTTACGCGGTTGTCGGGCTGCTCATTATCCCGTGGGTGCTGGCGCTATCGACCTCGCCCAATGTCTTTGCGGTTTTGAAGCAGACGCCCGGTAAAGAGATATTGTACTGCTATCTGTGCGGTGCGGCCTGGGGTTTAGGCGGGCTGACCTGGGGTCTTATGATACGCTATCTCGGGGTAGGCCTCGGCCTGGCCCTCGGCTGCGGCCTGGCATCGTCCTCGGGCACATTAGTTCCGAAGATTCTCAAAGGTGAATTTCTCGATTTGTTCCAGTCCACGCCGGGCATCGTCTCGCTGCTTGGCGTTCTCGTCTCGATTGTCGGTATCGTACTGGTCGGAATGGCGGGTATGTCCAAGGAAAACGAGATGCCTGAACAGGAGAAGAAGAAAGCGGTCGCGGAGTTCAATTTCAAAAAGGGTATCCTCATAGCCGTTTTCTCGGGCCTGATGAGCTCGGCGATGAACTTCGGCCTTCAGGGCGGGCCGACAATGGAAAAGCTTGCGGTATCCGTCGCCCCGCTGACGAGCCAAACCTGGAGAGGGATGCCGGTGCTCGTTATCGTGCTGCTCGGCGGCTTCACGGTGAATTTCCTCTGGTGTGCTCTTCTCAACGTCAAAAACAAAAGCGCAGGAGACTACATCCGGCCGGAAGGACCGGTTCTGTTAGCCAACATCGTCTTCGCGGCGGTGGCCGGGGCAATCTGGTGTTCGCAGTTTATATGCCTCAAGACCGGTGAGCCGGCGATGGGCAAGACGGCCTACATCGGCTTTGCGATTCTGATGGCTGGGCAGATACTATTCAGCAGCTTGCTGGGCGCGGCAATCGGCGAGTGGCGCGGGACGAGCGGCCGGACAAAGACATTGCTGGCATTCGGACTGCTGATGTTGGTCTGCTCGTTCGTTATCGCGGCCCTGAGCGGCTATCTCACACAGCAGGCATAGTCGGGCTGAGCCGTGTGTCGTGAAGATTGAACCCGGCCGGGAGATGAGTGCGGGTGCAGAATATTGACTGGAAGCGGTAAGAACAAACGCAGCATTATAAACGCACTCGACCGGCTCTATGAGTTCGAGCGGGCGCCGGTAACAGTTGAGCATCTCCAGGGCGGACGCCACTTTGCCGGCTGTTTCGCCGGCGAGCACGTGGCCGCCACCGAGTTCGTCATCGGGGCACTGTTCGTCAGCAAGGGGGCACACACCTGCGACGTCATCGTCGGGCTTATATTCGGCAACCTGCTGGCGGTACTGTCCTGGGCGCTCGTCTGCGCTCCAATCGCCGTCAAGACCCGGCTGACGCTCTACTGGTACCTTCGCAAAATCGGCGGGCCGGTGATGATGATTATTTACAGCATTTTAAACGCGCTGATGTTCTGCATTCTCGCCGGCGCCCATATCACCGTTTCGGCGTCGGCGGTACGGCTGGCATTCGGGATACCCGTTCAAATCGGCTGGCTGCCGACGGATATACGGTTCGTATTTGTCGTTTTCGGCGTCGGCGCCGTTGTCGTAACGTTAGCAATCCTCGGATTCAAAAAGCTCGCCGAGTTTTCGGAGGTGTGCTCGCCCTGGATGTTCCTGATGTTCATAGCGGGCGCCCTGACGATGATACCCGCCCTTCTGGCGAGTTTTCCGCATCTCAAATCGATTAGCAGTTTCTATGATTTCTGGCAGTTAGCGGATGCGCGCATCTGGCCCGGGCCACAGCCCGGACAAGCCGACGCCCTTGGCTTTTTGCATATTGCCTCGTTTGCGTGGATTGCCAATCTCGCGATGCACTTAGGGCTTTCGGATATGGCGCTTTTCCGCTACGCAAAAAGGGCCAGCTACGGGTTCTATTCCGCTTTTGGGATGTACCTTGGCCACTACCTCGCCTGGATATGCGCCGGTATTATGGGCGCAGGCGCCGCCGTCATCCTCAAGACGCCACTCACGCAGCTTGACGCCGGCGCCGTCGCATTACAGGCACTCGGCCTGGCGGGCGCCCTGGCCGTCGTCGCCGCCGGCTGGACAACGGCAAACCCGACGATTTACAGGGTGGGCCTTGCCCTGCAGGTCGCAACACCGAACTGGCCCCGATGGCTCGTTACGCTTATCGCAGGAGGGGTGACCACGACCATCGCCTGCTCGCCTTTTGTCTTTACAAAGCTGCTCGATTTTGTCGGTGTCTATGGCCTGCTTCTTATGCCGGTCGGCGCTATCGTAGTCGTCGAGCACTGGCTCTTTCCGAGAATCGGCCTGACGCGGTACTGGACGGCCAGGAAGAAAAAACTCGTCAACCGGCCCGCCCTGCTGGCGTGGGGCATTACGCTCGCCTGGGCGGTCGTCGCATGGCGGACGAACACCATCCACCTGTTCTTTTTGATAATCCCCGTCTGGCTGAGTTCGGCTGTTCTATACATTATCTTCTCGGCGCTCGGCGGCGCTCGTGAGAAACTTCCCCGTCTGCCCGAGGAACCGCCCGTGGCAGGCAGCGGCTCGCAGTTCGCCCCACAAGGCAAAAAAGCTAATGCCGGCAAGCTCACTAAGTTCGCCGGCCTGCTCGCCGTCGGCTCGCTGGTTATAATACTCATAATGGCGCTGCGGGTGGCAATGTCAGGACAGGATGCCTACCAGGCGAGATTCGCGGCCTTCAAAACGGCCAACGCCGTCCTGACGGTTATTTACTTCGCATCCGCCGTCCTGTGGATTATTATGAAAGAAAGGGCCGAAAAAACGCCCGCCATAACTTACCGTACAGAGTAAAAAACATTGATAATAAAAAATACAGGAGCATAAAAACCGTGGAAAAAGTATTAGCCGAGCTGATAAAAATCTCCAACGTTACCGGAAAAGACACGACTCTCGTCCAGGGCGGCGGCGGCAATACGTCCGTCAAGACCGGCGACGGGAAGTTTATGTACATCAAGGCAAGCGGCACCGCCCTTAAAGATATGAACGCAGGGGCCGGCTGGCGAAGAATGCGAATCGAACCGGTCATCGAAATCATCAAAGATAGACAACTGGCAAAGATGCCCCCGACCACGAGAGAGCCGGAGGTGGTCAACCGATTGCTGCTGGCCTGCGACGATGACGTTACCAGCGGCGCCCGGCCATCCGTCGAGGCGCACCTGCACTCCCTGCTCGACAAATACGTCATTCACCTGCACCCAATCGCGGTGGCCGCTTATGTCAACGCCAAAAACGGAAGGGCCGCCCTCGAGAAGCTCTTCGCCGGCTGGAAGTACCCGCCCCTGTGGATACCCTACACGGACCCCGGCTTTATGCTTGCAAAAAAGGTCGCTTCGCTGGTGGCCGGTTACGAAAAAAAGTACGGCAGAAAACCCAACGTTATCATTCTCGCCAAGCACGGCCTGTTCGTCACCGCTGATGGCGCCGATGCGGCGGTGCGCCTGGTGCACAAGGTCGTTCGGCTGCTGAAAAGCAACCTGCCGAAAACCGGCGCCATAAGCAGGAAAATTCCATCCCGGAAAGAGGTCCTTGCCGCTAAATTCGCTGTTCGCAAGGCCATCCGGGAGGCCACCGGGCAATACCTGCCGATTCGTTTCATAATCAACGATACCGTTGCCGCCTTTATGGCCCGAAGAAACGCCGCGAAACTGCTCGCGACAGCCGCTCTCAACCCCGACGAGCTTGTCTATGCAAACGGCACTGCAATGTGGGTCAAAAAACCCGATGCCGATGTAATTGCCGGAAAACTTAAGGCGCTAATCGAGAAGGGCCAAAAGCCCGCCGCCGTCTTTGTCGTCAAGGGGCTTGGCCTGTTTATTGCCGCCGACAGCAAGACGGCGGGGGTCATCACCGAAATCACTACCGGCTCGCTGCAAATCAGAAGCTGGGCGGCCGGTTTCGGCGGCGTCCTCGCCCTGACGGCCCGCGAGCAGAACTTCATCAACAACTGGGAATCGGAGGCATTCCGCAAAAAGCTCGCAAGCACCGCCGAGGCAGGCGAGCTTAAAAACCGAATCGCCGTCGTTACCGGCGCCGGCAGCGGACTCGGCAGAAGCATCGCCGTCGGTCTTGCACGGGCAGGCGCTATCGTGGCCCCGGCTGACATCGATACGAAAGCGGCCGAAGAAACCGCCTCGCTGATAAAAAGTGAAATACCGGATGCCTTGTCCCTTGTCCTGGCCTGCGATGTAACCGACGAAAAAAGTATCGATGCCGCCTTTGAAAAAGTCCTCGATAGCTTCGGCGGCCTCGACATATTAGTGAACGCCGCCGGCATTGCGCCGCCTTTCGGGCTAATCGATATGCCGCTGGACAAATGGCGGCTCGCCCTCGACGTCAACCTCACGGGCTATTTTCTTATGGCCCGGGCAGCCGCAAGGATTATGGTTGAACAGCAGATGGGAGGCAGCATCATAAACCTCAGCTCCAAGTCGGGCCTTGAGCCGAGCAAAAACAACACCGCCTACACCGCCACGAAGGCCGCTGAAATCCACGCCGCCCGCGGCTGGGCGCTCGAATTAGGCCGGTACGGTATCCGCGTCAACTGCGTCGCTCCGGGCAACGTCTTCGAGGGCTCGAAAATCTGGAACCCGGCTTATATCAGGGCCTGCGCGAAAAAGTACGGCATCAAGCCGGAAGAGGTAATCGGCCATTACGTGAGCAAGACCGCCCTCAACCGCGAAATCAAAGGCGCCGACATCGCCAACGCCATAATTTTTCTCTGCTGCGACAAGGCCCGCACCATCACGGGCCAGACGCTCGTCGCCGACGCCGGCCAGGTTATGGTAAGATGATCACGGGCGATAATCCAATTCTTATCGACAACCTCGATTCGCCCCGGGCAAAGCGCCGATTGCAGCGCTCGTTTTCATTTGACAGTGTCTATTCCGCAGCTTAAACTGAAATCAGGAGCACCGACTATGGGAATACCTGAGATAATCAGCAACCGCAAGGAGCAGATACTGGCTCTTGCAGCCAGCTACGGCGCATCACGTGTGCGAGTTTTCGGCTCAGTCGCACGAGGCACTGCAGATGACGAGAGTGATATCGATTTTCTCGTGGATTTGGCGCCCGGCCGCAGCTTATTCGACCTTGGCGGTCTGCTCTATGAGTTGCAGGGGCTGCTCGGTCGGCCCGTCGATGTAATCACCACAGCGGGCCTGCGACCGCGAATCCGCGACCGCGTTCTCAAGGAAGCTGTTCCTATATGAGAGACGACAGGGAAAGATTGCTCGATATTCAGGAGGCGATTGTGATGAATAGAATGTCGTTTACCGTGCTGTCGAAAAAGGCGAGATTGCTTCGCCGCATTTTGCCGGATGCTCCGACTGCGGCGGCTATCGCGGATAGAGCAGCTTGATGGACTTCTGTTTAGCGGCGGCGTGCCAGGCGTCCGACGGCTTTATGTCGGTTACGATGTAATCGAGCCGGTCAATATCGGCTATTTTGTAAAGTGCCGGCCTGTCGAACTTGGTATGGTCGCCGACAAAAATCACCTCAGCGGCCCGCTTTACAACCATTTTCGCAAAACCGACAGTAACTTCGTCGGCCCCGCTTATCCCGGCGTCAATAGTAATATCATCGGCACCTGTAAAGGCCCTGAACCCACCGAGCTGACCGATGGCCGTTACCGCCTGCGGGCCTACCATATCCATCCGCTCGGCCCTGTATTCGCCGCCGATGATAATAACCTTATGCCCCGCCTGCTCGCCGAGGCGGCGCATCAAATAAAGGGAATTGACGATTACCGTCAAATTCTTCTTCTTCGCCAAATACGGTATTATCTCGTAGCAGGTCGAACCCGCCTCGAGATAGATAACGTCGCCGTTCTTCACTAAGGCGCCCGCAAGCTTGCCGATAATCTTTTTGGCGCCCACCTTTTTCGTCTGCCGATAGCGCACCGAAGCATTCACCTCCGGCGCCGCCAGGACCGCCCCGCCGTAAGTCTTCTTCACCAGGCCCTCGCTCTGCAAAACCGCCAAATCCCGTCTGATTGTCACCTCGGTGACAGCCAGTTTCCGCGCAATCTCACGCACGTAAATCCTGCCCGCGGAGCGCACCTGCTCGATTATCGTCTTATGTCTTATCTCCGCTGATACACCCATAATCCTCTGCGGCCCCCGCCGAGTCAATTACCTTTATCCTCCGCCTTGCGCGCAAAATAATATATCGGCTGATGCCTGTGCTCGCTGGTCGTATAGTAGCCCTGACCGAAGGCATCGAAACATATCGCCTCGCCCTGAAGCTCAAATACCAGCGGTATCCTGCAATGCTTACCCTCCAGCACCTCAGCAACACTCTGCCCTTCGGCTCTCTCCCATAACGAAGCCGAAAAATAGCCCTTGATGATTATCATACTTCCGTCACGCGAAATGTCACCGCCTACCGCTGTCCCCAGGTCAATCTTCGCAACCTGCTCCATCGTCGTCACCTCGCTTGTTGACTGCGGATACCCCGCCCGATATACCTTCGTCTTATTCTGCTTTGAGACGATGTAGATGTCTTTGGTTA
>CAYMYK010000137.1:0-8288 GCA_964394625.1 uncultured Pirellulales bacterium
CGTCGATTACCTGCAGGGCTACGGCATCCACCAGCCGCAGCTGCTGCAGGACTACCTCGCCGCGATCCCCGGCAGCCGCACGGCCACGAGGGCCGGATAATGTACCTCGTCCCGCCCGGCCCCGGCCGGCACCGGCGATATTCTACGACGGGCACCTGGATTGAGCACACGGCAGGGGGGCTGTGGTAAGTACTGCGGGGGTCAATTTTTCACGTTTTGTCCGGCTATTATCCAGCCAGACAGCTTTTCGGCGGCATTATTCGCAGGTCAAAGGCGAGATATTTATTTGTATCCGGCCGGTGGAATAAGGTATAATGGAGTTTAAGCCAAAGGAGCAGTGATAATATGAGGCAGGCGCGCAAAGATACTCACAAGCCGAAGAAGCAGGCAGTAGAGCCGCTCAGGCCCCGAGAGGTTGAACCGCAGTTGCAGCAGCAGAGTCTGGATGCGGCGAACCAGCAGCTTCGCGCACAGGAGCAGCAGCTCAGGGCGGCCAACCAGCAGCTTCGTGCCCACGAGCAGCAGCTTAGAGCGGCTAACGAGCAATTGGCCGCACGTGAACAGCAATTAGGGGCCGCCAACCAGCAGCTCCGGGCACACGAACAGCAGCTCAGGGCGGCGAATCAGCAGCTTGAGGCACACGAACAGCAGCTCAGGGCGGCGAACCAGCAGCTCCGGGCACATGAGCAACAACTCAAGGCGGCGAACCAGCAGCTTCAGGCCCGCAACAGGGAGCTGAATTGCCTGTACGGGATAGCCGGGTCGATTCAGAAACGCGAGAGCTTGAGCGAGATTTTTGAAGATGCCATTGGCCTGATTGAGAGCTGCCGGTATTACCCCGAAATTACCTGTGCGAAGATAATTTTCGACGGGAAAGAATATGCCCGGAAGTCCTTTGAGCAGGCGCAGTCGTGCCACAGCAGTGACATTGTAGTTAACGGACAAACGCGGGGGACCGTCCGGCTATACCGCATTGAAAAGGCAGAGAAGAGCAGCGAGCTGTCCTTTCTAAAAGAAGAACGCGACCTCATTGACGCCGTCGCTAATGCGCTCAGCGAGGCAGCGGCAAGAAAACTTACAGAAGAGGCACTTGTGCGGGAACGTAATATGCTGCGAACACTGATTGATAACATACCCGACTCAATCTATATCAAGGATAAACAAAGCCGTTTTGTGGTTGCCAATACCGCTCTTGCGAAATTTATGGGACTGCAGACGCCGGAAGGCCTGATAGGCAAGTCTGATTTCGATTTTTACCCCAACGAACTCACCGCCGAATTCTACAGCGATGAGCAGGAGGTTGTCCGGTCGGGCAAACCGCTGATTAACAAGGACGAACCAAACAAAAGTCACAAGGGCACCCTGCACTGGTTTCTGACGAGCAAACTGCCGTGGCACGACAGCAAAGGCGAGATTGTCGGAATTGTCGGCATCGGCAGGGACATCACCAAACGCAAGATAGCGGAGCAGCATCTTGAAAAGGCCAAGGATGCCGCCGAGGCGGCCAACAGGGCCAAGAGTCAGTTTCTCGCCAATATGAGCCACGAAATCCGCACGCCGATGAATGCGATAATCAGCATATCGAAGGCGCTGAGCAGGCATAACACGGCCAATCTTGCGGACAAGCAGCGAGATGGTCTGGAGATGATATATCGCAGCAGCCAGCGGCTGCTTCTGCTTATCAACGACATTCTCGACCTCTCTAAAATCGAGTCGGGCAAGATAGAGATTAAGCTTAAATCGCTTTCGATTGACGCTTTGATTGCCGGCATACGCAGTATGGTCAAAACGCTCAAGGACAACCCGAACGTGGAGTTTATCGTTCAGAGGAGCGATTCGGTGCCGAACACAGTGGTCTCGGATGCAGAGAAGCTGCACGAGATTTTAACGAACATTATAAGCAACTCCGTTAAATTTACACGGCACGGCACAATTGCTCTAAAGACATACGTTGAAAACCAGCGGCTGTATTTTGCAGTGTCGGATACCGGTATCGGGATAGACGAAAAGCACCTCGGCAGCATCTTTGACGAGTTTAGCCAGGTGGATTCGTCGAGCACGCGAAAGTATCAGGGCAGCGGCCTGGGGCTGGCAATCTGCAAGAAAATGGTGAACCTCTTAGGCGGCGAAATATGGGCCGAGAGCGAGCCGGGCAAAGGTACAACGGTTACGTTTTACGTCCCTTTAATGACCAAGGCGGCTGCCAATAACAAAGAGTCTGTTCAGTCGGATAAGATTGATGCTGCAAGCAAAGATGTCACGGCCGGACGCAGAGACCCGGCTGCTGCAGGCGGGCGCCGGTCACTGCCGACTGTGCTGATTGCGGAAGACGATGAGTTCAGCAGGGCTGCGGTCGAGATGATGTTGGAACATCGATACCGGCTTGTGTTCGCCGAAGACGGTGCGGACGTTGTTGAGAAGTATTTTTCGATTCAGCCGGAAGTCGTTCTTATGGATATAATGATGCCTGTTATGGACGGCTACGAGGCGTTTGACAAAATCAGGGCACAGGCCGCCGGGCCGGTGGCGCCGATAATCGCCCTGACCGCAAAGGCGATGAAAAACGACCGCGAAGAACTCTTAAACTACGGGTTTACCGATTATATCCCCAAACCGATAGACGATGAAGCACTGATAAGAACGATAGAGAAATATGTTGCGGTTCGTTGAACTCCCATTTCCGGACACGTCACGTCCACGGCGTTATCTTTGGCGCATCGCATCTTGGAGTCGGCTGGTTCACTTTGACCTGAAGAGCAGCGTTTCTTTTTGGTCGCCTTCGGTGTAAAAGACGGCGCCTGTTTCTACGTCCAGCAGGACGGCTTTTCTCTGCGTTCCGCCAAGGGCGACGGCCCTTATGGGGATACGTTTTTTCCCAAGCAGTCTGGTAACAGACTGGATGTTTTCTTCGCATATTGTTTCGTCTTCACGCTTGAGGACGTTTCCTGCGCCGACAAGGCACGCTTCGATGTCGCCGCTGTTTGAGCCGGACCGGGTCATTTTCGCTATCATCCGGTCAATGGCGTCTTCGGCGTATTTTGTCTTTTCCGGCTGTTCGCCGGGCGCCTTGCCCGGGAGCATGACGTGGGCGAGCGCGCCTGTTTTGCTCTTCGCGTCGTAAGCCGCAATGACAATGCACGAGCCGATGGCGGTTGACCTTAAGAGCACCTGCCGGGAGGTGACTTTGACCTCGCCGGTATTGACGTCCAGGATTTTCTT
This sequence comes from uncultured Pirellulales bacterium, assembly GCA_964394625.1. Classification (GTDB taxonomy): domain Bacteria; phylum Planctomycetota; class Phycisphaerae; order Sedimentisphaerales; family Anaerobacaceae; genus JAUVYV01. The sequence continues at coordinate 3,220 of CAYMYK010000137.1, forward strand.
CATCTCGACACCGTCTTTCAGCCGTTTTTTTATCACAAGACTAATTTTACCTGCCCGTGCGGCCTGTGCCCACAGAAAAGAGACACATCCTTCGGGAAAAATGCAAGGTCCGAGAGTTCGTTGATTTGCGCAGGACACTAAAACATCAAAACCCGCCTAACCGGTCAAGCCGTCAAAGCCCACATAACCGTCATTACCTCCCGTCAGCTTGAGCCGGCCGATAATTTACGCCGAGTCATTTTGTTTTCTATACTTTATGTGGAAACGTTTTTCCGACAAGCTCGGTCGCTGAGAAGACGCAGCGTTATCACGGACAGCGGGATTATTTCGCGGCTAAAGTGACACCTGAGATTTTACGAAAACACAGTTGCCCATGTTGTGACGCAGGGCGGAGAAATTTTTCGTAAGAGGCGAGGAGGCCTGTCCATGAAGTTTTTTGATGAGAATCGATCGGAATACCGAAAGGGCAAAGGTTTTAAGAGCCGGCCGGTGCACAGCATGGCCAGGCCCATAATTTTCAAGGTCTCAGCAGTCGTTTTTGTATGCGTTGGCCTGTATGCGGTGAATGCAGCCGGCGCAAAGGCGAAGGCGCCGCCGGCGGCAAAATCGTGTAAATCACTGCGGGCGATGGCGCGGATTTATATGGCGTACGGTGACTACGCAAAGGCCGAGCCGCTGGCCCAGAAGGCGCTGGCTTTGGCTCGCCGCAGCGGAGATAATGAAAAGCTGCTGAGCGCCTGTCTCATCGATACGGCCTGGCTGTACAAGAACCAGGGCAGATTCGCCGAGGCCGAAAAGGCGTGCCTGTCGGCTCTCGCGATGCAGCAGAAGGCCTATTACCCCGAGCACCCCTACATCGCTTACACGCTGCGAATCCTCAGCTCAATCTATCAAAATCGCGGTAAATACGCCCAGGCCCAGTCAGCTTTGGACAGGGCTATGGCAATTATGGCCAAATACCATCAGCCGGATGACGACATACTTGCGCCCTTTCTCGCTGATAAAGGTAAGCTGCTGGCTGCCTGCGGTAAGCTGTCGCAGGCGGAAAAGTATTATGACCGGGCGCTGGTGCTGCTAAACAAAAGTTACGGGCCCGAGCATCTCTATACGGCCGGTGTGCTGTCCGGCCTTGCAAGACTGTATTCGTTGCAGGGAAAATACGAGCAGGCCGGGGAGTTAGTGGAAAAGGCGGCTGCAATCCAGCAGAGGTTTTACGGCTGCAATAATTATCTCATCGCCACTACCTGGCTGACTCAGGCCAGGATTGAACAGGCAGGAGACAATTACGGCAGGGCGGAAACCCTGGCCAACAGGGCGCTGACGGTCGTGGAGAACAAGCTCGGCCCGGCGCATCCGCTGGCGGGACAAATTCTCAGCACACTTGGGCGATTCTACACCGAGCAGGGCAGGTTTGCCGAAGCTGAGCAGAACTGCCGGCGGGCCGTGAGGGTGCTTGAGAATGCGCTTGGAGAAAAAAACGATTACACTGCAATGGCAATGAACAACCTCGCCCGGCTGTATCTGCGCGAGGGCAGATATGCTCAGGCCCAGGCGTTGTGTGAAAGGGCGCTAAGCGCCCTCGAGGGCATCTTCGACGACAGCCATCCCGACGTGGCGGCGGTGCAGCGGACGATGCTGGAGCTGAAGCAGAAGGTCAAGGTCGTGGCAATAAGCAGTATAAGCACAAACACGCCAAGCCCCGTCTTCTATCAGACAGGCCTTTTTGAAACTTACCGCTCGACATCAACCGGTCCGGCATTTTGACAGGTGCTACCATCGCAGCCACAGGCCGACATGCAGCCGACCCCTGCCTACCCTGGTGTCATCGGTCTCTCTGAGGGGACAGCCGTAGTAAAGCTGCCCGCTGAAATGGTCGCCCAGCTCAACAAGCGTACCGACGCCGACGCTGAACAGTGTCTGGTGCCGGCGCTCTGTTGAGCGGGGGTTCTCTATCCTTGTTCGTCCGAAATCGATAAAGGCCACCGGCGCCAGTTTTTTTAATCCCGTCAGTTTGTTATGCGTCTTTTCCGGCTCGGCGGGCTGAATGCCTTTTGACCGCTCGTACTTTACTAAGTCAAACTCGTACTGCGCCGACGCCAGCATTCCGCCGTCCGCAACAACCTCGTACTCGTCGTAGCCCCTGACGGTGTACATCCCGCCGAACGTAGTCATCTTCGCAGGAGCAAGGCGCTCGCTGGGATAAATCAGCCGCAAGTTAGTGCTGAGCCGCTGAACCCTGTTGGCGTCGAGTACCCGGCTGTAAGAGCCCGCGACGGTGGCGATGGAGAAATCGTTGTCGGGAAAAACGGTGCCGGCGGGGCCGCCGCCTATACGGGTCCCGGCGAACTCGGCGTCGTCCGAACCCATTCCGCCGATGCTGCGAACCTCTGAAAAACTAAATGATGTATTTGAGATGTCGTCCGACTTATAAAGGTTGACTGCATATCCCCAGAGGTCCATCGTGACCTTATAGCCGAGTCCCGGCAGCGACAGCCCGAGGAAAAACGGTGTTGATTTACTGACTTCGTGACTGTACGAGCCGCTGAAATCGAGGAACCAGCCGTCCTGTTGCAGCACGTTGTATTTCAGCACGCCGCCTATGAATTTGCCGCCTCCTATGAAGTCGAAGTCGCCGGCCTCGGGGCTTATGTCAAACTCGCTGTAGCCGCCGTAGATGCGAAGACGCAGCCGGGGGCCTGCAAGAGGAAAATCGTATGAGCCGAAAAGCGAGTAGTTGTCCTCAATGCCGGAATCCAACCGGCTCTGGTACATTGCTATGAATGTGTCGTCTATGCCGAGAAGATTGGTATTGACGACGCCGAACCTCGGACTCCATTTCCTGTCGTCGGTGCCGGAGTTGTCAATCTGTATAAAATAGTGCCACGGGTTCGCCTCATAGATATCGTAATTGACGGACAGGGTCTTTGGCTCGTTGCCTTTGGAGACAACGCCCGAGACGTAACGGTCGGGGTTGAGATTCAGCAGGTTAATGAAGTTATCGAGCTTTTTACGGTTAGCCACCCTGCCGGGCTTTACCGGCGACCACGCGAGAACCGTGTTGCTGTCCAGATAACCCTTTTCAACCTGCTTCTGGTTCGGGTCGTAAGAGGTTACCGTAACATCGGTAACTACGGCCTCGATTACCTGAACGGGCAGAATGCCGCCTTCAAGTTCGGTGCCCTGCTCGAGCGCTTCTTTGGGGACATATACGTAGATGCCGGCGTAATTTCTGCTCTGATAAACGCTCAGAACGTACTGTGTAAGGCCCTGGATGGTCCTTGCAGATACCCGACGCTCCGTGCCCGGTTCCAGGATTATCTCGTAGATGCCGGTGAAGTCGTAAATGTATTTGCTCTCGGCCTTGTCAAGGGCTGCGGTCGAGGCGTTGTAAATTACTGGGATGTTATTGAGAAGCTCGGCGGTCGAGACTAAGGTATTACCGTTGAAACGAATCTCCTTGACGTCGAGAAGCCGGCTTGAGTCCTCGGGGAAACTAATCTTCGGCGGCGATTGCTTTTCAATTTCCAGCCGACGGCGCATATTTATCTTTGCCACTTTTTCCCGGTACTCGGTCTCGATTTTTTGCTTTTGTTCGGCGGGTGCATTTTTGCCGAGCGCCATAAGTTTTTCTTCTCTGTCGAGCTTTGCCTGCCGGATTTGTTCATTGGCCAGTTGCCTGGACCGGGAAACCAGTTTTGCCAATTGCCTTTGTTCGGCGCGTTTTGCCTTTGCTGCTTCAGCGGCCTTGCGTCTGGTTTCGGCGGCGGCCTGCCTCTGCCGCTGAAGTTGCTCGGGCGTCTGCGATGCGACCGCGGCGGCCAAAGCGATGCAAGCGAAAAACGCAAAAACCCATATCAATTTCTTCGCGATTCTCATAATCTGTCCTCAAATCAAAGTGATTACTTTACCTATGTTCATCGGCTACAGTGTAATTTTTATCTTAGACAAACTACAGTCACACGCCTCAAAGCCGATATCGAGTACCTCAAAAAGGCCGCCTGCGACAAAAATAACGATACTCAATCGCTCAAAAGACCCCCTGTTCCTGGAACCACGCTGCTGATGCAAAGGGTACGAACAATGAGGATTTTATACACCGGCTATCCCGGAGTAAAGGCAAAAGTATTAAAAAAACACCGTTTTTTAGCACTGATAACGCAGTTTTAACGTCTCTGGCAACGAACATCGGGCCGAAAGACTATTTTTTAGCGGGCAGTGTGCGAAAGGACAAGCCCGCAGGCCGGCATTGGCTCAGCAGCCCAAAGGCCGGCAGACATACCCGACGTTAAGCCGTAAGCTCTTAAATTAACTCTTTTCAATCCCAGGAGTATGTTTTTGACGATAACCAGGTAGGCGGTGTTGGTAAATGAGTTTATGAGTATATGTGTTGATGAGTTGCTGCACATGCTCGTTGGCCCTTTTACCCTTTTTTAGTTATCTGCTCTTGGCACAGGCAACAATATGAAAAAAATCTCAAAAGCCAAAATCGCAGTTCTGCTGGTCGCTGGTGCGGTTCTGTTTTTCTACCTCTGGGGTTATCTTGGACAGCGAGGCACGCGTATAGCCGGCTATAAGTACGGCAATGGAATTGCCGGCGGCGGCCGGTCTTACGAAGGCCTCGAAGAATATACCGAATGGCTCAAAAGGGACTTTGCCGGCGAAGAGAAGCTGCTGCTGCTCATACGCCGCTCGCTGGCGGACAACCGCCCGATAAACAAACTGCCCGAACTAAATATCGATATGTCGGCTCCTTTCGCATGGGCTGCTGTGACATTGTTCGAGCGCGGCAATGTTCCAATCAGATGGATTTCAAAAAGAAACACAACCCTTGAAACCATAAACCGGATAACCGAAAAGCTAAGAGAACACGGCAGGTTCGGCGATTTCTCGGTAAGCGATGCCAATAAATGCAGAATAATGCTCGAGGTCCTGACGGGAGAGAGCCCCCTGGATATTGAGCATCTGAACACGACCCGCTTCGACAGCAATAGGTTCGAGCCGGGTATAACGGGCTTTAAGCTTCGCTACAACGGCGAAACATATTATTATATGCCGACCGACGCCGTTGT
>CAYMYK010000138.1:0-8234 GCA_964394625.1 uncultured Pirellulales bacterium
ATAATAAGTATGCAAGCGTAAATATATGCAGGCCAAATCAGGAGTTGCGATACTATCGGTATATAACCGACACCAGCCATAAAAGAAAGTCGCCAAAGAATTAATAGTATCCAGAGAATGTGCAACTTACTGAATGGAAGAAACAGGAAGATTAGAGGCAGAAAGACCAATGAAAAAGACATGATAAGCGTTGGCCATAAAGGCGGTGGCGCATGTCGAACTGCTGCTGTTCGGATACCAATGGCAAACCACAGCCCACAAGCAAGAATTATTCCCCAGATAACCCATTCAACAACGGACAAGACAGACACTATTCACCTCGTAATCTGATTTCAGATTGAACATTGATTATATTATTTTCGTGCAACACTTTATTTTCCTTAGAGCACAACCATACAAACAGCCCCAGCGGGACGGCGAATTTCATCAGACTGCTTATGAGTATAACCCACATCTCTTTATACCCCTAACGCTTGCAATCACCTGCGGGGTGTGCCGTCTCAGTACTACACCCCGTTAGGTGAATTCTGTTGTTCGATTTTCTTCTCTCATAAAGTCAACTGAAGTCCGAGCCATGCACCGTAAATGAAAACCGGCACAAAGCCGAAAGTAGACCCGATAGGAACCATGAGAATTGTACCAAGGTCTTCAGAGAGAAAGCTTAGACCAGTTGTTATTATAGCGACGACAAGAATCCCGAGCCAAGATGTGACTGCGGAGACGACTACTATTCCGAGGATAGTAAAAAAGCCTGGGATCGGATCAATCTGGCTGATACCGATGTCGGAATCAAATTTGTTTACCATGGCAAGAAGGAAAACCAAAACTGTTCCCCCGAGAATCAGGATGAGGAACGAGTTGGATCGGCCAAGGATGGGGATCATGGCAGCCAAGAATGACAGAACCGCCATCACGACTAGAATAATGATGACAAATAGTGGTGCTCGGAACATCAATATCCATGGAAGGGACCAACTGGCTCCGTCACCAACACCAAGGATGATTGGAAACAATGAAGATACCAGCACGAATATTCCGAATACCATAAAGACAGGTTGAAGAATCATGAGTAAGAAGCCTGACTTGGTAAACATGGCGTCTTCATCATTTGAAAACATGAGTGGGATGAATGGAAGGTAAGAGATGACCAAGTATGCGATGCCCAGAACGTACGTTTCCCATTTTAAGAAAAAATACAAAACATAGATAACAGATACCCAAAACATGATTTCTCCTTTACTCCTTCATTTTACTTCCGGCAGATATTCTTCTCAATTGCGGTAACGAGGTGATCAACATAATGGCGAGAGTGATGTCCACAACAAGCCACATAGATCTGTCTATATGGACTGGAACGAGCGGATTGAACAGGATGGCAGCAATGATGAATATCCACATCCAAAGCCTATCCTGCGATTCGTGGGATAGGAATGCTCGGTAGGAGCATGTTCCGCAGACGAGCCAGCGCAGTATCTGGAAGTATCCGAACGGCAAATCTGGGATTAGGCATCCGAGGAGCATTAAGAACGATAGGATTGTTGCTACCATCAGTTACTCCGTTTAAAATTTTAATTGTGCAGTTCCATACAAAAGCTATTGGCTGCGCTTGGGCTTTGCATAATACACAATCGCCCATCTGATTTTACAGCACGACCACTTCGGTATTTGAGGGTTCGCTTTCGCCTGCCTTGTTGACAGCTATGCTGCGGTATCCGAGTTCTTTTCCCTTCGGCTGTTCTCCTATGGAGGCCTCCGCAAGTCCACTAAGGGACGCCTTACGGCGGAGTCCCAAGGACTTAGGACAACTAATTACGTCCTTTCGTCGGTTCTGAGCCATAGATTCGGCGTGTGCAAACAAGTTGCACACCCTACACAGCTATTTTACTTAACATTCCTGAAATAAACAACTTACATCATTTCCTTCATATCACATTTACTTCTATAAGCTCTATTCTAACAAATTTTATTTCCTTTGTACAACTTCATACGGGGAATTCGGGTTAGGAGTTTTGCCGTTGAGTGGCTACAGGTAGCTGTATGGTTTTTTGCCCTGTTTTAGGCGGATTTCGGTCTGCATTGCCCTAAGTGCGTTGGTAAGGGCCATCGCAAGCTCTTTATCACCCATACCGGCTGCCTGCTCGGCTGATATTGCCCTGCCGTAGCGCACCTTAATCGTTGCGCCGGGTGTAAAGAGCTTTTGATGTCTGGGCCAGCACTCGAAGGCGCCGTCAATCAGGACGGGCAGAAGAACGGCATTGCCCCTTCGGCACAGCAGACTAAAGCCGCCCTTGAAAGGTGTGATGCGTCCGTCGCCGGTTCGCGTCCCCTCCGGGAACAGGCAGAAACCCTGTCCCCCTTTGAGCTTTTCGATAACCTGTTTTATTGCAGTCATATCCGCCCGGCCCCGCCTGACCGGTATCGTCTTAACGCTGCGAAGAAGCCGGCCGAAATACCTGTTGCCGAACAGCGTATCGCGCGCGACAAACCAGAGCTGTCTTCTCAGGCCAATGCCGCAGAACACCGGGTCCAGATAACTCTGGTGATTGGCGACAAGAATGAAAGCTCCCCGCCCGGGGATATTATCCAGGCCATACACGCGGAACCGAAAGAACAAGATGCAGAATAACCTGCACGTCCACCGCGCCAGCCAGTACCATCCTGCTCGCATCGCTACCCTGAACATTTTTCTCTCACACGCTCCAGAAGTTTTGCGACAACATCTTCAATACTCAACGCGGTCGTATCGACAACGATGGCATCTTCGGCGGGCTTGAGCGGCCCGACCGTTCTGTTCTCATCGCTGAAATCCCGCCGTTGAATCGCCTCTTTGACGATTTCGACGGGGCGCTCGATGCCTTTTGCGGCAAGCTCGAGCCGTCTTCTTTTCGCCCGTTCGCCGGGCTCGGCCGTAAGATAGAACTTCACATCGGCATCGGGGAAAACGACTGTGCCCTGGTCCCTGCCCTCGGTAACAACCGCCCGCTGTTTCCCTGCGAAATCCCTCTGCATCCGGACAAGCCGCCGGCGTATCTTCGGAGCCGAGGCGATGTATCGCGCATTGGCTGTTACGTTCTCGTCGCGAATGCGCTCAGTTACGTCGAGGCCGTCGATAAAGACCTTCATCGAACCCGCCTTCGGTTCAAAGTTAAAATTCGTATTCTTCAAAACTTGCAGCAACTGCTCCTCGTCGCTCAACTCTGCTTTCGCCTGCATCGCCGCCAGGGTCGCCGCCCTGTACATTGCGCCGGTATCGAGAAAGACCGCGCCGAGCCGTTCGGCGAGCAGCCGGGCGAGAGTGCTTTTGCCGCTTGCCGCGGGCCCGTCGATTGTCACCACGAGTTCAGCCATTATCGTCGTTTCCGTCACAGCAACTGCCGCCGACGACCTTCAGGGCTATAAGACTTGTATCGTCCGTCTGCGGGGCAAGGCCGACAAACCGCCTGCGGTAGCGCAGGATGTCGCGTATCATTTGCTCGGCAGTTCTGCAATCGCAGCTTGTTACCGTCTCGACGAGCTTTTCCCTGCCCCATATTTCGCCGTCAAAGTTGACGGCGTCTATCATACCGTCGGTATAGAACAACATCCGGTCGCCGTCGCGCAGCTCGATTGTGTCGGTTTCATACTCTGCGCTGGGGTCAACGCCAAGAACAAGACCTCCCGTATCGAGGTCGGTCGTCCGGCTGTCGCGAATAAGTATTGGATGCTCGTGGCCGCAGTTGCAGTACGCCATTCGTTTCCTGCCCACATCAATTATCCCGTAGAACAGGGTAATAAACTCCCCCGCCCGGCACTCCGCACACGCCATCTTATTGAGCTTATAGACGGTCCCGATAACCTCATTCGGCCCGCATTCACACTCGGCGTAGGCGCGCAGGGCGCCTCTGAACGAGCTTGTCATAATCGCCGCCGGGATTCCCTTGCCTATTACGTCTGCAATCACAATGGCGATACGGCCGGCGGCCAGCCGGATAAAATCATAAAAGTCGCCGCCGACATCGAAACAGGGTATGTAGGTGGCCGCCATATCCAGCCCTTCCACAAGCGGGGCCTTTTCGGGAATCATCCGTCGCTGAATGACACCTGCCAGACGCATCTGCTCGGCGATGTGCTCACCCTCGATTGCCTCGGCGTAGAGCTTGGCATTGGTTATGGCGGTGGCGCACTGAGAGGCGACGGCGCGGGCCAGGTTGATGTCGTCGTCGTCAAAGCGTTTCGGCCTTGGGCTGTAGAGCCGAAGGACGCCGATTGGCCTGTCCCGAAACTCCATCGCGACCGTTAGCTGACTTACCAGCCCCTCTTCTATAGTCGCCTGTTTATACCGGACACGCCCGTCAACCCGCATATTATCCAGGACAACCGCCTCGCCCGCGAAGGCCTGTTTAACAACGGGGTCATTCTTAGTCACTACGCCCTTGTTGCGATACCGCTCGCTTAGTCCGTAGGTGCTTCGCATCTTGAGGTCTCCGGTATTCTCGTCAAGCAGCCGGATGGAACAGGCCTTGACGCCTGTAATCTTTACCGCCGCCTCGGCCAGCTTATCGAGCGCCTCCTGAAGCGAGAACCGCCCCGCTACCAGCGTGGTTATCTGGTATATCTGCTCGTCACGCTCAATCTGTTTTCTGCTCTTTCTCGCCACAGCAACATACCAAAGGCATCGCAATTCAGTGTAAAAAACAGGTATTCCGGCATCTTTATAAATCGAGCGGATTATACTCGACGCAAAGCCGGCGGTGAATAGTAATTTATTTTACCACTATCGGCTTGAAAGACAAGCCGGTTCAGGTTAGTATATTGCTTTTGTCGGGCGGTTTATTTGCTGAGAATACGAGACACGAAATACGAACTATGGCCGAGACGGCAAGACACATAATTTTCAAAGGACGCGTCCAGGGTGTGGGCTTCAGGTTCAGTGTGCTGAATGCAGCCAGCCGGTACCGACTGACCGGATACGTTCGGAACCTGCCGGACGGGGCGGTGGAGATGTTAGCACAGGGCCCGGCCAACGCCATCGACGACTGTATAAAGAATATCCAACTATCGCTTGGCGATTACGTCAGAGAAACGAAAACCGAGGAAGTTCCGCCAAACCCGAAATATACGGATTTCAAAATTACTTTCTAAAAGCGGAGAAATGGGGCAAGGTATCCGATGCTTGCTTTGCTGTTTGGCCAGGGTGAAGTATTCGTGATTGTCGCGATCACAGCGATTATCGTCTTGGTGATAGTGCGTCGACGAAGACGATGAAATTCGGTCCTCAATTGGAGGCACTGAACTTTTGCGGCACTTCCAGTCCGTGCTCGACCATCAAACTTGAATCGCTCATAATCCTGCGGACATCCCCAACAGAGACAATTGTACCTCTATCCCTGAGGACGTCGCTCTCTTTATCCGGTATTTGAGACGCATAGGCCATGCGTATCAAGGATGTTATTCCCAGCAGGGGTCGGCAGACTGGCGAACTCGCTGCTTCCATCTGGTGTCGTCTTTTTCGAACTCGACAGTTCGCGGAAGTATCTCGACGACCTTTGCTCCATGTACGCTGTCCTCTTCGTGGACGACCTGTCCGTCAACAAGGGCCAGTGGCTGCTCATCAGAGTAGACAATCCCAGTCACTAGTCCACGAGTTGGGTCCGGTTTGGGCTTGAGAACGTCATTACTTAACTGCTCTTCAAACTCCTTTAGTTTCTGCAAGGCGAATTGCTTTTGCTTTTCGATGTTCTCGATGCCCATCTGAAGGTGCGTTGCTACCTGCTTCTTTTTCTGTTCCACCTGCGTTTTGGCTTGCGCAACTTCCTTGTCGGATAGAAGGCTGTCCTCGGGCACAAATCCGTGCTCATCAAGATGCCTGGTCTTTCTGAACAAATCGGTCTTATCAAGACTGGCTTTTTCGGCCTGTTCGACCTCCTGGGAATGCTTCTCTTCTCGCAGCGTAAGTTCGGTGATCTGATTTTGATAGTGGCGCTCTATTGCTTTTCGCTGGTTGGCAATGTACGTTTCCACTTCCTTTAGCTGCTTTTGTTTGTTCGCTTGCTGTGCCTCGGCCGGATTCGTGCTAATCGCCAGCGAAACCCCTGCGACAACAATGAACATGTAAACCACAAAACCCTCTCTTTTCATTTTCTAACTCCCAACAAACTCTCGGTCGCGAATAGGCATTCTCATGCCGTTTGGCTATGGTTTTCGTACTCACTAAATTGTACCTGGAGAGGCTCCAAAAGTCAAGCAAAAAGTCCTTTCGGAAACCCTAAGTGCTTTGCCAAAAAGAAGTAAGCGAGCATTCGGATTCGAAGAAATCTGCGGTTTGGTCCTTGACAATCCTGGCCGAACAGCCACAGTGATTTGTGCTTGCGGATCACCGTTAATGCTTGCCGATGGGATTGAGGGGCAAGCATGGCTGGGGGAGGTATCAAATTGGGAATCTACATGCAAAGAACAAATACACAATTTTTTTTCGTTTTTCAAAAAATACTGTTGACGAAGTTAGGCATGGCTAACTAAAATGTTAGGAAAATCTAACTTTGTAAGTTCGATTATAGTTGCTACCATAGTAATCTCTACGTGGACAATGCAAAACAAAAGAATCGGTGCGATGATGCGACTGAGCAGAAACAACCGTGTCCGGTTGCGCAGGATGACGTGTGGCGCTGCTGCATTGCTCTACCTTTTCGTATTCATAGGGGCGAACGGTCTGCATACGAAGGACTGTCCGTTTCATGCCGGTCGTGCAGATTGCTCACATGGGTCGCCCTCTGAGGACGGTTGTCCTGCATGCTCATTCAAGGCCGGGGCTAATTCAACCCAGCCTGATTGCATACTGCAGCTCGAAGTTGTAGTGCCCCTTTTTACCCGGATCCTGTCGTGCTCGTCAACGCCGAAGCACTGCGAGTTCGCTCTTTGCGCCTCTATCCGTGCCCCTCCTCTTATCTGCACATCCTGACTTTGCCAAGCCGCAGAACGTAGAGCATCTGCCATAGATACGGCGGGTAACTCGACGTAGTCTCTAATACGACCTGGCCCCACATGGTAAAGAGCATTTGTTTGCTCTCAATAGGCCTTCTGTGAAATTATCTGTTATGAAAGAGAAACCAAAATGCGTATGAAAATCACTAATCGGGTTGTCTGTATCTTGGCCATTGTATCCGTCGCATCTGCTGCAACAGCACAAGAGACAGACAGCGCTGAGATACAAGAGTTGAGAAAGTACATCCTCGAAATGAAGCAGCAAATAGGAGAAATGGAAAAACGGCACCAGAAAGAAATTCAGGATTTGAAGGATGCGATGGAACGGCTCAAAAAACGCGGACCGACGGTCGAAGCCAAAAAGCCGGAGGACGAGGCGGCCTTTCTGCGCCAGTTAGCTGAGAGCATGGCTGGTGAGAAGAAACAAGAGCAAAAACCGGAGGAAACTGTCTTCAAGCACAGCGGACTCAGTCTGCAACAGCTTAATCCTGAAATAAGTGTCTCCGTGGATATGCTGGCGCATTACACAGACCAGGAAGAGATACGACAGCGCAGCGATGCAGAGATTCGCGGCGCGGAGCTGAATTTCCAGTCATATCTGGATCCGTTCTCCCGGATGAAGGTAACAATGCACGTCAGTGACGAGGGAGTGGATGTGGAAGAAGCGTACATGACGCGCTTCTCAGTCTTTGAGGGGGCAAATCTTGATTTGGGCAGGTTCCGTCAACCGTTCGGCGTAGTCAACCGGTGGCATGAGGACGCACTGGATCAGGTGCAATATCCACTGGCGCTGAGGAACATATTCGGGCATGAAGGTCTCAATCAGACAGGTGCGTCCCTTGATTTATCCCTTCCTGACTGGGGCAAGGCTTACCAGAACCTGATCCTTCAGCTAACGAACACCGAGAACGAACGGCTATTCGCAGGTGACTCACTCGGGACGCCCTCGATGCTCTTTCATTACAAAAACTACCGTGACATCGATGAGAATACGTATCTGGAATTCGGCTTGTCCGGCCTTTTCGGCTGGAGCGATGAATGGGACGTGATGAGAAGCTCATTAGTCAAAGAGTACGACGCATTGGGCACACAGGTATATGGTGTGGACCTCTCCGTTGTGTGGGAACCTGCCGCTGAGGCCCTGTACCGCAATCTGGAGTGGCGAAGTGAGCTGTATGTCTTGAATCGTGACCTGCTGGCTCCTGACGGCTCCGGGCGCGACACGCTCAACGCCTGGGGCGCTTACAGTTATCTGCAGGCAAAAGTGGCGCGAG
>CAYMYK010000139.1:0-1442 GCA_964394625.1 uncultured Pirellulales bacterium
GCTTAGCTGAATGGAAACACTGGTAATCATAGCCATCGTAATCGCGGTCTATATGGCGTGGAACGTCGGTGCGAACGACGTGGCCAATTCGATGGCGGATGCGGTCGGCTCGAGGGCGCTGACGGTATTCTGGGCGGTGATATTGGCGGGGATATGCGAGTTTGCCGGTGCGGTCCTCGTAGGCAGCCATGTCACCAATACGATACGCAAGGGGATAATCGAGTCGCAGGTATTCGAACACGAGCCAATTATTCTGGCTCGTGGGATGGTGTGCGCGATGTTGGCGGCGGCGGTGTGGCTGAATGCCGCGTCTTTTTTTGGGATGCCGGTATCGACGACACACTCGATTGTCGGTGCGATAGTCGGGTTTGGGATTTTGGAGGCGGGTCTTGCCTACATCCACTGGGGCAAGTTAGCTCAGATAGTTGCGAGCTGGTTTATATCGCCGGTGGTGGGGGGCATTTTTGCGTTTATTATATTCAAGCTGATATCGCGTTATGTTCTGTCGGTTGACAGGCCGGCGGTTGCAGCGAAGCAGGGGATACCGGTCTGCGTGTTCTTTACGTTTGCGATTTTGATATTAGCGACGATATACAAGGGTCTGAAGAACATTCATCTGGATATGAGCGGGCCTGCTGCGATAGGGATAAGTGTAGCAGGTGGGCTGGCTGCCGCAGCAGTATCGACATTGCTTATGCGTAGAAAGCGGACGTACAACGGGCTGCAGACGCTTGAAGAGCAGCTCGCAGGGGTGGAGAAGATATTCGCGGTGTTAGTAATAATAACATCGTGTACGGTGGCGTTCTCGCACGGTGCGAATGACGTTGCGAATGCAATCGGTCCTTTGGCGGCGGTGGTTGAGATAGTCAAGACGAATGCGGTGCCGACGGAGGTAACGGTGGAGCTTTGGGTGCTGCTGATAGGAGGCGGGGGGATAGTGCTGGGTCTGGCGATGTTCGGGTATCGTGTGATGCGGCTTGTGGGGACGAAGGTTACGGAGATAACGCCTTCGCGTGGGGTGGCGGCAGATTTAGCGACGATGACGACGGTGCTGACGTGTTCGAGGTTGGGGCTGCCGATATCGACCACGCATACGCTTGTCGGGGCGATACTGGGCGTAGGGCTGGCACGCGGTATTACGGCGATAAACCGGAAGGTTGTGGGGCAAATATTCACATCGTGGTTTGTGACTGTACCGATAGCGGCGGGGCTGACGATAGTGTTTTATCTTATTGGTAAATGGCTGATATGGTAGGGGGGGGGATTGTCGATTTGCGATTTGCGATTTTTCACCACTAAGACATGAAGACACGAAGATGAAAAACAGACACGAATTTGCACGAAATAACCCCCGGTGAAACCGGGGGCTAAATATGACAGGGAACCCCGGGTGGACCTAAATATGTGGGGCGGGACTGGTTTGAGAAAAAGGGGGTGAGAAA
>CAYMYK010000139.1:1452-8093 GCA_964394625.1 uncultured Pirellulales bacterium
CCCGGGGGTGCCCCAGTGCAGCGGGCGGGGGCAAATAAGGGTAGAATTGCAAATATGAGAAGGCATAACTCGATAATCAGGGCGTTTTTGCCGGCGGTTTTGTGCTGCTGTGTGCTTGGGGCGGAGGGGCTGAACAAGGTCTCTTCGGAAAGGCCGAAGGCAAAGGCGGCGGTGATTGTTTGCAAGGGGCTGATAGACGACGGGCTTTATAAGTCGATTCAGCGGCGGACGGAGCTTGCGGTGGCAGGGGGGGTGGACTACCTGATATACCGGATAGAGACGTACGGGGGTTTTGTCGGATCGGGCGACAACATTGCGAAATACTTCATATTCGAGGCGGCGGATGATGCTCATACGGTTGCGTATGTGACGAGCGAGGCGATTTCGGCGGGCGCGATGATAGCGGTATCGTGCCAGGACATCATAATGCTTGAGAACACGACGATAGGTGATTGTGCGCCAATCGAATTAGGCGGGAAACTCGAAGGAATAGAGCGAGAAAAAGTCGAGTCGTTTATTCGTGCAGCATTTAGTCGTGCGGCGGAGGCCAACAACTACCCGAAGCCACTGCTGAAAGCGATGGTGACAATGCAGACGGAGGTCTATCGGGTCACGAATTTTGAGACGGGTGAATACGAGTTTTACGAGGCGGATTATCTACCGAAGGACCCGAACAAGTACGACCTTGAGAACAAGCAGCTTATTGTAAAGAACGATGAGCTGCTGACATTGACGGCGTCGGAGGCGGAGGAATATGGTATTGCGCGTGCTAAGGTAGAGGGCATAGATGGAGTGCTTGAGTTTTTGGCCCAGCGAGACGATGTTGAGTTTGTGGGTCAGCCGATGCTGCTGGAGACGAGCTGGTCGGAGGAGATGGTACGGTGGCTCAATTCGCCGGCTGTGATGGGGATACTGCTGACGGTGGCGCTTCTGGGGGTTTATGTCGAGCTGAATACGCCGGGCATAGGGCTTGCGGGCCTGATTGCGGCGATATGTTTTATCGTAATCGTGGGCAGCAAGTACCTTGTTGATATGGCGAACTGGGTTGAGGTTGCGCTGTTTGTCACGGGGATTCTGCTTTTGCTTGTGGAGGTATTGCTGATTCCGGGGTTCGGGCTTGCGGGCCTGACGGGGATTGTTTGCATCCTGACAGGGCTCTTCGGGATGCTGGTCAAGAACCCGCCTGATACGGTTCCGTGGCCTGAGGGGCCTGAGAGCTGGTACTTTTTTGTTCACGGCATCTGGGCGGTGGCCCTCGGATTTACCGGGTTTGTCGTCCTGGCTTGTATTGCGACAAAATACCTACCGAAACTCTCATTTTTAAGCGGATTGGTGCTGGCGCCGGCAGCGGCGAAGGAGGGGACGGAGGTGGAGGTGAGCATGACGGCGCCGCCGGGGGGCGAAGGTTCGAGCGTTCGATGCGGCCAGGTCGGTGAGGTAACGAGCAGACTGAGACCTGCGGGGAAGGCGCGGTTCGGCCATGCGGTGGTGGACGTGGTGGCGGAAGGGAACTTCCTTGACAGTGGGACGGCGGTGGAGATAATAGAGATTCGCGGCAACAGAGTGGTCGTAAAGAAAGCAAATGATTAAAGAGCGAAAGGAATAAGGTAAACTCTGAGGACTGTGTTATGGACTGGTGGCTTGTGTTTGCTGTTTTTCTTTATTTTGCTTGTGCCGGCCTGATCATAGCAGAGGTATTCGTTCCGAGCGGCGGTCTGATATCGCTTTGTGCGATTGGCTGTCTGGCAGGGGGGGTGGTGATATTTTTCCAGCACAGTGCGATGGTCGGCTGGATTGGCATTGTGATTGCGGCGGTGATGATACCGAGCGTGCTGGTGATTGCTTACAGGATTTTTCCGAGGACGTCATTCGGTAAGAGTGTGACGCTGACGCCGTCGGAGCGGGAACACGGGGACGCCGTGCCGGATACATCGGAGCTTAAGGAGCTTCTCGGCAAGACAGGGACGGTGATTACGCCCCTGCGGCCTGTGGGCATGTGCGATTTTGCGGGCCGGCGAATAGAGTGTGTAGCCGAGAGCGGGTTCGTGGAAAAGGACAAGAAGGTAAAAGTCATACGCGTTCAGAGCACGCAATTGACGGTACGTGTAGCAGAATAAACTTAGTGAAAGGACGGAAAGATGTATAAGTCAATCAGTACAATCATCGGAGCGGCGGATGTGGGGAGAATCGTTGCAGTGGCGCTACTTTTGGTAATCGTCCTTGTAGCACTGACATTCTTTTTGCTGATGGTGAAGTTTTTCAGACTATGGCTTCAAGCGCGACTATCACGTGCGGACGTTAAGTTCAGCGAGCTGATAGGGATGTGGCTGCGGCGGGTTGATACGAGAGTAATCGTATTGAGCAAGATAACGGCGATTCAGGCGGGGCTGACGGTGACGACGCGCGACCTCGAGAGCCATTTTCTGGCGGGGGGGCGAGTTCCGAATGTGGTTCGAGCGCTGATTGCGGCGAACCGAGCGAATATCGAGCTTACGCTAAAGATAGCAACGGCTATCGACCTGGCGGGGCGTGATATTCTCGAGGCGGTGCAGACGTCGGTGAACCCAAAGGTTATAGATTGCCCGGACCCGGCGAAGGGCAAGGAGACGGTCGATGCGGTTGCGCAGGACGGTATTCAGTTGAAGGCAAAGGCGCGAGTGACGGTCCGAGCGAACATCAGCCGGCTTATTGGCGGGGCGACGCAGGAGACGATTATCGCGCGGGTAGGCGAAGGAATAGTAACGACAATCGGAAGTGCGATAACATACAAGGGTGTATTAGAGAACCCGGATAAGATATCGAAGGCGGTGCTGGCGAAGGGGCTCGATGCGGGGACGGCGTTCGAGATACTGTCGATTGACATTGCTGATGTGGACGTTGGTGAGAACGTAGGTGCGCAGCTTCAGGCGGCGCAGGCGGAGGCGGATATGCGTCGTGCGAAGGCCGAGGCGGAGAAGCGACGTGCGATGGCCGTCGCCCGGGAGCAGGAGATGAGGGCGCTGGTGGTGGAGAACGAGGCGAGGGTGCCTCTGGCGATAGCGGAGGCGTTCGAGAAGGGCAACCTGGGGATTATGGACTACTACCGGATACGTAATATCGGTGCGGATACGTCGATGAGAGAGTCGATTGCCAAGCCGGAGAAGAAGAAAGAGTAGATTGAGCGTGAGGCCGGGACGGAAAAGAGGTTTATTTGGCGGTAGAATGTTTATAATTATATGTATCTTTTGAGACTATTAGTATAATGGATATATGTAGAGATATGTTGACTTGTATTTTGTCGGCGCAGGACAGAAACGGTAACGAATGGTTTCAATTTTTGCCGATTATAATTATCGCTGCGCTGTGGGTTCTGGGTGTTATTTTAAAGGTGGTGCGAAGGCGGTCCGAGCAGGGCGATGAGAGGGCGGGTGAGGCCGAAGAAGAGCCGGTGGAGCTGAATTTGAGCCGGCTCGTCGAGCTTGCGAGACGGCGTTATGCAGGAGCGGGCAGGCCGGTAGAACAACAGCCGAAGCAGGGACGGGGGCCGGCGGCGGTTCCGCCGGTGATACCGAAAAAGCGTATGCCCCGGCCCGGCGGCAGCAGAGCGGCTGTTCAGCAAAGTCCGGTGCAGAGACGGCCTGGAACGCAGGCGCCTCAGCGTTACGCCGGCCAGCAGGGCAAAGAGACGGGTCGAAAGGGCATTCTTGCCGGCGGTGAGATAGAATGGGCTCAGCCGGATATTGCGCCGCTGTCAGAATTCAGCGAGCCGACGTTCGAGGACCTGACAGCGATGCACAAAGTACAAACAGGCCGGCAGCGGCTTACCGGCATTCTGGAGGATTTCTCCGGTCGGGATTCGCTCAAGCAGGCCATTTTGCACTATGAGATTTTAGGCAAATGCGTTGCGATGCGTGAGCCGCAGGGCAGCAGAGTCTGGTCGTAACAGGGGATGCCCGGATTGAGTTCAGGTGGCAGGGAGTCAGGGGATCGTTCAGGAGTCAGGGTATCAGAGAATCAGGATTGGCGATTGGGGATTTTCAATTTCCAACGTCTCATAATAAGTGTTATGTTTCATTCGGCTGCCAAAGGCGGGTGGGCGGTTTATAGGCATTCTAACAAAACCCAGCTTTCGAGCTTGTAGATTTCCGCTCCCCGCCTGCGCGGGGACAAGTTTCGCGGGAATGACAGCGTTTTGTTAGAGTCTCTTATTTTTTTGCCTGTCGGGCGAGGTGCAGAAGGTTGTCCGTTGATACGGAGGCCCTGTTGAGCAGGCCGAGGTTTTGCAGGACAAGTGATATGTTTTGTGTGGGGTCGGCGGCTGAAACATCATCGTCGATTTGTTGAGCAAGATTGAGCAGGGATGATGCGAACTTGGGTTTGTTGCAGTAGAGCAGTGCGACCTTGTAGTGAAGATTTATCATCTCGGCTGAGAGATAGTCGGCGGCTGTGAGGTTTTCAAGCGCAAGGGCCTGCTCATCGGTTTCGAGCAGGCATATCGCGAGCTTCGAGCGTGCCCGCTCGAAGGTTGGGTTGATGGTAAGGGCGGTTTTCAGCAGCGTTATCGGCTCGGTTATGTGCCCGATTCGCATAAGCAGGATTGCGAGCTGGTAGTAGAGAATAGGGTTGTGCGGTCTTAGCTGGATATTTTTTCGGTGAGCGTTTATGACGTCATTGATGAGCCGGGGGTCGGGGCAAGATTGGGTGTCGATTGAGTTTTGCTGATGGAACTGCAGGACGGCGGTTTCGCCGAAGAGCAGCGGAGAGTTTTCGTCGATTGCAGCGGCCAGAGCGAGTGTAGTGAGGGCATCGGAGGGGTTCGAGTCGAGTTTCTGCGTGAGAGCGAGGCCGAGGTACGCATCTACGATTCTGTTGTTGACCTCGACGGCATTGTTGAACTGCTGAGCGGCGTCTCGAGGCCTGTTCATTCGGCGGTATTGTGTACCGAGCTTTATGTTTGCCTCGAGGAAATCGGGGCAGATTTTTACGGCCCGGATGTACTGGAGCAGGGCGTCGTTGTTTTCGCCGAGGGCGGTGAGGATATCTGCCCGTCGTAATACGAGGTCGGGCCTTTCGGGCTGGTCCTGGGCCATATATTCCACGAGGTCGAGTGCCTGCTGGAATTCGCCAATGTCGGTGAAGAGGTCTATTTCGTTTGTGTCGGGGCTAAAGTTGTCGGGATGGATTAGTATGGCGGTGCTGAAGGCCTCGGCGGCGGCGGCGAAATTTCCGGCGGCGATGTGAAGCTGTCCGAGTGTGAGCAGCGTGGAGATGTCGTCGGGGTATTCGTCTCTGAGCAGCTCGTACTGGGAGATGGTTTTTTCGAGCTGGCCGTTCTTGAAGTAGATGGCTGCGAGTCGCTGGCGTGGCAGCTGGAGGTAATTCTTAAACTTCAGGCAGTCCTGATAATAGGCGATGGTCTGCGCTTCGGCGCCCTGTCGCTCGCAGCAGTGGCCGAGCGCGTAGAGTGCCATAACATTGCCGGCGCAGCGGTGATAGATTTCGGTCAGGTGAGAGAGTGCATCTTCGAGTTTATTTTCTGCGAGAGCGAGGGCGGCTGCTGCGAGGCGGGCGTGGACGGAGTCGGGTTGGACGGCGAGGTATTCAGTGAGGCGTTTTGCGGCGGTATCGGGTTTTTTGGAATTGACGAGCCGTATGACCTCGTCCAGCAAGCGGCGGGTGGAGCGGTCGGCGTTCGATTCCTTTTCGTTGGCGTCTTTAAGCCATTGCCATATCAGGTCGGAGACATCGTACTCCATCGCCCTGCCGATAATTTCGAGCAGTTGACTCATAGGCCCTCAGCAACAAAAGCGGGGACATTATTGTCCCTATGTATAGAAACAAGTGCGGCCTTGCACCTTTAACTCAGGATTCCTCCGGTTTTAGTATCGGCAGGGCCGGCAGCGGGGTTAACCGGCGAAGCGCACGAGCACAGGCGGAGCGATTGAATTTGGACTGTTTTTGTGGCGATTTTGCGGTGTGTATCGATTGTTAGGGTGATATGGGCGGTTATCGGGTTTTTCGAACTGCTGCCCCCCTGCCGACTACTGCTACCGCCCTGCCGGTAACGCCCTGCCGAGTGATTAAAAGCCCTGGAGCCACTGCTCGCTGAACGACAGCGCATCGTCGATGCCGACGAAGCCGTCGCCGGTCAATTCTGCGCCTTCGCAGTCGCCGTAATCGGTTGCGAGCCAGTTGTCGAAAAGGATTTGAAGGTCGGCTGAATCCACTGCATTATCGCCGTTGTAGTCGGCCCCGCCGCAGTCGCCGCAGGATGTCTGGCCCCACCAGTTCGCAAATAAAGCAAAGTCGGCGTTTTCGATTTTACCATTGCCGGATAATTCAAGCCCGTTGACATCACCATAATCAGTGGTTAGTCGGGTAAGTCGGTTTTTAGGGAGTCGAGGATTATCCGGATCTGGGATTCGCCGACGAGCTCCTTCAGTTCATCCTCGGTCTCGAGAAGCTGCTCGGTCCAGTCAATCAGCTCTTTGATTCGCTCGGTACTGAGTGGCTCAGCTTCTGTTGTTGCAGTTGACGAATAGGACAATGCGGGGAGAGGCACAGCCGGTACGGTGGACTCTGCAAGCATAACCATCCCCTCGCCGCTGCCGCCGGCTGTCATCCCCCACGGGGTCTTCGACATCTGCTCATACCGGGCCGAC
>CAYMYK010000140.1:0-8077 GCA_964394625.1 uncultured Pirellulales bacterium
GACGGAGCTTTTGCAGTGGGCATCGGAATTGCCCTCCGAATGCCGATACCCGTCCCGGCCGTGCGGTATCAGCTCGCTTAATGTCAGCAGGATATCGTGAACGACGGAGCGGTCGGCATTTTCATTTATCGTAATGCCTGCTGTCGTATGCGGACAATAAACTATCACGTCGCCGTCGCTAATACCCGACTCGCCGACAACAGACGCCACCTTGCCCGTAATATCAACAAATTCGTTTCGGCTTCCGGTGCTGATGCCCAAATCTTTCGTGACAATCTTCATTCGATGCCTCTTACATTTGCTTAACCACACTTATACCGAGCAAGTTATTCAAGCCGTGCTTGATTGTCTTAGCCGTCAAATCGCAGAGCAGCAGCCGGCTCGGTCTTTTGTCGGGCCCGGCTGCGAGCACGGGACAATCGGTATAAAAAACGCTGAACCTCTGCGCCAGCTCATATAAATAGCCGGTGAGATAATTAGGTTTGTAATCAGTCAAAGCCGCCTCAATCGCCTCGTTGTAGCGAATCAACTGTTTGGCAAGGTTAAGCTCAGCCGGCTCGGTCAGGTTCAAATCGGTTATATCTGCAAGCTCTTTTTCGATATTGATTTGTCCCTTTCGCTCTATAGATTTGATGCGGGCATAAGCGTACTGCATATAGGGCGC
This sequence comes from uncultured Pirellulales bacterium, assembly GCA_964394625.1. GTDB lineage: Bacteria > Planctomycetota > Phycisphaerae > Sedimentisphaerales > Anaerobacaceae > JAUVYV01. The sequence continues at coordinate 665 of CAYMYK010000140.1, forward strand.
GGTGTTGCCGTCCATCGCCAGCATTTTATTGAAGCTGAAAATATAGTCGCTCGTGCGGTTATTCGAGTAGTCGGCGTACTTAACGGCCCCGATACCCACCGCCTTTGCAATCTCGGCTTTCTTTTCAGCAGGCAGCTCGGGGTTCTTTTGCTCGACGACCGCCTTTGCCCGCTCGACCGCCTCGTCGAGCAGGTCTTTTAGTTTCACATTCTCGCCCTCACGGGTCTTTAATGGTTTGCCGTTCTCGCCGAGGACGCTGCCGAAGGTAACGTGAATAAGCTCGGTACTATCCTTCGCCCAGCCGGTCATTCTTGCCACGGCAAAGACCATCTCGAAGTGCAGCGACTGCCTTGCATCGGTGACATAAATAATTCGGTCCGCTTTAAGCGCACCGACACGCCACCGAATCGCCGCCAAATCCGTCGTCGCATACAGGTACGCTCCATCCGACTTCTGCACAATCAAAGGCAGCCGCTCACCCTCCTTATTCTTAAACCCCTCTGGAAAAACGCACACCGCACCATCAGACACCTCCGCCAAGCCCTTCTTTTTCAACTCCGCAACAATATCCGGCAAATCATCCTTATATTTGCTTTCGCCATGTATATCTTTGGTCTTGAGCTTTACGTTCAAGCTGTCGTAAATCTGCTGGTAGTGCCTGGCTGACTGAGCCACAAGCGATTGCCAACGTCCCATCCATGTCTGGTCACCAGAATGTAAGCCAACTACAGCATCGCGTGATCGAGAGCGGAAATCATCATCCTTATCATAAAGCTCTTTTGCCTCCCTGTAAAAGACTTCAAACTCCGAAAGGTGGACAGGTATGACCCCTGTGACCTCCCCTTGTTGGGCCGACATTCCTCTTCTCTCAATATAGGCAATTAGCATACCGAATGCCGTGCCCCAGTCGCCGATGTGGTTTTGGCGGATGACGTTGTGGCCTGTGAATTCGAGGGTTCGGCAGATGCAGTCGCCGATGATGGTGCTTCGCAAGTGGCCTACGTGCATCTGCTTTGCGATGTTCGGGCCGGAAAAATCGACGACAATCGTCTTCGGGTCTGATTCTTTTTCAATACCAAGACGATTTTGCGAATCGGTGTTGATTTCGAGCAGGCGGGCCGCAACGAAGTCGGCTTTTAGGCGCAGGTTAATAAAGCCCGGCCCCGCCACTTCGGGCGGCTCGCACATATCGCTTACATCGAGCTTTTCGACAATCTGCTCGGCTAATTTTCGCGGATTGGTCTTCAGCCGTTTGGCCAACGCCATAACACCGTTGGCCTGATAATCACCGAACCTTGCCTCCGTCGCCGGCCTGACCAATGCGACACAGCCGGCCTGCCCGCTGACAGCCGACATCGCCGCAGCAACCCGCCGCTCAAGCTCGTCTTTCATAGTCTTCATCAAATAATCAATAATCAATCATCAATCTCTCAGCGTCGCCCCAGAGCAGCTCCAAATCGTAATAGTCGCGATACTCGGCGTCAAAGATGTGTACGACGACGTCGATAAAGTCGAGCAGAATCCATCGGGCCTGGTCGTAACCGGCTCTGCCGAAACGCTCGAGGCCGAGCCGGCGGGCCTGCTCGCAAATCTCATCGGCGACGGCCCGCATCTGCCGGTCGCTTGTTCCGGTGACAATCACAAAATAGTCGGTCGCAGGCGATATGTCCCTCAGGTCAAGAACCGCGATATCGCTGCAATGCCGCCCTGCCGCCAGCTTAGCCGAGGTCAGGGCAAATGCCTTTGCCTTCCTGTTTTGCCTCTTTGCCAAATCAGAACCTCATTCTGCAAATAAAGAAAAGGGCGGCCTGTTCGGCCACCCCGATACATTACATACAATCTCCTGCCAGGTCAACTTCACGGCTCCTCATTAACCGCCGAAGCCCAGCAAGCCGCCGATAGCAGGCGCAAACTTTACAATCACGCCGGCAAAGACAACGGCCACCATACTCATCAGTTTTATCAGGATGTTCAAGCTCGGCCCGGATGTGTCCTTGAAGGGGTCGCCGACGGTATCGCCGACAACAGCCGCTTTGTGGGCATCGCTGCCCTTGCCGCCGAGATTGCCTTTTTCGATATATTTTTTGGCGTTGTCCCAGGCGCCGCCGGCGTTGTTGAGCGTCACGGCCAGCACAAAACCGCAGCTCAATCCGCCTGCCAGCAGGCCCATTACACCGGCAATGCCGAGAATCAAACCGGTCACAATCGGCACAAAAATCGCCAGCAGCGACGGCAGAATCATTTCCCTCTGCGCGCCCTTGGTCGAAATGGCGACGCAGCGGGCATAGTCGGGTTTGCCTTTACCCTCCATAATACCCGGAATTTCCCTGAACTGCCTTCGGACCTCGACCACCATTTTACCGGCGGTCTTACCGACCGCCTTCATTGTCATCGCGCAGAATACGAACGTCATCATGGCGCCGATAAAAAGCCCGCAGAGCAGTTTGGGGTTCATAATGCTCAAATCGTATGCGGCTACAAAGTCAGCCATCGAGGCGGTTGTGACATTGACGGCTCCGGTGATATGTTTGGCGGCCTCGCCGGCAAAGAAATGAATTTTGCCCACGGTGAAAAAACCGTCCGGGCTGCTCAGGGCGAGCCGGCCTATCCAGAATCTCACCGCCTCAATCAATGCGGCAAGAAGCGCCATAGCCGTCAGCGCGGCCGAGCCGATTGCAAAGCCCTTTCCCGTTGCCGCGGTGGTATTGCCCAGCGCATCGAGGGCATCCGTTCGCTTTCGCACTTCCGGCCCCAGGCCGCTCATCTCGGCGTTGCCGCCGGCGTTGTCGGCAATAGGCCCGTATGCATCGGTGGCCAGGGTTATTCCCAGTGTCGCAAGCATACCGACGGCGGCAAAACCTATCCCGTACAGGCCGAGAGATATGTTGGTAAATCCGCCCGCAAAACCGAAGGCACAAAGAATGCAGGCCACAATCGCAATAACCGGCAGAGCCGCCGAATACATCCCCGTCGCAAAACCGGCAATAATGGTCGTTGCAGCGCCCATCCTGGTCTCCTCCGCGATGCCGCGGGTGGGCGGGTACTCGTCGGAGGTGTAGTATTCGGTGAACTGGCCAATCAGCACCCCGGCCAGCAGACCGGACACGACCGAGCCAAAAATGCCCCAGGTTATCCAGTTTGTCAGGGCCATAACAGCCACGGCCGCCACTATCAACAGCGAGCTGCCTAACGTCCCCGCCAGCAGTGCTCGCAGTAGATTCTTTTGCGTTGCATCTTCCTTGCATCGAACAAAGAACATCCCCACGATAGAAAGAATAATACCCATTCCTGCCACGAGCGTCGGCGCCAGAACGGCCTTTAGCGGTGTTATTCCCTTGGCCGCCAGGACATTGATACTCAGGGCGGCCCCCAGCGCGGCGGTAGCGAATATCGAGTTGCAGTAGCTCTCGAACAAATCCGCACCCATACCGGCAACGTCTCCGACATTGTCACCGACGTTATCCGCGATTGTTGCGGGGTTGCGAGGGTCGTCTTCCGGGATGCCGGCCTCGACCTTACCCACTAAGTCGGCGCCGACGTCGGCGGCCTTGGTATATATGCCGCCTCCCACACGGGCAAACAGCGCCTGTGCCGATGCACCCATTCCAAACGTTACCATCGTGGTGCTTATCTCGACGAGCTTATGGCTGGCAGGCATACCCTCAGGCACCAAGGTCAGGCCGAGAAGCTCCAGTCCCTGCCTCATATGCTCCGGCGTGTATATCAGCTTATCCAAAATCAGATACCACAGGACAATGTTGCTAAGGCCGAAGCCGACAACAATCAGACCCATCACGGCGCCCGCCTTAAAGGCCACCTGAAGCGCGCTGTTCAAGCTGCCGACGGCGCCCTGGGCCGTCCTCGCCGAGGCATTGGTCGCGGTCTTCATTCCCAAAAAGCCGCACAAGGCGCTGAAAAAACCGGCGGTAAGAAATGCCACCGGCACAAACGGATTCTGAACTCCAAGGTACGCCAGAGCGACAAGCACAAAAAATAGTATAATAAAAACAACAGCCACAATCCTGTACTGGCTGAACAAATAGGCATAAGCGCCCTCGCGGACACTCTCGGCAATCGAGACCATTTTCTCATTGCCTTCAGGCATGGCCATCACCGTCCTGTAGAATATATATGCCACGACAAGGGCGGCGATTGAGGCGACGGATGTGAGCCACCACACCGCAGGGATAGCGGACGACGTGCCCGCTGCGGCGGAAGTCTCCGTTGCCGTCTGGGCTGAGCAGACACCACCGGCCGCCAATAAACAGCCCACAGACATCAGCATTGTTTTAACAGGTTTCACTTTTTCGGCTCCTTCAGCACTTGACTACAAATAGTTTCCTGCAACAACACATAAAGACGTAGCAGTTTACTAAAAGTAGAGAGCTTTTCAAGCACTTTTCAACAACGATGGAAAAAAGCCGTGCCGTGCCGCGCTTGACAGCTCTGTAAAAGGCATAAATCCAAACTCCCCGGCCATTGACAATTCCAGCACGCTGCCGATATAATTAGCCGAAATTGCTGTAACACCACCACCGGGAACACATAAACGCCGGGTATAAAGCGATACCGCAATGGTCTTGAAAAAGAGACACTTTTTACTGCTGGCTGTGAACGTCGCTGCGCTGGCGGCCTTTGGCAGCATCTTTATCGCCCGGCGAAATTACGAATTCCTCATATACGCCGCGGTTATCATCGTCTGCCTCGTGATAATCGCCGCAAGTTTCTTCAAGGTGCCTTACACCGACGGCACGCTCGTCGGGCTGACAATCTGGGCGATTCTGCATATGGCCGGCGGCGCCGTTTATATCAACCAAACCCGCCTATACGAGATAATCCTGATTCGCCTCTCCACAAAATATCCTATCTTCCGCTACGACCAGTTCGTCCATATCTGGGGATTCGCAGCTTCAACGCTGACGATGTTTTGCGTGCTCCGGCCCGTGCTAAAAGAAAACCTGAACCGTTATCTGGCGCTCTCGGTGGTGGTTGTCATGGCCGGTCTCGGCGTCGGCGCACTCAACGAAATCGTCGAAGCGCTCGTCGCCGCCGCTATCCCGGGCGCCGGCGTCGGCGGCTACGTCAATACCGCGCTGGATTTGATTGCCGATTTTATCGGCGCGGTTATTGCAATGCTGTACATCAGGTGCCGCTACCTCAGGTATGATAATACGCGTTGATTGTTACGTATTCCTTGCTCAAATCACAGCCATAGCAAAAGTCGCTCTGCCTGCCCGCCCCAAGGTCAACCGTTATCCTATGCTCGGGCTGCGAGACGATTCTGCTCGCCTTTTTGGCGTCAAATCGAGTGGGTGCGCCGTTTCGCAAAACGGTCAAACTATCGAGTTTGCAGCCGAGCTTGCCGGGGTTCAATTTCACACCCGATGAGCCGACCGCGCAGATAATTCTTCCCCAGTTCGCATCGCCTCCGTTGACGGCGCATTTGACAAGGTCGTAATTCGCTACCGCCCTTGCCGCCTTTGCGGCGTCGGCCTTCGTAGCGGCCCCGGTGACAACCACCCTGAAGATTCGCGTCGCTCCCTCGGCATCGTGCGCCATCTGCCGGGCCAAATCGCCGCACAAATCAGTCAATGCCCCGGCAAACCTTTTATAACGCGGGCACTGACTCACTATAGGCCGATTGCCCGCCAGGCCGCTGGCGAGAACAATCGCCGTATCATTTGTGCTCTGATGGCCATCGACTGAGAGCTTGTTCAGCGATTCACCGATGGCGGCCTTCAGCGCTTTTGACAGCAGCAGTTTGCTTATGGCGGCATCGGTCGTTATAAAGCAAAGCGTAGTGGCCATATTCGGGGCAATCATACCGGCCCCCTTGGCGGTACCGGCTATTGTCACTTCCCTGCCGGAAATCACAATTCGCCGGGACGCCTGCTTTACTTTTGTATCGGTCGTCATAATCGAATGGGCAAAAGCCAGACCCGCCGATGCCGAATCGGAAAGTTTGCCGGACGCCTCGGCAATGCCTTTTTTGACTTTTGCGATAGGTAGCTGCTCGCCGATGATACCGGTCGATGCAACCAATACCTGATGCGGCTCCGCTTCTATCCGCCTCGCAAGCTCTGTGCACATCCTTATTGCATTCTTAATTCCCTGCTGTCCCGTGCAGGCATTGGCGTTACCCGAGTTGGCGACAACGGCACAGACCCTTGCGCTTCCGATGTGCCGTCTGCATATCCCGACCGCCGCCGAGACGATTTTGTTCGTGGTAAAGACCGCCGCCGCCTTTGCGCCGGTAGGACATACAATCAGCCCCAAATCCGGCTTTCCTGATTTTTTAATACCGCAAGCCACCGCCGCCGCCAGGAAACCCCGCGGGGCGTTTACTGTGCCATTTTTCATATAGTCCTCGTTCTTTGCCATGGTGGGGTTTATTTATTCGCTTAAATCATCAAATCTCTTCAGGACACCGGCGTATTCCTCCATCACCTCGAACTCGCCAAGCCATTTTCTTATATACTCAATGTCAACCGCATCACCCTGCTTTGCAAGTATGCTCTTGGCATCTTCTATATCCACCGCCCTGCCGGCCACCATCTTCTGGATTATCACATCCTCACATGTAGCGAAACGTACAGTATAACCTGCAATTTCAATATTTTTAGCTCTCTCAATCGCCTGTCTTTCATAAGGTGTGAAAGAAAAAGTCAGATCGATTCTCATTTTAGACAGAGGGTCTTCGGCGGGCAATACCATCGTCTCAGCAGTAAAAGTTTTTGGGTCCTGAGTAAGTACCCTTAGACCAACACTGTTACAGAGCTCCACTATTTTCACATACTTGTCGCTGTCCATACCCAGCGTGAAGTCTATATCGCGCGTCACCCTCGCCCTGCCGTAAATAAGCACCGCCTGACCACCCATTATCATATAAGGGATATTTCCCTCATCCAGACAGCGAGCTATCCTTGCTATGAGTTCTTCGGTCACTTGGCCAGTCCCTTCATCGCACGAGCAACCTTAATATCAGTCTCGAATCCGTCCATTATGTTCTCAAAAGTGAAGGCACCAAGATTAACCGCCTCTTTGCGCAAAGACTCGAATATCCGCAGATTGTCACGGTACGTAATATCCCTGCGTGCAAGCTGCCTTCGCTCAAACTCATCCAGCTTCGCACAGCGCCGTATCATATCCTGCTCCTGGTATCATTATACCTCATATACCGCCGCATACTCAATCGCGATTGTCCATTCTACCACCTATCGCCAGTTCCCGAAAGCCCGCCATCGGGTCGTAAAACTTTCTGCTCAAATCAACGGTGTTGACCATTATGCCGGCTTTGTTCTGCTTCAACTGCTTTACGATTTTGCCGTCCGGCTGGATAAAACAGGACGGGTAAGGCGAGTAATAACCGCTCGCATTGGCGCAGCTCATCCAGAAATGATTCGTCGCCGCCCG
>CAYMYK010000141.1:0-7933 GCA_964394625.1 uncultured Pirellulales bacterium
TGCTCGCCCCGACATTGGCCAGCTCGATGTACTCGGCGTTGGCATCATCCGGCGAACCGGTATCCTTAGGATGATACATAATCTCGCTGATGCGAAGATTCCCGACAAGGTCACCAATAGCGTACACCGCTTCAGTCAGTGCGCTCCAGTCAGGGTCGTCAAATGCCCGTGCCTTTACAGCGCTGCTGTGACCAAGTGTAAACACCCCTTCATATTCAATCGCGCTGTCCGAAACGCACGGGTCTGAAGAGCCGCTCCCTTCGGCCGCCTCAAGCTCAGCCGAAATCAAGAAGTCCGAACTCGTGTCATACCGGTTGAGCCCATGTATTGCCAGAATGTTATCACCCGGCTGCAGCTTATCCAAATGACTCGAAATGTAGAAACTCTGCAGAACAATCGCCTGACCTTCATCATGCCAGCCCGTGGCAATCGAGTTCCACAGCAGCGGGTCTTGGTCAAGATCACCTGCCACTTCGCTTCCATTTATGAAGGCCACGAAACCGTCTTCATAGCGTATCTTCAACGTCAGCGACGTGTAATTGCTCAGATCGCCGGCATCCACTGTGAACGGGATACGGATGTAGCAGCTCGCCATCGTGTTCAACATCTCACTTTGGACATCAAGCGTGAAGTATGGGTCAAAGTCCGATCCCGTGTCGTATCCGACACCACCCGTGGTGGCGGTCCATCCGGAGTCGTTGTACGGTTCGCTGCCGCCTCGCCAAGTGGTGCCGATGTCACTGGTCGGCACAAGGACTTTTTTGGCGGCGGCTTCAGCAACGAGTGTCACCGGTGGCGGCGGTGGTCCGGGGGTTTCGTAGATAAGTATGTCGTTTCCGTCAATCGTGTAATAGATTGTTCCCGCTGAGGCGGTTATTGAGAGCGAGTCGGTCGATGAGATGTATCCGCCGTGCTGGTAGCCGCCGTTGACGTAGAAGACGGGTGCGTCAACATCGGGGTACAGCCCTCTGCTGTTGTAGGCGCCGATGATGTAACTGGCCTTACCCGGGAAAAAGGTGTTTACCAGCGAATTCCTTTGCGGCGTCCAGTGGTTGTTACGTGTATAGAGAGGGTCGCCAGAGATGAGTTGATCCTGAACATAATCACCCCACCTGGCCGATTCGGCGATGACAGCCGTTTCAATCTGCTCGGCACGCTTCTCGATGCGTTCGATGCACCGCTGTGTAGTCAGCACGCCGGCGTTTCTGCAAAGCTTGTGGACGCGGTCGCCGAAGAGCCGGTTGTACTCCGGATGCTGGTGCAAAGCGTTATGTATTTTGCCGGGCCCGGCATCATAGTAACCAGTAAAAGGTATGCCGTGCATCTGGCTGTACCACTGAAGAGTAATCTCGCTGTCCCACGGGTAGAACCGCCACTTGCCCGCAGGCGGCCCGCTTGGTCCGCCACGCACGCTCGCCGCGTACCAGTTCTTAGAATTCCAGTCCCAGTTGCACGCCCAAGTCATATAGATGATATAGTCAGCCATCTGGGTTACATCGACGTACTGTTTGATGACCGCGTATTCGCTGTCGCTAACCGGATTGTCGTAGTCGTGTGCGGTGATGTAATTCCAGATATAGCTCCAGGTCTGGTCACCCGGGCCCTTGTACTCGACACCGTCGGTACCGCCGATTATTCCTTCCACTACTTCGTAGTCTTCGTCCCGTCCGCCCAGATGCTCGGACATAAAGGCATTGTCAGGACGTTCGCTCGCCTGATATAGTCCCCAGTACAGGCCGTTAATGTAGAGGTGCACAAACTTCGAATCGGGCGACAGGTATCCCATATCGCGGATTGAATCCTGCGCAAACATATCCCTGGTGTACTGTGTGGCATCTTTGCCATGGGTCACGTCAAGCCAGCTCACGTGATACTGTGCCCGAAGCGCTATGGTATTATGTACCTCAATGTCCGTGTTCTCAAAGAACGGGTAATCCAGCTTCGTCGGCCCATACTCAGGCGTAAAAGTCAAACGCAGCGAATGCTTGGGATTTTTCGTCCACCGGCTCTGGTTGCCGACAATGCGAATGCCGGCGTTGAGCTGGAACTGCTCACCGGTGCACGGGTCGAAGTATTCGACCGAGACGGGTCTTTCCCAGTCCTCACCGATTTCCAGGTTGTGGTACTTCCACGTGTTGACGTAGATTCCCGTGTATTTATCGAATAGGTGCTCCATATTCGTCGCCAGTGAGATTGTCGGAATCGCCTTCATTGCACTGTCGAGCTTGTCGCTATAGGCGGCATCGTACACAACAGCGGGGTCCATTTCGTAATCGCCGTCGTTGACCTCGCTCATACCCTCCCAGAGGACGGGAAAGCCCCGGCTATAGGCGTCGGTATTACTCTGGTCCTTGACGTCGTCGAGGAAGATGTAGGTCTGCGCATCCACATTTGTCGGCATCCACCCGGTTCTGATTGCGGCTGCGCGGACGCAGGTCGTTGTGCTGATGGGAATCGGGCCTGTGAACTCGACGGCGCCGGGTGTCGGCATCTCGTTTTCAACCGGTGCGTTGCCGTCGGTGGTATAATAGACGGTGGCGCCCTGCGTCTGAGAAGTTATGATAACCTCGAACGGCGCATCGTAGAAGCCGCGGTTATGGCTGAACTCGGTATCGTCAACAAGGCCGAGGTACGCATCGTTGTTCTCTGCCGCCGGACTCGGCGTCGCCATAAAACGCCAGGCATTGTATGCATCATTGCCGTCGGGCCAGCGACCCATTGAGATTCCGGAGCTTTGCTCGGTAAAGGTGATGCTGTCAACGACGGTATTGCCGTCGGTGGTAATTAGGCCGATTTGCTCACCGTCGGCACTCAGTTTGAACCCGACGTGCAGCGGGCCGTCCGCCGTATCACTGTCGGCCCAGAGAAGAAGGTAGCCATTCGGCTCAACGGTCGTCTCGGCGGGGGCACCGCCGGGAATCCGCCACTTCATCGGCTCATCCAAATCGTCCGTGATGTAGCAACCGCCCAAGTCAAGGGCGGTCTGACCCGGGTTGTAGATTTCGAGCCAGTCGTCATACTCGCCCTGTGGGTCGTTTATGTCGGTGGCACTGTTGTTCGAGGCCATAAACTCGTTGATTTTCAGCGTAAAGACCCGCTCATCCTTGAGCCAGTCGGCGGCAAACAGCGCCCAGTCCTTCATATCGACTATTTCGATGTCATCCAGATTTGCACAGCCAATGCCGGAACATTCCGGCCACGTCATCCACTGCTCGGCAAGGATGGTGAGGTCATCGTAGTTGACCCGGCAGTCGCCGGTGATGTCGCCGAGCGGGCACAGTTGCGCACCGGCGGGAAAAACGTACAGTAAAACAAGCATAACAGAAAACAGGAGAGCTTTGGCGCTATCGGACATTTCCACACCTTCCTCGGAAGATAGCCGGGTGCAGATTGAGTTTTCTCATCATTACGGCTTAAGTTGCGAAGCAGTGCTGCAAATACTCCCAACATTATTTTAACAAAAACAAGCCGTACAAGTCAATGATTTTCGCTTTTGCGTCCGGGATGACGTGCTGGTGGCCTGTGAACGTCCGATAGGAGCGGCTGTGGGGCTCCACCGCCGGGCTGGGGGTTAAGTGGAGATGGCAAGTGAATGTGCGGTGCCGGAAATATGAGAATTTTGCTGGAATTGTTTGGCGGTGACTGGTAGATTATTTTCGTTCGGCGTTTTTGCCGGAGGTTTTCGTGACGGCGTAATGCTATGGCGAATGGGAAGGAAAATTCGGATAAAAGACCGATGACCGGCAGCGGACCAGGCGAGACGGCTATGCAGCCGGCGAAGCCGGACTCGCAATTCAAACGGCAGCTTGTGCCTCTCGATGAGTACGCGGCCCGCGAGGGGCTCAGCGGCGAGACCGTCGAAAAGCAGGGTCGGCTCGGCGTTGTTCAGATACGAAAGTTCAAGGGGGAAAAGTTCGTTGTGGATGTGCCGTTCAGCCCGTCGGCTCTCGGCGGCGAGGAGGTTGACGGGCCGAAGGCCGCTGCGAAAGCAGCGAAGGCTCGGGTGCAGCGGCGCTGGAGTGCGGGGGCGGTTATCGTAGTGTTTTTGCTTATGGCCGGTTTGTGTGCGGCGGTATGGCTTTACGTCGATGCGAGGATGAAGCTCGATAATCTCGATATGGAATATATGACGCTTCGGACGAAGTACGACGACGTTGTTCACGCCACCGAGAATGCCGAGACGGTGCGAAGCGAGCTGACGGCGTCGCGGGCCGAGCTGGGTCGTATTCAAAACCAGGTCAATTTTTCGAGGGCACAGGTCGAGAAAATTCAGGGCTCGCTGAGCCGGTCAAGGCGGGACCTGGAAACGATACAGGGCGAGCTTACGGGTATTCAGGGCCAGATTTCGCTTTCGAGGGCCGAGATTGAGAGTGTGCGGAACGGCCTGAACTCGAGCGAGACTGAGCTTGATACGCTCTATCAGCGCAATATTGAGTTTGCGGGTGACCGGTAGGGGGCAGGGAGATTGATTATTGATTATTGGTTGAGGGGGGAGTAAGTTTTTCGAGAAGCTTCCAGCCGGCGGGCAGAAGGGCGGCGGCGAGCAGAATCTTCAGCACGTCGCCGGCGAGGAAGGGATACAGGCCGGCGGTCAGCGCGGTTTTGAAACCCGTCAGCAACGCTAACCAGGAAACGCCAAAGGTATAAATCACGATATTGCCGAGGAGCATTGCGAGAATCGTCGTGTGGACTTTTTTGTTCCAGCCGAGCTCGGCGAGCTTTCCGGTGAGCCAGGCCGCGGGTACGAAGCCGATGAGGTATCCGCCGGTTGGCCCGATTAGCGCGGCCGGGCCGAGACCTGCGGCGAAGACAGGAAGACCTGCCGCGCCCTGTGCTATGTAGAGAATTGCGGCCAGTGCGCCCCGGCGGGCGCCCAGCAGTGCGCCGAGGATGAGGACGGCAAACGTCTGGCCGGTAACGGGGACCGGGCTGAAAGGCAGCAGCAGCTTAACCTGTGCCGACAGCCCAATCAGCATCGCCCCGGCCAGGATTACAGCGGTATCGTAAAGAATCGCTCGTTTCTTCTGGCCCGGGCGAAAAACGTCGGCGACAACGGAACCGGTCAACATAATCTTCTCACCTAAAATAACAGGCAATAAACACAAAAGGGTAATTATACCGCGGGCACACTGTTAAGTCAAACGGTGCTGTGCGCGTATTATTTTAAGATGTGCTGGGGGGATATTTTGTGGGTGGCAATTCGTCGGTATTTGTGGCGCAGTCCCATATTATTGCGGCTATCAAAACTGCGGGCAGGGGGTGCAAAAAATTCTTTTGGGAGGCGTGTTTTTGTCCGGTTTTTGTTAGGGTTTTCGCCGGACTGTTACCGATAGAAATAGTTGCCCGCAGTTTCAGTTTTTAACAATCGAACAGACAAAAACAGCTAAGCCGGGGGTTGAAATGTACGGTCAGAAACACGCGCAAATCGGGCCCGTATGCAAGTTCGGGCCGGGCGGTGATTTCGTCAGCATCTGGCCGGAAAGATTTGCGGGCCTTTACGAGCCGCTTATGGGCGAGCCGGGACGGCATCGCTTGGCGAGGTTGCGCGAGGCGCTGGCCGGGGTGATAGGGTTGACGACGGAAAAAACAGCCGAAATGGAGCGTTCCGGATATGCATCGGACGGCAGCAGAACGGCTTACGCCGGGGTAGCCGCAGGTACTGAAGGCGGTGGCCGATTACGTGGCCAAGCGATGCTGTTCGCCGACGATTCCAGGGCCGCCGGGCATAAGTCAAAGCACCGCGTTCGAGCATATCGGCGGGCTGCGAAGAAAAGGGCTGCCCTCGAATTCGGCAAACAGGGCTCGCTCTTTACAGCCGACTCGCACTGCGCAAAGACCGCTTAGACAACTGCCGAACGGCCTGCGCAAAGAATGCTTATCTCATTATCCAGTCCCAAGCGGCGCGGTACTTTGGGGCGTCGGCCATGGGTTGGCCGGTGTATTCCTTCGCGCCGAAATAGCCGAAAGACGAGGACTTGCTGCAGTTGTTGTAAGCGAGGAACGTCTTGTATATCTTCGACATCTCGACCAGATACTCGCAATACAATTGGTACATCCGCTGGTCCTTGTTGATATTGACCGGGTTTTTCAGGATGTGCTGGCCGCCCTCATATGCGACAAGCTCCATCCCTGTCCCCTCGAGCAGCTTCTTGATTTTCATTGAAGACTTCACCACGCTCTGTATTGACCTTCTCAGCTCCGCGAATGCTTTGGGGTCATCGCCATCGACGTCATGGCCGAAGTATGGCCCCAGTGCATAAGCATCCGGCTGGATGCCGTGGACATTTACCTTGCTGTCAGCCAGTCCCCGAAGGTGCATCTTCACCCGCCGAGCATCGACCGTAAACCCGGCCAGCACCTTTACCACGCGCTTGTCCATCTCGTCGCCGTACACGTCCTTGAACGCCTTGAACATATTGCACGACGCATAAACATGGTAAAGCGCTCCTGCCTCAGTATCATTATCACTGAATCCGAGGCGTTTACCGTTATCGACGCACCATGTATATTGCCCGGTCGTGCGCCCCTCGGCAAACTGGCCCTCATTACCGAACGCGGAATTCCACGTCTCGTTGGAATACTCAACGTAGCACTTCAGCTTCGGGTCGAGCGTATCATGTATCAACTGCGCCAGCTTGTGCATGTAATCGTCGTCGGCCATGTGCGGCGCGTTCACCCAGAAATCTGCGCCAAGCGTATTGCATATCTGTATCATCCATTCGTACGCTACGGCGCCGGCCTGGTCTTCCGGCTGGACGTCCTTCTTCGGCCGCTGCTCCCACTTCGAGGTATGGTTGAACTGGATTTTGTTCCAGTCGGTAAAGCGGATAACCTTAAACGGCCTCAGGTCATCGAGAAATTTCTCGTTGAACGGCTGTTCCGCCGTCAGGTAATCGTCCTTGAAAACCTTATCCGCCCGCTCGGGACTATAAAACCATATCCCTATCCCCAGCTTCATATCCTGCGCATCGCCAGGCCATTTATAAGGCTCCCCCGCCGGGCGATTATCCGTCTGGGCCCCCTGGCACGAACCAGCCATGCAAACCAGGAGCATCAAAAGCACAATCTTTTTCATAATCTGTTTCCACGAATTACAACGCATCTATTCAGTTAAGGTCCAGCCATGCTTATACCCTCGAACACCACACGCGTCAACCAGCACACCTGATCGACGCAGTAGTAGGAGGCCTGGTACGAAAGCTCTGACCCGGACAGCGTTATTTGGCCCTCTCTGAAATTGGGTTTGAATTGGGTTCGTTTTTTTGTGGCCCGAAGGTCATATATTTTATGTAATCTCTTTTCTTATATGGAGTTAGGTTCATTTTAGGGGTTTTCGGGAATTGGGTTCGTTTTGGGTTCGTTTCTCATTGTCCGAAGGGGTGAATATTTTTCGTAAATCCTTTTCAGGTATAGAGTTAGGTTCATTGTGGGCCTTGTGAAAATTGGGTTTGTTTTGCATAAAAGGGTGCGGCTTCGCCGCGTATCTCGTATTGCGTATTGCGTATCGCGCTTGTTGAGGCGTGCTATGCACGCGGCATTTTTTATGACCCCGGCCTCGCGGGGCTACCCGACAGAGACATTCGGGCACAGGCGGGGTTAAATCGGTTGTAGTCGGGTCAAAGTGGATTTTGGTGGTCATCTCAAAATCCTTGTGTTTGTAATTTAGTATCAAGCTTTCATATGTTAGGTGGGTATTATACTTCATTGGAAGTTAGATGTCAAGTGAATTTTTGGGTTTGCCGCAGAGTTTAACCACCAAGACGGAAAGACACTAAGGAATTGGAACCACGAAATGACACCCTCTGTTGCAAAGACAAGGTAGCAGACACTCCAGGGTAAACTCCGGTCACGAAGAATTGATTAGTCGTTAGTGGTTAGTATTTAGGCACTCTAACAAAACCTAATAATTGAGTAGTAGTTTAGCCGATATAAC
>CAYMYK010000142.1:0-7923 GCA_964394625.1 uncultured Pirellulales bacterium
AGTTTGAAGATAATACAAATATATACACTGCGGTGCGCTACAGTTTCTGATGGAATGCTCATCCGAAAAAGCTTTCAAGGATAAATTCAAAAAATGCAAAAAAAAAGCTTACTATGATAGAGTGGCAAATTCTACCGGGAAATCAATGACGTAATCCGAAGCCGGTCTGCTTTGATTCTTTACCGCAACAAGGTTGGATTGCGAAAGATAAATTTGACTGGGACAAAGTTAATACGATTGTGGAGTAAGTTTGATATGAAAATCGCAATTGCAAGCGGTAAAGGCGGCACTGGCAAGACAACCGTTGCGACGAATTTAGCGTATTCCATCGCCCGGACGGGCGGAGCCGTCCAGTATCTTGATTGCGATGTTGAAGAGCCGAACGGGCATATATTCCTGAAGCCGAAGATATACAAAACACAGAGCGTTACTACCGGTGTGCCGCAAGTTGATTCGCAAAAGTGCGACGGGTGCGGTAAATGCAGCCGGCTTTGTCAGTACATCGCCATAATCTGCCTCAAAGACAAGGCGCTCGTCTTCGAGCAGTTGTGCCATTCCTGCGGCGGGTGCATGCTGGTCTGCCCGACCGGTGCGATTACAGAAGTGCAAAGAGAAATCGGCTTTGTTGACCTCGGCGCCGCAAACGGCGTAAAGTTCGCACAGGGTCGGCTGAAAATCGGCGATATTCACACGCCTTCGTTGATAAAACGTGTTAAGTCCGAAGCGGTAAACGATGCCGTGGTCATAGCAGATGCCCCGCCCGGCACGTCCTGTCCGGTAGTTGAGGTCGTTAAAGGTGCGGATTTTGTTTTATTGGTTACCGAGCCGACACCGTTCGGCCTGAACGATTTGAAATTAGCCGTTGCAATGGTCAGACAGTTGAATTTGCCCTTTGCCGTAGTGGTGAACCGCAGTGGTTCAGGTGATGAACAGGTGCGCCGGTACTGCGATGATGAAAATATAGAGGTGATACTTGAGATACCCGACGACCGGCGAATCGCAGAGGCGTATTCGGTCGGTACAATGATTGTTGATGTGCTTGGTGAATATCAAAAGGAGTTTATCGGTTTGTATGAAAAGATTTTGGCAAAATTAGAGAGCGAAATTGATGAAACCGGACGACGGAAAATTTATGCTAAGGATAAGCCGGGATTTAGAAGCCCGCAAGGCCGCCTGTAAGATTTTCAATGTAAAAGAAACAACGAGTAAACAAGAGTTGAAAAAGGCCTACCGCAAAGCGGCTATAAAATATCATCCCGACAAAAATCCGGATGACCCTGATGCAGATAAGAAATTTGCGCTTATCAAATGCGCATACGAATTGCTAACCACAGATAAGCCCTGTCCTGAGCTGCTGGAGCAAATCAGCTCCTGGAACGGCGTACCCGACCGGGACAAATACAAACTCGATAACCCCTGGGGTCATTTCCTCTGGTGGCGGGAAAAGTTTTTTAGCCCCGACAAGGAGAAAAAATCAAATGGCGGACGTCCTACTTGTATTTAACAGAAACCACTACGGCCGAACAAAGCAAACCAGGATGGCCGAACTGGCCCAGTGGGTTAAAGAAGCTGATAATGTTATTTCGTTTTAGGCTTACCAATGATTGCAAAGCTGCCTGATAACTTTTACGACAAGATTAAACCACGTTTGCACAAGCGCATCGCACGAGAGCTCCATTCAGCCAGACAGGTGCTTGACCTCGGCTGCGGAGATTGTGCACTTGTTCGCTACCTGGCTGATACCTTTGGCCGGAAGGTAACCGGTGTTGACATTTCGGGCGAAAGCTTCCCGAATTACAAGCGCATTGCCGAAAACAACGAAAACATCAGGTGCATCCGCAAAGATGCAGTGAATCTTAAATCCTTTTACGGAGCTATGGACGCGGTCGTAATAATGTGGGCTTTACACGAAATGCAGCATCCTCAAAAGGTTTTGCAGCAGGCATATCGCACATTGCGCCCGGGTGGTGAGATTTTAATCGTCGAGTTCCCCCGCGATTCGATGGCGCAAAGATTGTGGAATGAGAATTATTATAATCGCGGGCAAATAGCAAGCTTGCTTCGCAAGGCCGATTTTAAGGATATTGAAACAAAGCTGATTGAACGCAGACAAATTCTATGGGCCGGGGCAACCAAAGGTATAACCTCAGTCGCACAAAATGCAGGTAAGAGACCGGCAGAATCTCTGAATGAAAAGATTATATCCTAAATCCAAAGTTGAAATCAGGGCGGGTATGGCCCGGCACTATGATGCCGTCCTTGATATTGCCACGCTGGGAAGGTATCTGCCGTTTGTGAGGCAAGTTATACGTATGACAAACATCAAACCACAGGACAGAATACTCGATTTGGGCGCAGGCACAGGCAGAAACGCCTGCCTTATGGCCGAATACCTGTCCGACAGAGGCGAACTGCTCGGCCTTGATATCTCCGGCGATATGATTGCCCAATTCAGAAAAAGATGCGTCGGTTTTCCCAACGTAAAGGTGATTAACCAAAGAATTGACCGGCCGCTGCCTTATAATAATAGGTTTAGCAAAGTTTTTATATCTTTCGTTCTGCACGGCTTTCCGCAGGATGTGCGGATGCTAATCGTTGGAAATGCGTCTAAGGCCCTGAAGCCCGGCGGAGAGTTTCTTATTCTGGATTATAACGAACTTGTACTGCCAGAGCTGCCTTTTTATCTAAGGGTTCCTTTTAAGATGCTGGAGTGCCCTTATGCCTTTGATTTTATCCAAAATGACTGGAAGAAAATACTCTCTGACGCCGGGTTCGATAATTTTGAGGAGCATATTTTTCTTCACCGGTTTGTAAGACTGCTGAAGGCCCGAAAGCCGGGTACTCTCGAATACCAGCAGGAAGCTGACATTTAAGCGACCTGTTAAAATTAAATGTTGGAAAGAAGTCGTATGGAATAATGTTAATCAGGTGAATTTAAGTATTTTGTGGAGATTAGTGAAAAATGATGCACATCAGCAAAAACAGATGTGTCGGATGCGGCCTTTGTGTCGATGTTTGCCCCCGGTCGGCTATCAGTATAAATGCAGCCGTAGCACAAATAGACAAAGAGCAGTGCGTAGAATGCCAGGGGTGTTTAGGAGAATGTCCCCAACAAGCTATTACGTTAATAAGGGACATCAGTTTTTTGGCGGCCTTTGGAACCGACGACGGCAAAACACTAAAAAGCGGCAATCACGTGGGTATGTCGAAGTATTTCAGCATATATAGCTTTTCCGACGGTGGGCAAGAGTTCATCGAACAAAGAAATAATGTCAAATACAAAGAAGATGAAACAAAAACACACGGAGACCTGGGAAAGGCCAGGGCCACCGCCTCGGCCCTGCAAAACGTCGATGTGCTTGTAGGGCAGATGTTCGGACCAAATATAACAAGATTAAGAAACAAATTTGTTTGTGCGGTCGTCAGGAAAGATACCGTCGAGCAGGCAATTCAGGTGCTGCGCGAAAACATAAGCGAAGTCATAGAAGAAAAAAGCAAAACCGATAGAATGGGTATCGTTTTGCGATAACCGGATAACAGGAGCTTGGCTTTGAAAGAATTAGTCGTCATAAGCGGAAAAGGCGGAACCGGCAAGACAAGCATCGTGGCGTCTTTTGCAGCACTCGCGAAAAACGCCGTCTTTGCCGACTGCGACGTTGATGCAGCGGATTTGCATCTGGTGCTCGAGCCGCAAGTCAAACAAACAAAGGATTTTAGCGGCGGCAAACTGGCATCGGTGGTTACTGAAAAATGTATCGGCTGTGGAAAATGCCGGGAGGTATGCAGGTTCAATGCCGTGAACTTCAACGGTCCGGCAAACGACATAGTGGCCAAAACCTTTACCATTGACCCAATTTCCTGCGAGGGCTGTAAGGTTTGCGTGGAATTCTGCCCCGCCGGCGCCATCGAGTTTAACGACAGCATAAACGGACAGTGGTTCGTATCGGATACGAGATTTGGGACAATGGTTCACGCCAAACTTGGAATCGCCGAGGAAAACAGCGGCAAATTAGTAAGCTTGATTCGCAGGGAAGCTAAAAAGATCGCCGCCCGGACAAAGAAAAACCTGATTATCGTTGACGGCTCGCCGGGAATCGGATGCCCGGTTATTGCGTCGATTACCGGCGCAGACTTGGTGCTCATAATTACAGAGCCGACACTTTCGGGCAGACACGATTTAGACCGTGTGGCGGATTTGGCTGCCGGTTTTAACATTCCTGCGCTGCTCGCCGTAAATAAGTTTGACTTAAACCCAGTTATGGCTGAGCAAATTGAACAATATGCCCGCAAAAGAAACATAAAGGTAATTGGTAAAATTCGTTACGATAATGCCTTTACCAAAGCCCAGATTCACAAATCAACCGTTCTGGAATATACAGACAGCGCGGTATCTCAGGATATAAAGGCCCTGTGGAGAAATGTTACTTATGCCATCGGCTAATTCCAATTTGCCAAAAACGGCAGATAAGCCGGCACGCTTCGATTTTGATGCGTCTGCTGATTCCTATGACAAGTGGTACGACACCGCCGAAGGTGCGGTGTATGACCGTCTGGAGAAAAAGGCCGTTCTCAGGTATCTTTTGCCGAACGTTCGGGGAGCCAAACTGCTGGACCTCGGCTGCGGAACCGGGCACTGGAGTAAGTTTTTCAGCGATTATGGATTTGAAGTTACCGGTGTCGATGTTTCAGAGCGTATGATAAAGACTGCTCAAAGCAAAGATATTCCGAACGCATCGTTTCAAACAGCAGATGCCCGCACCTTGCCTTTTGACGATGACAGCTTTGACATAACGGCTGCTATTACAACGCTGGAGTTTGTCAATGACCCCGCCGTCGTCCTCGCCGAGATGGTGCGCTGCACCCGCAAGCCGGCGGGCCGGCTGCTCGTATGTGTATTGAACTCATTAGCCCGCTTAAACCGCATCAGGCAGCAGAATCCGGAATCGGTATATGCAAAGGCCCGTATGTTTTCTCCGGGCCAGTTGAGACGGCTGTTAGAGCCGTTCGGCCAGGTCTCTATGACTGTCGCCGGTCTCGTTCCCGAAAACCGGCTGTTTCGATCAATAGCACCGTTTCTTGATATGACAGCCCGTATGCTGCATATTCCTTACGGCGTTTTTATCGCAGGACAGGTGAGATTATGAAGGTTCAGGCGGAAATAAGTTTGTACCCATTGCGGCAAAAGGATTTGAGCAGACCAATCACCGAATTTGTCGAACTGCTCGAAGGCGATAACCTGAAGATTAAGACCGGGTCGATGAGCACCTTTATCTCAGGACAAAGCCACACAGTCTTCAATAAGTTAAATAAGGCCTTTGAGAAACTTGCTCAAAAATATGATATAGTACTGACCGCCAGGATTTCAAACGCCTGCCCCGATGTTAAAAAAGAATAAAGGAAATTGACCCCCATAGAAAAGAGAGACAATCAGCTATGACAGAACAAGCAAAAACTCAGCAAACCGGCCGGGACCAGCAAATGAAAATACAGGCCGAGCAGGAGCAAATCAATCAAAACTTGAAACACATTAAGCATCAGATAATAGTGCTCTCCGGCAAAGGAGGCGTCGGCAAAAGCACCGTGGCGATAAATCTGGCGGTCTCTCTGTCTCTTGCGGGCAAAACCGTCGGTCTTCTCGATATTGATATTCACGGGCCGAGCATACCCAAGCTTTTGAACCTCGAGACCCAATCGCTCCAGGCGGCCGGCACAACCATACTGCCCGTTGAAACCGCCGAGAACTTAAAGGTTATGTCCATAGGTTTTATGCTGCGGGACAACGACGATGCCGTGATATGGCGGGGACCGATGAAATATCAGATGATTAAACAATTCCTGAAGGATGTGCAATGGGGCGAGCTGGATTATCTTATAATTGATTCCCCGCCGGGCACCGGCGACGAGCCGCTTTCAGTTGTGCAGCTTCTGGGAAATGCCGACGGCGCAATCATTGTTACCACCCCGCAGGAGGTGGCGCTGAATGATGTTCGAAAGAGTATTACTTTTTGCCGTAATCTCAACCTGCCTGTTCTGGGTGTTCTGGAGAATATGAGCGGCTTTGTCTGCCCGCAGTGCGGCCGGCGCACCGATATATTCAAGTCGGGCGGCGGCGAGCAAATGGCAAAACAAATGAATGTCCCTTTCCTCGGACGAATTCCCATCGACCCCCAAATTGTTGACGCCTGCGATTCAGGCCGGCCGTATATGCGGCATTTTGCTAACAGCGAAACGGCAAAAGCGTTTGAACAGGCAATGTTGCCTTTGCTTGAACTGGATTAAAACGGAATAAGTGTCTTTTAAGGAGTCAAGAAATGCGTATAGCAATACCGTTGACACAGGGTAAATTAAGTCTTCACTTCGGCCATTGTGACCAGTTTGCGGTCTTTGACGTCGATGACGAAACTCAAAAGATTGTGAGCAGAAAAGACCTGACCCCCTCCTCTTACGAGCCGGGAGCACTGCCGAGATGGCTGCACGAAAACAACGTTAGCGTTGTTATTGCCGGCGGTATGGGACAGCGGGCACAGCAACTGCTTGCCGGCAGCAACATCAAAGTAATAGTAGGCGTCTCCGCCGGCTCGCCCGAAGAGCTTCTGTCAGATTATCTTCAAGACGCACTCAAAGCGGGAGACAACATCTGTGACCACTGATTCAACACGCCAAACCTGCGTTTCTGCGGCGGACAGCAGCCAAAGGTGAACTATATGACCAATCAGAGTGAATCGGTGCGATGAGGCATTTTTTATGAAACAGGATATTCACATTACAATCCTGGTTGAAAACACGGCATCACAGCCGGACTTCCTCGCCGAGCATGGCCTATCGTTCTGGATACAATACGGCAGCAAGCGAGTACTCTTCGATACAGGTCAAAGTGAAATTCTTATTCATAATGCAAAAATATCGGGAATCGATTTATCGACGGCTGATGCCGTCATTTTAAGTCACGGTCATTATGACCATACAGGCGGTTTGTCGGCCGTCCTTGACATTGCTAAAAAAGCAGTTTTATATGTTCACCCCGAAGCCCTGTCACCAAAGTTTTCTCGAAAAGGTGGCGATATCAGAATGATAGGCATGCCGCGATGCGCCGCTGAAAAAATTCAAACCTTAGCCGGTGCGGGAAGAGTCGTTTGGACACAAGACCCAACACAAGTTTTCCCAAATCTTTCCATCACCGGCCAAATACCACGAAACACTGATTTTGAAGATGTCGGCGGGGCCTTTTATCTTGACGAAACCTGCCGGAGCAAAGACCGGTTGCCGGACGACCAGGCGCTGTTTCTTAACTCAAATAATGGACCGATTGTCGTTCTTGGCTGTGCCCATTCCGGTGTAGCTAACACGTTAAGTTACGTTGCGAAGCTGAACGCGCAAAAGCGTATATATGCCGTGTTGGGTGGAATGCATCTGTTGAACGCTTCTAACAAACGAATAGAACAAACTGCAGAAATCCTGCGAGACTACGGCGTGCAAAAAATCGGTCTCGCACATTGTACAGGCATAAACGCCACAAGGCAATTGTTAAATCTTTTCCCGGAACGATGTTTCACATGTCCTGTAGGGACACGAATCGACTTATAGGATTAAAGTAGCAAAACGAAAAAAACTATGCCGCGACCAAGAAACTACAGACGGGTCGGCTGCCTGCCTCGAAGCAGCTACTATAAACCTGGGGGAGTTCCCCTGTCCATCCTCCAGCATGTCACCCTCACCATTGGTGAGCTCGAAGCAATCCGCCTTACCGACCTTCAGGGCCTCTACCACGCCGAGGCCGCAAAAAAAATGAACGTCTCCAGGCAAACCCTCGGCAGAATACTCGCATCCGCCCACAAAAAAATTGCCGACGCACTCGTCAACGCAAAGTCCCTCGCCATCGAAGGAGGCCCCTACGAGCTCGACCCTCGCATCGCTCAGCCCATC
>CAYMYK010000143.1:0-7742 GCA_964394625.1 uncultured Pirellulales bacterium
TGAGTCCTTACGAGGATTTCTCCACCAGAGGTTTTAACGGAGCCGGCGGGGACATCGAGGGATGAGTTTCTGACGATGGCGGCGAGCCGGTCGAAGCTCAGACCATATCGGCGAAGGTTTTCTTCGGAGACCTCAATTGAGATTTCGTAGGGACGGACGCCGGTGACATCAATCTGGCTTATGTTCGGTAAGGCGGTAAGGTCATCGCGGACCCCGTCGGCGAGTTTCTTGAGGGTTTTTTCAGAGGCATCGCCATAGAGAACGATGGTGATTACCTCGTAGCGGGTAGTAATTTCGGTTATGATGGGCTTTTCGGTCTCTTTGGGGAAGGTTATGATTCTGTCAACTTCGGCCTTTATGTCATCGAGGACGTCTTTTGTATCGGCGTACTCTTCGACTTCGATTATAACCATTCCGGCGCCTTCGGCGGCGGAGGCGGTGATGCGTTTTATTCCGTCAACAGCGGATATCGCTTCCTCGACTCGCAAGACGACGCCTTCCTCGACATCGGTCGGAGTAGCGCCTCGGTATGGGACGGTGACGGTAATCACATCGAGGTCGAATTCCGGAAAGAACTCGACCTTCATCGTAAATACGGTGAGCAGACCCGCGGCAATGATAAGGAACATGAGGAGATTGGCGGCGACGTGATTTGAGGCGAACCAAGCCAGCAGGCCTTTGTTTTCCGTCAAATCCTTCATTCATCGGCCCCCTGAACATCGAGCCGGTTTGCATCTGCGTTGATATTCTGCTGTTCGGTGTCCGCTCTTACCTGTGTTCGAACATTCATACCGTCGCTTGCCGCATCGAGGGAACTCAGGACAATCATATCTCCGTGCTCGACACCTGAGACTGCATAGGCGAAATTCCTGTCGGCGCGGACTATATCGAGAGGTCGAATCCGGAGCTTGCCGTCATTGACGAGCCAGACCTCGTTGCTCTGGCGAACCGCGTCTCGTGGGACGGCGACGGCGTTTTTGAGGGTACGTCCCTGAATCTGAACTTTGACAAACATACCGGGTACGAGGGGCGGTGTCTCCCCGGCAGGGTCTGAGGGATTTGTGACCTCAACAACGACGGAAACGAGGCGTGAATTCCTGTCGACTTCGCCGGTGGTTCGCTTCACATATCCGATCCATACGTGCCGGCGGCCGGCGATGTTTGCCACGACGTGAGCGATTGTGGCTTCGGCAGAATCGTGGTCTGCGTTTACCGCGCCAGACTGCCGGGGGATGTCAAACCAGGCGAGCTCGTCATCTTCGAGCGGCACTTCAATTTCAACCGCTTCAATGCCATAAGCGGAGCCGACAGAGCGGCCTACAGCTACAAACTGCCCGAGGTCAACCTGTTCATTTATGACGCGGACGTCGATAGGGAGCGAAACAACGGTTCTTTCGAGATTGAGCTGGGCGGTTTCGAGTCGTGCTTTTGCGGATTCGAGCTGAGCTTCGGCACGGCGAATCTGTGGCTCGCGCAGCACAAGCGGTGAGTCAGGTTCGGTATTTGGATTGAGCTGCTGCCACTCTTTCTTTGCGACAGCGGCTTCGGCCTTTTCGATGTCGAGTACGACATCGGCCTCGGCAACAAGGGCCTCGGCCTGGCGAACGGCGAGCTCGTAGTCTCTCGGGTCGATTTTGATTATGGGCTGATTTGCCGAAATGATCCCCCCTGCTCGAAAGCTGGCATTGACCCAGACGACATTTCCGGCGACCTGTGGTGCAATCTCGACCTCGACCTTTGGGGTGACGGTGCCGTAGCTGCTGACTACCATAGGGATGTCTCTGACGCTGAGTCGCTCGACTTCGACGAGAGGCGCGGGGACCTCTATCTCGACGCGCTGCGGAGGTTTTCGTGAGACGACCATGAGCCAGGCCAGGGCAACGGCTGATGCGATTACGAAAGAAGCGATTACCGCCTGCTTATGCCTTCCGAGGAGCTTGACGAATACGTTGGCTTTTTCTCTGGTCCGATCCATATCCATATTACCGCATTAATTATCCCTGTGTTTGTTCTTGTTCGAGCCAGTTTCCGCCGAGAGCTAAGTGCAGGTTTACGCGGGTCGTCCAGATTTGTGCTTTGAGAATGGCGAGCCGCTCGGCGGCAATATATCGGCGCCGTTCGGATTCGAGGACAGTCAAAATAGTCTCGACACCACGCTGGTATCGCTCCGTTGAGAGCTGCTCAGCAGCGCGTGCCTCGGCGAGGCGAACCTGGGCGTACTGCAATTGTTTCTGGAGCAACTGCTCAGCAGCGAGGGAATCCTCAACCTCCCTCAGCGCCGTCAGGACGGTGGCGGCATAAGTGGCGGCGAGCTGCTCATAGCGTGCCTTTGCCGCCTTGACCTGTGCGCGGAGGAGGCCTCCCTTGAAGATTGGCTGGGCGATATTGATTACCGCGGAATAGACCTCGGTCTCGTCTATCCAGAGGTCGTTCCAGATATCGGCGCTACGCCCGAGGTTGCCGGTGAGGGTAAGGTCGGGAAAAAGCTGAGCGATGGTGACACCAACTCTCTGATTGGCGGCTCGGAGCGAGAATTCTCCGGCCTGGATATCGGGACGGCGGTCGAGAAGCGAGGCAGGCATGCCGACGGGAACGGGACAGAGGTCCGGCAGGTCAGCAAGGGTCTTGGGCAGGGGCGGGGACGAGCCGGGACGTCGCGCCAGCAGCACGTCGAGGGCGTGCCGGGCAATTACAAGTAACTGCTCGATGACGGGTTCCGCAGCCTGAGCGGCAGCGAGATTCTCGCGAGCGAGCCGCACATCGACGGGGCCGACGAGTCCCCGGCTGTAGCGACGTTCAACAATCCGGAGGGTATTGGTGCGACTCTCGATATTTGCCCTGGCGATGGCCAGTCGTCCCTGGAGCGTTGCAATCTGTACCCTGGCGTTAATGACATTGGCTATAAGGGCATTTGTGAGCGCCTGTTGATTTTGTGCTGCGGCGAGCACATCGGCCCAGGCGGCCCTTTCTGCGTGCCGGAGCTTTCCCCACAGGTCAACGATATAGGTAATCGAGATACCCTGTGAGTAGGTGGTCGTAAGGGGGCTGATCCTTCCGGTGCCGAAATTAAAGGAAGATTTGTTGCGTGTTCTTGAAATACCGTAGGATACATCGGGCCAGAGGGCGCCTTGACTCTGCGCAAGGCCAGCCTGTGCCTCGAGCACCCTTGCGGCCGATGCCCTGAGGTCGTAGTTGTTTTCGAGCGCCTCGGTGACGAGCTGCGCGGTAATGTCGTCACCGAATCGCTGCCACCAGGTGTCACGCAGCGGCATCGCGTTCGGGTCCTGGATGTGGTCGGCGGCGTTGAAGAAGGCCTCGTCGGTATCGGCAGCAGTGGCGGGTCTGTGGTACTTCGGGCCGACCATACAGCCGCCGGCGGTCAGGCCAAAAACGACGATTACGACAGAATATTCTATTGCAGCTCTACCGGGCATCGGACCGACCTTTCTTTTGACCGTAGGCACAAATGCCGGCAGCGGAAAATTTGACGATATGCTCGATAATCCCGGGTATGTCAAAGGCCGGCGATTCGAAGGTTACCGTACCCTCAAACATCGCCTTGATATGAACTGCGTGAATCAACTGGGCAATCAGCGACATAATACACTGCTTCGCCGCCGTCTCGCCAAGACCCGGACAAACTAACTGAAGGGCCTGTCCGAGAGCGGCCAGGGTCGGCCCGGCTAATTCTTCCACAAACAGTCCCGCCGGCAGACGCCTGTCAACCATCTCGCGCGCAAACAAGTCCATAAAGCGCCGGCTGTCGTCTAAATCGGCAAAGGGCTCGGCGAAGGCCTTCGAAAAGGCAGAAAGCAGACCGTTGAGGGTTGGCGCAGGTTTCTCGGCCATAGCCGTCTCAATACTTACCAAACGGTCCTGCTTCATCCGGCGCAAACGACGCCTGAAGAGCTCACAGTA
The DNA here is from genome assembly GCA_964394625.1 of uncultured Pirellulales bacterium. Classification (GTDB taxonomy): domain Bacteria; phylum Planctomycetota; class Phycisphaerae; order Sedimentisphaerales; family Anaerobacaceae; genus JAUVYV01. Next base: position 3,919 of record CAYMYK010000143.1, read on the forward strand.
GAGTTCTTCCTTGCTGCCAAAATGATAGTTCACCGAAGCGAGGTTGCAATTCGCCTTGCCCGTAACATCCCGAATAGACGTTCCCTCAAAGCCGTTCTCAGCAAAGAGCTCTTCAGCCACGGCCAAAAGCCGCTCCCTGGCGTCTTTTGGCCTTGCCTCACTATTTGCAAAATCCACATTATCCATTATGCAGCTCCCAAACGGTCGTTTCATACTATAGTATAAAACGAACGTTTGAAATAATCGATTGAAATCTTCTGTTTAGACAGCCGGTTATTGGGATATTTGTCAAGGGCTACCGTGGAACATCTCGCCGGGCGTTTTCGAGGCAAATAGCGGCGTTTCGCTTGAGGCGCTGCAAACCCGTGCGATGCAGCGGCGAGCCGGAAAAACGTGTCACAAAGTCGTTTTCGTTCAGCCCCAGAACGAGGTTAAGGTCGAGCATCGCCCTTTCAGGGTGGAATTTGAGCAGTGGGTTGGTTAACGCAGGTGCGCGGTGCTGGTATGGGCAGGCGAGGACGCACTGGTCGCAGCCGAAAAGCCGGTCGCCGATTTTTTCGGCGAGGTTTTCGGGGATGTCACCTCTGTGTTCGATGGTGAGGTAGCTGATACATTTATTCGCGTCGAAGTATCCATCCGGCCTTAAGGCGCCCGTCGGACAAGCGTTGAGACATTTGTTGCAGTCGCCACAGGAATTCTTTATTGGCTCACTGGGTACAAGCTCGATATTCGTCAGAAGCTCGCCGAGGAAGAACTCAGGGCCGAGACCGGGGTTGATAAGCATGTGGTTTTTTCCGATGAAGCCCAGCCCGGCGCGTTCGGCGAGCGCACGTTCCAGAACGGGTGCTGAGTCGCAGCAGATTTTGAATTTGAGGCCCGGCCCGGCGACCGAAATGATGAAATCCGTCAGCTTGCGAAGCTGTTTTTTTATGAACGGGTGATAGTCTTCGTATTGTGCATAGTGCGCGACGCGGCCTGCCGGGCCCACCGTCGGCAATGAGGGAAATTCAGGCGGTTTGTAGCTGAGAGCAACGACAATGACGGACCTTGCGCCTTCGAGGAGCTTTGCGGGTTCGAGACGCTTTTCGAGGTTTCTCTGCATATAGCCCATACCGGCAGCGAAACCGGCAGCGAGCCAACTCTTAAGACACTCAACGTGGTTGTCGCCGACCGGCGAGGCATCGGTTATGCCGACGAGGGCGAAACCCAGGCGTAGGGCCTTTTGCTTTATGTCATCAGAGAGAGGCATATCTATATTATCGCGACAAGGGTATGAGGACGACCTTGCGGTAGTAAATTTCCGCCCCTTCGGACTGGATGAGGATTCTGCCTTTTTGGACGCTGAGGTCGCCGGCCTGGTTGACGACAACACCGTTGACAATATGTGTAATCTTGTCACCATCGGCAATGACCTCGATGATGTTCCACCGGCCGTGCGGTTTTTCGACGTCTTGTGTCTTTATGATTCTGTCGTATTTTTTGTCGAATCGTTTGCCGTTGGCGGTGATGGCGGGGCCGACGAGCCAGATGTCGCCGCAGTCGCCTTCCTGAATCTGACATTCGATTGAATAGGGCCAGACTTCATCCTGCTTGTCCTTGGGGAAATGATAAAGGACGCCGCTGTCGCGCTTTGCGTTTTCGCGTGGTGGGAACTTTTTTTCGCCCCATTTGAATTCGACAATGAGATGGTAGTTTTCGTATTCTTTCTTTGTGCCGAGGTAGCCGAACTGCTTTCCGGAGACGTGGAGGATGCCGTTTTCGACTTTGAAAATACCTTCGGGGTCACTATTAATGCCGACTTTTTCAATGACGGTGTACCAGCCGGTGAGGTCCTTGCCGTTGAAAAGGTTGATTGCGGATGTTCGTGCGGAGCCGGCGCATCCGGAGAGGATTATTACGGCCAGGAGCACGAAAAGGGCGGCTGGGCAATTGAAACGTCTGAGTGAGGTCACTTAATTGTCTCCTTATTATCGACGGACGATTCAGGGTCGTATGAATTTGTCTTTTATGTCAGGGCCGTTTTGACGGCGGCTTTTGTTTTTCGCAGGCCGGTCTTTGCGACGGTAAAGGCATCGTCGCTCTTCCAATATTCGGGGTTGAAGAGCTCGAGCGAGAGGACGGTGGTGGAGCCGTAGGCGGCAAGGTCGCCGAGGATCTGCGTCAGCGGTGCTATGCCATCTCCGGGATAAACTCGGTCGGCATCTGTGATGGTTTCCCGCGTGGGCTCGGCGGGGTAGTCGTTTATGTGGAAGACGGGAGTGGCGTGTGGGCTGAGGAGCTTGAGGCCGTGGTGGTCGGAGCCGGCCTTGTAGATGTGGTAGGCGTCGGCGAGGATGCAGGCCTTCGGGTGGCCGGATTCGGCGGCGACGAACATTGCCTCGCCGAGTCGGCTTACGTTTTTGGAAAATGCCCAGTGTTCGAGCTGCGGGCGAACTCCAATTTGGTCGCCGAGCTCAAGAAGGGTACGGTATCTTTCGGCGGCTTTTAGCAGGTCGAGGCCCGGCTTGCGGGTGGCGCCGGCGGGCGGCGCGGCGATGCGTTTGGCGCCGATTTGGGCGAGGGCATCCATATCACGCCTAGCCTGTTCGAGGCCTTTGGCGCGTTCGGCGGGGTCGTCAACAATCCAGGCGGAAAAGGCGATGCAGCTTTCGACGCTAAGGCCAAGGTCTTTGAGACGTTTGCGCAGGTCGTCCAGGGAACCGCCGGATTCAGTGTATTCGTGTATTTTGGTTATCCAGGGCTCGATACCGGTATAGCCGGCTTTTGCGGTGATTTCGATTTCTTCGACGATGGCCAGTTTGTGGCCTCGGATGGTGGCGGTGTTGAGGCAGTAGGTAAATGAGGTGGTTTTCGCTTTTTCCGCAGCAGAGGTGGCATTACCCACAGCGGCTGCGGTTGCCGTGGCGGCAGTGGCTGCAAGAAGCCGACGTCGAGAGATTATCTGTTCGCTCATATCCATTACCTTTAACAGGGGTTAACAATCGGGGTACATTATAGCAGAGCGGAGGTGATTGCGAAAGTGACTTTAGAGACAGCGACGGAGAAGAGGTTATTCGAAGCTTTGGGCAAATAGTGCGAGGTCTTTGAAGTTGACGACGCCGTCGGCTTGTGAGGGAGCTATGTCCACAGAAGGTTCGTCGCTGAGCCAGTAGTCCGCGAGGATTGCGAGGTCGCCGATGTTAACGAGACCGTCCCTGTTGAAGTCGGCGGGGATGAACGGCTGTGTCCTTTGGCCGGTGACAATCAAAGAATAATACTGCTGACCGTTGGTGAGCGGGCCTTTGTAACCGATACGGACAGCGTATATGCCGGTAAGGGCAGGCGGCTGAATCAGCACCTGCTCGATGTTGTCGAGGATGTTGTCGCCGGTGGCTGCAGGTGCATCAGGGACAGCGGGGTCGAGGATATAGGGATAGTATGTAAAACCGTTGGGGTCGATGATTTGCAGGTCGAGGTCGTTGATTAGTCGGGGCGAAGGGTCATCGAGCTGGGAGAGTGCCGAGGCAGGCGGGTCGGTCCAGCAGAGGGTTGCGCGGATGGGGTTTGCGCCGTCTGAATCGAAGGCGTAAGTGTGGACAGTGTTGACGTCGTCGAGGAGCGCTTCGACAATTATGTTTGCATCGGGGAACTCGTTCTGTTCGGCTATAATGTCGGCGGCGGCTTTCGTGTTCATAAGACCCCAGCCGAACTTGTAGTCGGGTCCGGCTAACCCGCGGTCGTCGGCGGCGTGGATGATGAGGGCTTTAAGTGTGCTTGCGCGCATAGCTCGTCCGCCGAAGAGCTTGTGGTAGTAATCGACAAGCAAAACAGCTCCGCCTGCGGCA
>CAYMYK010000144.1:0-7625 GCA_964394625.1 uncultured Pirellulales bacterium
GCCCTTACGGCTGAGCTTGGGACGATGAAGGTTACCGAGCAGATAGATGCAATCGAGAGTATGGGTACGGACCCCGTTCGTTATCTTGTGGCGCCCCGGGTGTTGGCGTGTCTTCTTTTGACTCCGGCGTTGATTATCTATGCGGATTTGCTCGGCATCGCCGGCGGCTGGTTTGTGAGCGTGGTTCATCTTCAAATCAACGCCCGCGCTTACTGGAGTTTCAGCACTTTCGGTGTGGAGCTGTGGGATGTGGCGTGCGGTGTTATCAAGGGCTTTTTCTTCGGCGGCGCCATCGCAGTTATTAGCTGCTACAAGGGATTTCACTGCAAAGAAGGGGCGCAGGGTGTCGGGCGGGCGTGCACAGAGGCGTTCGTGATGAGCTTTATCTCGATACTGATGATAGATTTTGTGCTGGTGATGATATTCAAGACGATATACAATATGTTCTGGCAATTGCGCAGCTTGGTGGGGTAATGCGGTCGAGACAGAAGGAAGATGACAGACGCTCGAAAGTCAAAAGTGCAGGATAAGGCGGATAACAGTGAGCAGACGGCGACCGAAGATGTGACCGAGCCGGGCGGCAATGGGGCTGTTAAGGACAGCGACGGGTTGATTGTTTTAAGGAATGTGACGAAAAAATTCGGCGACCACGTTGTTCTTGACGGTTTGAACCTGGCGGTGGAAAAGGGCAAGACGACGGTAGTTATAGGGCCGAGCGGGTGCGGTAAGACGGTGCTGCTGAAGCATATGATATTATTGCATCGGCCTACATCAGGTGAGGTTTATTTTAAGGGGCATCGGATTGACAATCTTGGTGAGGAACAGTTGAACGGCGTTCGCGCCCATTTTGGTTATCTGTTTCAGGCTGGTGCGCTGTTTGACAGTTTGAGTGTGGCGGAGAATATAATGTTTCCGGTCAGGCAGCACTGCAAGATAACGAGGTTCAGCGCGGTCGAGGAGCTTGTCAAGCAGAAGCTGACGATGGTCGGCTTGAATGGTTTTCAGGACTTTTTCCCGGCGAACCTGTCGGGCGGTCAGCGCAAGCGTGTTGCGCTGGCGCGGGCCATAGCGCTCGGACCCGAGGTGATACTCTACGACGAGCCGACAACGGGTCTGGACCCGATTCGTGCGGATATTATCAACGAGCTGATATTGAAATTAGAGCGGGAACTGGCGGTGACGAGCGTCGCGGTAACTCACGATATGAGAAGCGCGTACAAGATAGCGGACCGTATAGTGATGCTTCATAACAGCAGAATAGTTGCGGACGGCGATGCCGAGCATATCCGTAATCATCCGAATACGATAGTGCAGCAATTCATCAGGGGCGAGGTAAGCAAGAAGGACCTGGAGGCGCTCAGGTCGGCAAGTGCGGGCAATTCGATACGGCTTCCTGGTGGCATAGAGGATTAATCAGGTGAGGTTCAGCAATTCAGGGCGCATCGCGGCGGATTTGGCCGGGGTGATTGCCGGTGACATATTATCAGATAAGCTCAGCAGGACGGCTTTCAGCAGCGATGCGAGCATTTACCAGATAGTGCCGGCGTGTGTGGTGGCGCCCCGGGACAGGGACGATGTCTCTGCGGCGGTGAAATACGCCGGGGAAAATCAATTGGCGATAGCCGCCAGGGGAGCGGGCAGCGGCGTTGCGGGCGAATCGCTTTGCGCCGGGATTGTGCTCGATGTGACGCGGTATATGAACAGGATTTTAGGCGCCGGCGAGCAGGGCCGGACGGTTGAGTGCGAGCCGGGCGTCGTGCTCAGCGATTTGAATAATTATTTGGCCGGCCTCGGCAGGAAAATCGGACCCGACCCCTCAACGGCTAATCGGGCGGTGATAGGCGGCTGTGTTGCGAACAATGCGACGGGCGCGCATTCGCTGCAGTACGGGTACATTGGCGATTACGTGGAAAGCGTCGAGGTGGTATTAGCGGACGGCAGCATAGTGGAGTTTGCTAATAACGTCGAGCCGGCAAAGGTGCAAGACGAAAAGGTTGCAAGCCTTGCAGGTGAGGTTCTGGGGCTTCTCTCGGGCGCCGGCGACATAATAACAAAGGCGCTTCCGGGTACGAAACGCAATCGCAGCGGGTATATGATAGGCTGGATATGTCACGGGCAAAAAGTCGATATGGCCGCCTTGTTGGCCGGCTCCGAGGGAACGTTAGGTATATTTACGAAGGTTACGCTCAGGACGGTGGCGCTGCCGGCGGCGAAGGGGCTTGTACAGCTTGAGTTTGATTCTATGGAGCGGATGGCCAAAGCGGTGCCGATAATTGTAAGCAGCGGTGCGAGCGCGTGCGAGCTAATGGACGGCAGGTTGATGGATATGGCCAGGCAGCGGCTGCCGGCATACGGAGACCTTCTGCCGGCCGGTTGTGCGGTGGTGCTGCTGGTTGAGCATACGGGCCGGACGGATAAGCAGGTGGCCGAGTCGATAGAGCGGACTGTGGCGGCGGTTGGGGGGCTGTCGAAAGGGAATATGCCGCTTTTTGATGAGGACAAGCAGACTCGGCTGTGGCGTATGCGCAAAGATGCGGTGCCGCTGCTGGACAGTGAAAGGGGGCATCGGCGGGCTGTGCCTTTTATCGAGGACGTTTCGGTCGAAAATACGAAGTTGGCCGAGTACGTAGCGGGATTGGAGCAGATTGGCCTCCGTTACGGTATTGTGATGAGCTTTTACGGGCACGCCGGCGACGGGGAGCTTCATATTCGGCCCTACCTGGATTTGGGTGAGGACGGTGATGTCGAGAAGATGCAGCGGATTGCGAACGATGTATTTACGCTGGCGTGGTCGTTGGGCGGCTCGATTAGCGGCGAGCACGCAGACGGCCTGGTGCGGGCGGCGTTTGTCAGACGGCAGTATGGCGACGAGTTTTACGATTTGCTCTGCGGCATCAAGCGAATATTCGACCCGAAGGGGGTATTGAACCCGGGCAAGATAATCAACGACGATGCCGATATTATGGTGAAAAACCTCAGGGCGCAAAAGAGGGTCCTGCCGCAGCGAACGTTCGGCAAATGCGGAATGTTCTTTTCAAAAGATGAGGTTGAGCTTGAATTAGAACAGTGCAGCGGCTGCGGAATATGCAGGAGCACCGAGAGCGAGCTTCGGATGTGCCCGGTGTTTCGGGCGATGACAGAGGAGCTGAATACGTCGCGGGCGAAGGTAAATATCCTGAGGTTCTGGGCGACGGGACAATTGGAAGATGGAGATTTGGCCTCGGCTGAGTTCAGAAAGTTTCTGGATTTGTGCGTGAACTGCAAGATGTGTGCGGTTGACTGCCCGTCGGGAGTGGATGTATCGAAGTTGATGACGGCTGCGCGGGCGGAGTACGTTCGGCGCAAAGGGCTGCGCCGGGCCGAGTTCGTCCTGGGGCATAATCGATACCTCAGTATTCTGGGCAGTATGTTTGGGCCGGTATCGAATCTTGTGATGGGCCTTGGCATAACGAAATGGCTGCTGGAAAAGGCGGCGGGCATAGACAGGCGAAGGGCTATGCCGAAATTCGCTTGGGGCTCGTTCCTGGCCGCCGGCGGAAAATACATCGAGGCGCTGGGGCCTGTTGATAAGCCGATTGACAGGGTCGCATACTTTGTCGATACGTTTGCAAATTATAACGACCACGAATTGGGTTATGCGGTAATTAACGTTCTTCGGCATAACGATATTGACGTAGTGCTGCCGAAGCAGCGGCCTGCCCCCCTGCCGGCCATTGTCTATGGGGACGTGAAAACTGCAAAAAGGGATTTGGCGTACAGTGTGAAGTATTTGGCAAAGGCGGTTCGGGACGGCTGCAAAATTATATGCTCCGAGCCGAGCGCCGCCCTGTGCCTGCAGCAGGAGCTCGGGCATTATGTCTCGGGTGAAGATGCGAAGCTGGTAAGCGACAATACGTTCGAGTTGATGGGGTACTTGCTTGCGTTGAAAAGGCAGGGCAAGCTCAAAAAGTGTGAGAAGAAAATCTCGCGGGAATATGTTTATCATACGCCCTGCCATTTGTTTGCGATAGACGCTTGCGGTGCGAGTATCGAACTTTTGCGTCAGTTGTGCGGCCTGGAGGTTACCGATTTGAAGGCGGGCTGCTGCGGCCTGGCAGGGACGTTCGGAATGCAGAAGAAAAATTACCAGCTCAGCGAGGCAATTTCAGCGAGCTTAAAAGAAGCCCTGGACAACTGCGATACGCAGTACGTACTCACCGAGTGCGCCGCCTGCGGTATGCAAATCGAGCATATAAGCAATAAAATTGTGCGGCATCCGGTGAAGGTCCTTGCAGAGTGCTGCGGAACCGGATGAGACGTTAAGTATTTCGGTTTATGTATCGCTCGTTGTGTGAGAAGGTTGGACAATGGCTGATGAGGGATTGAAAAAGGCGGTGTTGTGGGAAGCATCGGGGGAAGATAAGAAGGTGCGGTGTAAGCTGTGCGCGCACAGGTGCTTGATTGGCGATGGGAAGCTGGGGTTTTGCCGGGTGCGGAAGAACGTGGAAGGGGTGCTGTATTCGCTGAATTACGATAAGGTTATCAGTGCGAACCCTGACCCGATAGAGAAGAAGCCGTTGTTTCATTTTCAGCCGGGCAGCAGGAGCTTTTCGATAGCGACGATGGGGTGCAATTTCCGGTGCGAGTTCTGCCAGAACTGGCAGATAAGCCAGGCGGCAATCGAGACCGGCGGCATTGACGGCGAGCCGATTAGTCCCGAGACCATAGTAAAGGCGGCTCTGCGCAGCGGCTGTAAGAGTATCGCATATACTTATACCGAGCCGACGGTCTTTATGGAGCTTTGTGCGGATTGCGGACGCCTTGCAAAGGAAAAGGGCCTGACAAATGTGTTTGTGAGCAACGGCTACCAGACGCCGGAGGCGATTGATTTTGCGGCGGAATGGCTTGATGGGATAAACGTGGATTTGAAGGCGTTCAGTGAGGATTATTACAGCCGGCTTTGCAAGGCGAACCTGGCCCCTGTGCTCGAGACAATAGAGCATATCGCAAAAAATACGGATATATGGCTGGAGGTCACGACGCTTTTAGTGCCGGACGAGAATGATTCGCAGAAGGAATTGAAGAAATCAGCGGAGTTCATAGTGACAAAGGCAGGGGCGGATGTGCCGTGGCATATCAGCCGGTTCCATCCGCAGTACAAATATCTGGATGCGGTCCCGACGCCACTGGAGAGCTTGGAGCGGGCATACGAGATTGGCAAATCGGCGGGGCTGCATTATGTCTATTTAGGCAATGTCCCGGGGTCGAGGACGGAGAGCACGTTCTGCTATAATTGCGGCCGGCTGCTGATAGAGCGGATTGGCTACGAGGTCTCGGCGAATTACGTGAAGGATTCCCGCTGTCCCGATTGCGGCACAAAGGTTGCAGGTTTTGAACTGGACGGCAAATGAAAATCGTGGCGGATGAGAATATACCGTTTGCAGCTCAGTGCTTCGCTTCGATTGGCGATGTGGAGCTTGTGCCGGGTCGAAAGATGAGCGCCGATACTGTGCGGGATGCGGATTGTCTGCTGGTGCGCAGTATAACGAAGGTGAACGAGCAATTGCTTTCGGGCAGTAAGGCCAAGTTCGTTGCAACGGCGACGATAGGCCTCGAGCATATAGATGTTGAATACCTTAAAAGTAAGGGGATTGGTTTTGCATCGGCGCCCGGCTCGAATGCCAATTCCGTGGCCGAGTATATCGTGGCGGCGCTGCTTTCGGTCGGCAAAAAACACAACATTGCCCTCGAGGGCAAGAGCATCGGCATAGTCGGTGCCGGCAACGTCGGCAGCAGGGTGGCGAAAAAGTGCGCTGCGCTGGGGATGAAGCTGAAACTCAACGACCCGCCGTTGCAAAGATATAGAAGCCACAGAGAACACAGAAAGCACAGAGACAAAAATTATGAAGCTGCTTTGCAGAGGGTGCAGCGGTATTTGGGCCGGAGCGAATTTGTTCAACTGAAGGAGATATTCAATTGCGACTTTGTAACGCTGCATACGCCGTTGACGAGAGAGGGGCGGGATAAGACGTATCATTTGGCGGATGATGAGTTTTTTGCTTCGCTGAAGGCCGGCTGCGTGTTTATCAATACATCGCGGGGCGGTGTGCACGATACGGCAGCATTAAAGGCGGCGATACAATCGGGCAAGTTAGGGGCGGTCGTGCTGGACGTGTGGGAGGATGAGCCGGGGATTGATTGTGAGCTTCTGCAGATGGTTGATATATCGACGCCGCATATCGCGGGCTATTCGTTAGACGGTAAGATTGCAGGGATGGTGATGATTTACAAGGCGGTGTGCGCGCATTTCGGTCTGGAACCCAAGCACGATATCTACGATTTTCTGCCGGAGGCAGAGGTGCCGGAGGTGACGATTGGACACATTGGGATTGATGAGCAGGAGGTATTGCGCGAGTCGGTCGAGCGGGTTTATGTGATTAACAGGGACGATTTTAATATGCGCGAGACAACGATGGTGGATGAAGGAAAGCGGGCGCAGTTTTTTGACGGGCTGCGAAAGAATTACCCGGTTCGGCGGGAGTTTTTCAATACGAAGGTAGTGATAACTACAGAGGGCACAGAAATAATGGAAAAAATGGACTCCCGCTTGCGCGGGAATGACATATCGAGAGAAGAAGTTCTCAGGCGAAAGCTGGAAGGGATAGGGTTCAGCATATAGCGGATAGAAATAGATGGGCGGTGGAATCAACAGTGTGTTGGCCTGGGTAGGGGCTCGGCTGGATTTTTCCAGCGGGACGATTGTGATGGGGGTGCTGAACGTGACGCCTGACTCGTTCAGCGACGGGGGGCGGTTTTTGGATACCGAGGCGGCGATTGAGCAAGGCTTAAAGATGGCGGCTGAGGGGGCGGCGATAATCGATGTCGGGCCCGAATCGACCCGGCCTGGTGCGGAGGCGGTTTCTACTCGTGAGCAGATACGCCGGGCGGTGCCTGTGATAGAGGGGCTTGTGAAGCAGACAGGTGTTGTGATTAGTATTGATACGCGGAACTTTGAGGTTGCGAAGGCGGCAATAGATGCCGGTGCGGCGATGATAAACGATATCACGGCATTAGCTGATGAGCAGATGGCCGAATTGGCGGCGGCAAAGGCGGTGCCGGTGGTTTTAATGCATATGAAAGGGACACCGGAGACGATGCAGGCCGAGCCGAGGTATGATGATGTCGTGGGCGAGGTTCTGGAATACCTGCTTGAACGCGCTGCCGGGGCGGAACGGCTTGGGATACCACGCGAGATGATATTTATCGACCCTGGAATCGGCTTCGGCAAGACAACCGAGCATAATCTTTTGCTGCTGCGCAATATAGATAAGTTTGTTGAAACGGGTTACCATATCCTGGTGGGCACGAGCAGAAAGAGCTTTATAGGTAAGATTACGGGCAGAGAGAATCCGCAGGACAGGCTCTTCGGAACGGCGGCGACGGTTGCGTTGTGTGCTGCGGCGGGCGTCTCAATCGTTCGCGTTCACGATGTGGCTGAAATGGTTGATGTGGTGAAAGTGGCTAATAAACTAAAAATTCAAAGCTAAAAGCATTGACTATCCACGGCGCAGAATCTATAATGACGGGCAAATTCAGGGGATACAAATACTATGATAACAAAAGAAGAAATCCTTAAAACCCTCGCC
>CAYMYK010000145.1:0-7608 GCA_964394625.1 uncultured Pirellulales bacterium
CAGAATGGAATTTGTTGATTTGTTCTCGGGTTTAGGTGGTTTTCATCTTGCAGCTAAGCAAGTTGGAGGTGAGTGCGTCTTTGCCAGCGAGATAGACCCTGTCTTGCGAGATCGTTACAAAGCGAATTTTGGAATTGAGCCAGCGGGGGATATACGCCAGGTTGCGCCCAAAGATGTTCCGAAACATGAGCTGCTGTGCGCAGGGTTTCCGTGTCAGCCGTTTTCGAAAGCGGGGGACCAAATGGGCTGGCAAGACGCTGTTCGAGGCACCGTGTTCTTCAACATAGTCGAGATACTAAAGCATCGCAAGCCGAAGTTCCTACTTCTTGAAAACGTAGCTCATTTCGTGAGACACGATGAAGGAAATACTTATGAGAGAGTGAAGCAAGCATTAGAAGATGTGGGATATGAGGTAAGGCAAGCACAGCTGTCACCTCACCGATTTGGTGTGCCCCAAATAAGAGAGCGTATGTACCTGGTTGGGCAGCGCGGCGGGCTCAATGGTTTCAAATGGCCCGAGCCGGAATGTGACGGGAAAGAGCTTTCAATTCGCGATGTGCTAGACAAGTATCCTGCCGAGGCCGTAAGGTTAAGTGCACAGGTTATTGAATGCCTTGACGTTTGGCAGGAGTTCATATCTCTGTTCCCTGAGGATAAGCAGCTTCCCTCTTTTCCTATTTGGGCGATGGAGCTCAAGGCGACATACCCGTATGCGGTGAACTCGCTTTATCAAGTACCTCTCAAGGTACTGCGGAGAAAACGGGGGGCGATGGGAAAGAAGCTTAAGTATTACTTCAGGCGCGATGTTCTCGAGTGTGTTCCAAGCTATGCACGCGATGAGGAGGATACCTTCCCCAGATGGAAGCAAACGTTCATCAGGCAGAACAGAGAGCTTTACAAGAAAAACAAGGAATGGATTGAGTCTTGGTTGCCCAGAATAGAAAAGTTTCCACCGAGCCTGCAGAAACTCGAGTGGAATTGCAAGGGAGAGGAAAGAGACATCTGGAAATATGTAATTCAATTCAGGGCTTCCGGCGTGCGGGTCAAGCGTCCAACTACTGCACCTTCGCTTGTTGCGATGACCACGACACAAGTCCCGATCATTGCATGGGAGAAGCGGTACATGACGGTGAGGGAGTGTGCTCGGTTGCAGTCCATGGGGGAATTGGAGCATCTGCCTCCGAGAGGCGCGGCTATGAGTGCCCTCGGAAATGCGGTAAACGTGAAGGTGGCACGACGGGTGCTTGAGAATCTGGTAGCTCTCGCATAAGCAAGCGACGCCATCCAGTTTAGGGGATAATCCAGATGGATGTATTAACGAAGGAGCAGCGCTCTTACTGCATGTCTCAAATCAGAAAGAAGGATACCAGTCCCGAGTTAATCGTCAGAAAGATGGTTCACAGTTTGGGGTACAGGTTCCGTCTGCACAGGAGTGACCTGCCTGGATGTCCGGACATCGTGCTTCCCAAGCACGGAAAGATAATCTTCGTCCATGGGTGTTGGTGGCACAGGCACAACTGCAAATTGGGGCGGCGGGTGCCAAAATCGAGAAAGGATTATTGGCTCCCAAAGCTTGCAGGGAATAAGAGCAGGCACGCGAAAAACGTTCGGGAACTGCGAAAAGACGGTTGGAAAGTTCTAACCGTTTGGGAATGTCAACTCAAGAAGCCTGATCTGGTTGTCAAGCGGATTGCCAAGTTCATAGAATGAGAAAAATGAGGGGATGCTGAAACAGGCAACGAAGATTTAATATTGTTGTGGAGGCGTGCTGGGGGGTGTTTTTTTGTGCGAAAAGTTGGCCGTGGGAGGCGGGTCCCACGGCCAAGTGCTGTGTTGAAAAAATTAGCAATCAAGAACACTGTGGTTCTATAATACTACTCGGTCTTGTCCTCGTCCGACTGGCCTTTTATGAACCGGCCGGTTTTTCTGGCGGCGTCGCCTGCGTATTCAACCGACTTGTGCGCCGCCTGGCCGACGGATTCGGGAAACGTCTGATTCTCCCGGGTCTGTACCACATCCGAGGCGGTGTCGGCGGTATCGGTCGCAGACGAGACGGCCCAGTAAGCGGCTGTAACGAAACCCGCGACGTAGATTAGAAACAGCACGACGAGTTTTCTGCAGTACCGTCCCAGATGCTTCTTTAATCCATCCTTTAAGCGGGCCATGTCCGTCCCTCCAAAAGTTGACAGATATATGTTAAGGCCGGCCCCCTCCAGCCGGCCTTCGCTCTACTGTCGTGTATTCACGGCGCAAACAGACCGAATCTGATGCACCAGGAACTTCTATGGAAAGTATAACATAGAAAAGCAGCCGGGGCAAAAAACGGGTCAGATTTTGTCGAGCGCCCGGCGCAGCTCGCTGCAGACGCGGGCGACCTGCTCGCGGGTGAGATTGTTGTAAAACGGCAGGGAAATGGTGCTTCTGCACACGGACTCGGTAACGGGAAAGTCGTTTCGGTCGAAGCCGAACTTCTCGACCATAAACGGCTGGCTGAGCACAGGCGGAAAATAATTTTTTGCCTGGATGCCCGCATCGTTAAGTTTTCGCAGGGCTGCGTCGCGCTGCTGACGGGAGAATTGCCCGGCAAGCCGGACAACAAAAACGAACCAGCTCACATCGCAGTTGTCGGCTTCGGCGGGGACAATCAGCCGTTCGTCGCCGGCGAGCATTTGGCGATACCATTTTGCGACCCGTTTTCGCTTGGCCTTGATTTCGTCTATTCTCGAGAGCTGGACTATGCCGAGTGCACAGTTAATATCGCTGAGGCGGAAGTTGTAACCCAGCCGTTTGTGGTCGAGCCAGCCGGCGCCGCCGGGTTCTCTCCCCTGGTTTCGCAGCGAAAGGCACATATCAGCCAGGTCGTCGTCGTCGGTAAGAATCATTCCGCCTTCGCCGGTGGTTATCTGCTTGTTGGGATAGAATGCGAAGACGCTCATCCTGCCGAAGGCACCTGCTTTTCTGCCGGCCAATTCGGAGCCGAGCGCCTCGCAGCAATCTTCAACAACACTGAGCTTGTGCTTTTCGGCGATTCGGCAGATTGCATCGAAGCCGGCGGGGTTTCCAAAAACCTCGACGGGCATAATGGCTTTGGTTCGGGGAGTTATCCGGTCTTCGATTTTCGCGGCGTCGATGTTCAAGCTCACAGGGTCGATATCGACGAAGACGGGCGTGGCGCCGACCATCATAATCGAGTTCGAGGTGGAGATGAACGTGAACGGGGTGGTAATGACCTCGTCGCCGGGGCCGATGCCCAGGGCGAGCAGTGACAGAAACAGGCCGCTGGTTCCGCTGTTGACGGCGACGGCGCGTTTTCGGCCGACATAATCGGACAATGCGCTCTCAAATTCCCCAAGTTTCGGCCCGAGTGAGAGATTGGGGCTTCGCAAAACCTCACAGACCGCCTCGATTTCCTTGTCGGTGATGTCCGGCCGGGACAGATAAATCTGCATAATGTTATCCTGAAATTGTAATCGACTATGGTAAGTTCGAGTATTTTAGCACTTACAAGCAGAAAAGCAAATGTATTCGGCCCGGCGGCGGGGCGGACTCGAAAGGCCGAGCAGGCGTATTTTTGCTTAAGGCAAGGCCGGGCAAACAGCCATTGCTTATGGGACGTAGTATTACGCTTAGACGCATTTCCCGGTAACACAGCAGGGAAACGGCGCCGCAGTGCTAAACAAGCATCTTCGGACAGCCGAATATGGAATTGCGGCAGTGCTCACGCGACTGCCCCCCCTTAGGAACAGGAAAATGGCAAAAGGCAAAAACGTACTGACTACAGGTGATGTGGCGAAGATATGCAATGTAGCTCCCCGCACGGTCTCGAAGTGGTTCGACGGCGGGCAGTTGAAGGGCTATCGAATACCGGGCAGCAGGGACAGGCGAATCCCGGTACGGGAGCTGATTCGATTTATGAAGACCCACGAGATACCGTCGCCGGTTCCGTCTCTCGGCAGGACTCGCGTGCTGATAGCAGACAGCAACAATGGAACGGGGGCCACCCTGGCCGAAGAGCTGAAGAGCAAGACCGAATACGAAGTGCGGCTTACAGACAGTGCATTTGAAACAGGTGCTGCGGCCCTCAAATTTGCCCCCCATGTTCTTCTTTTAAACCTTATGTCCAGGGAGATAAACGCGGCGGATATCTGCAAAAGTATCCGTTCAAACGACGACCTTCAAACGATAAGAATCATCGCCCTTGCAAACCATTTGAACAAGAGCGAAGCAGGTGCATTGCTTCAGCAGGGATTTGACGGCTGCGTGATGGACCCGGGCGACGCTGCAGAGGTTATCAGCAAAATCGAACGGGCCACTGCAATAATCTATTAGCCGGGCCCATACACCGAAACACCTGAACGCTCACAAGGGCCGGTCTGTACGGACCGGCCCCTTTCGCCAACAGATTAGTCAGGTCTATCACCCGGGCAATCACCGGAACTAAGATAGTTGAGATCGCCCCAGGCGTGATACTGCGCCCAGAGCAGGTCCTTGTTGCACTCCCAGTCAACAGTAGTCGCATATGCCGTCCACTCCTCCCAGTTGAGCAAGCTACCATCAATGACCTCTTTAGTCACCCACTTATGATATTCAATGTGCCCATCCGCATAGGCCCAGTTTTGCCCCTTGCCGTGCCTGGAGGGTATCGGGTCGTGCACAGAACTAGAATTGTACGCGACGGTCCAACCGTCCGGAGTAATAAATCCTTCATCAACCCAGACGAAATGAATGGCCGGCTGTTTGATTTGCATCCTCATCATGTAGTCAGGGGTAAGATTGGAACCGGGGCAGTTGTCCCAGGTTGCAGCGCCGGCCATCATATCTACAATCGCGTAAGTTAACATCTGTCCGCGGTCCCCCGTAGGGCACTTGTACAGCTTTAAGTTCGGGCAGTATTTCCAGAGCAGGTTCGTCCCCTGAATGGTCGTGCTCGTGGCCGTAATCTCTGTCATATCCTCAGGCCCTTTCAGCATCGCCGCCTGTCTTTCAAGATCGCCACTACTCGCATACGTCAGAAGCAGAAATGCGCTGCCAACCCAGGGAGGCCAATCTTCGGGTCCGCACTGCTGACTAGCGGCGGCTCCAGTCGTAGTAGACTTCGCAAACCCCTGGCTACCATTCACTAACCAGTCGTCGTTGTCGTCCGAGTACAGACCCCAAGCGAGCATCAACTGCTTGAGATTGCTCTGGCAAACGGCGCGCTTGGCCTGCTCCTTGGCTTTTGACAAGGCCGGCATCAGTATGGCCATAAGCAGCGCAATGATGGCAATAACCACCAAAAGCTCAATTAACGTAAAACCCTTTTTTCTACTCACAGTACTACTCCTTTCGCTAAGCAAACCAACAAATTTTTCGTTGAGAAAAAACCGATAAACAATTTCAAATCATCTGTCATCCACGCCTCCTAATGCACGAAGCAAAACGATTCTTTTTTGCACATTCCGAAAATGGTCATTTGTCTTTGCCGTTCAACATCCGGGCCTGAAGCCCTATCAACTGCTCAGCGGTGACCGTCTTGAGACGAAAATCGCCGAAGATAACGTTATAATTGCCGTTGGCGAGCCGCCAGTGCATCAGAATCGTATTCCTGTCGTCGGAGCCGACGTATTTGCCGTAGTAGGTAACTTCCTTTCCCTCGCCAAGCATACGCTCATACAGGCCGGACAAGCCGGCAAGCAACTGATTTCTGCCCGTACTGTCGGCGGCAAAAGAATATCTGATTTCCTGAAGTATCCCCTTGCTGTTCCTGTCCCTGCCGCCCAGCAAGGCCGTGCACACAATCAAAGTTATAATTATGGCCGCGGCGGCAGCCAGCTTGCTGATTCTCAGGTCTATGATGATATTTACACCATCGAGGCCGTCTCTGCGATGCAGCCGAGCGGGAATATGCCGCTTAATGCCATCGCCAAGAGAGGGATCGACCGGCTCGACCGTCACATCAGCCAATCCATTCAGCAAACTTTTCAACTTTTCATCATTCATCCGGCTGTCCTCTACAGTTCAGAGTTTAACCGTTTTCTGAGCACCTTAAGCGCCCTGCTGAGGCGGCTTTTCAGCGTGCCTTTGCCCACACCGGCGGCCTCAGCGGCCTGGGCGATTGTAAGATGCTGCATATAATGTAAAACTACCGCCTGCCTCAGCTTGACGGGCAACTCGCCCACCGCGTCTCTGAGACGGGCAAGCTCGTCACGATTTGCCGCGACCACATCGCCCTGCTCTCCCTGGCCGGCTGCTTCGACAAGTTCCATTCTTACCAGTTCGATGCCCTTGTGCCGGCGGCCGTACGTTCTGGACGCATTCAGGGCAATGTGATACAACCAGCCGCCCAGGGCCTTGCCGCTTCTCAACTGGCCCACATGGTGCCACGCCTGAAAGAATGTCTCCTGTGTCAGGTCTTCACTGGCCTCTCTGCTGTGGCCCAGACGCCTCATAAACCGGTATATCTGCTCGTAGTACATATCAACGAGCTCGGCCGCCGCAGCGTGGTCACCGGCCTTTAACCGGCTTGCGAGCAGGTTTTGCCTGTTTTCCAAAGAGCCCGTGCCTCTATTCTCTTCGCCCTTCCCAAGTATAAGATGCTGTAAACCGGCTAAGTGTTCCGTTGAAATTGCCTTTTTTTCCACGATTTTTTCCTATCGCCAAAGCCATAGTATATCAGAAAAGCATCTTCATTGCAACATTAATGCCTCTCAGCATCGCCCATACAGCCGGCAGGAAACAACAATACAGCACAGCGACAAGGCAAATCCCGCCCGGTAAGCCGATATTGGCTAACCACAAGAATACAAGAGCAAAATCGCAAAAGGGCATAAGAGCACCCTTGCGACTGCCCGTAAGTTAGCGGCAATCAGAGTTCACCGGGCGATATGCCGATATTTACGTTGAGTGCAGCGATATCATCAGACAGAACCATCCGTGCCCTGCCCCTGCCGAGAGAGATATGTTCAAACTCGAGGCCCGCCGGCTCGCTCAGCTTCGCCGCCAGCACCGGGGAAGAATCCAGCTTTACCAGAACGGCGCTCAACGCCTGGTTGACCATTATCGCCGCCGTATTTATCAATTCATTGTCCGTAGCAACTTCCGCTCTGTCTTTACTCAGTTTCGCCGAAAGCTGCCTCACTATCTCGATTCGCCTCGCGTTGTCGTTTGCAAAGGGTTGAGCAAGTATCTCGGCATCAAGAGCCATCTGACTTTGCAGCGCCATACCTGTACGGCGTTCCAGAAACACATTCCTGAGTGTCTGGTCAACTAAAATCAAGTACTTGCGCTTTGCAACCAGCTCGTTCTCGTCAAAGGCAACGATGCTGACCCAAAACACATTCCCCCAGCTCCTCTGGCCTTGTGAAGCGACCACCGTCCTGCTTTGGCTGAGCAGCTCATTCCCCGGCCCGCCAATAGCAGCTAACACTGAGGCGGTGCTGCTCTGATTAACGACTATCTTGTCGTAGTTTTCAAAGGCCGGCCTCTCACCGCGGCGAGTTATGAAACTCGTGGACTCTCTGATTTGAACACAACCGGCCAGCACACAAA
This sequence comes from uncultured Pirellulales bacterium, assembly GCA_964394625.1. Classification (GTDB taxonomy): domain Bacteria; phylum Planctomycetota; class Phycisphaerae; order Sedimentisphaerales; family Anaerobacaceae; genus JAUVYV01. The sequence continues at coordinate 7,528 of CAYMYK010000145.1, forward strand.
GGCAAAAGACCGGCAAGAGTTTTGCAATATCCATTATTTTTCTCCAGTCATCATTAAAATAAACATCTAAAATGGAATAAT
>CAYMYK010000146.1:0-7606 GCA_964394625.1 uncultured Pirellulales bacterium
CGGGTGTCCGGCCCCAGACCTCGCCCAGCAAATCGGCACAGATAATCGCCTCTTCCTGCGAACCCACGGAGTAACCCGACGGAAGAGATGAAATTTCCTCGTGCCCGAGCAGGTAGTCCGGGACATACTCATTAACCTCAATCGCCTTTTCCAGATGCCTGCGGGCAGCAGCCGAATCGCCCTTACGTTTAAAGCTGAGCAGCGCCCTGCCGTAGCACCACGCAGCGAATGCGTAATCATCTTTATAACGCTTCAACAGTTCCTGCGCCTCCTTGTCGGCGTCCATCGTCAGCAGGCAGGCCAAAAGACTGTAACGAGCACCCTGGTTGTCGTTCGGATTCAGCCGGAGCAACTCGCGGTAGTGCTCGGCCGCCTCATTATGCCTGCCCATCCCTTCGAGGCATTCTGCCAGGCCAAATTTCGCACGCATATAAGGCCGGCTCTCGAGAATACCCCAGAACGCGCCCGTTTCTTCCTTGAAAAACTTCTTACCGAGCGTCCTTTCGCCGGCGGCAACACCCTTTGCATACAGCTCGGCGGCCTTTTGAACATTGCCGCAGCCCTCCGCCATTATGACGTATCCGTCCGCACAATCCGTGCATATCTCCAGTGCCCTGCGGGCTAATTGAACCCGTTTTCTGCCGCGGGTCTCGAAGGCATCATATATCAGCTCCTGCGCCTGTTCGAGGGCATTTCTCGCAGGCAAATGCTGTATATCTTTACCAACGATATTGGTGTTTAGATAGTCGTTTATTTCATCCGTACTCTCGAAGCCGCGTTCGGCCAGGAGCCGGTGGATATCCGCCTGCTGTCTTTCCATTGCCCTGAAGTCGGGGAGAGCGCCTTTCTTTCGGCTGCGGCCGGGCGATGCCGCATCCGCATCTTCCAGCAGCCCGGGCAGTGACAGAACAAAATTCATCTCGCCTCTGAAAGTGCTCGCTTTCTTTTCCCATCTGCCGGTGTCTATCTGCTCTTCCGAGCTCAGTGCCAGCGCCCGCATCAGGCCTTCAAAAAAGCCGAGCAAATCGGGCCCCGGCCGCCGCATCTTGCCGTTTTTTTGATAGCAAATCGCCAGGGGATAAGCATCTTCGCCTGCAACGGGCAAATTGTAGTCCTCCCACAAATCCGCATCGGCGAAGGGTATCTCCGTTATGTCACAAAACAACACTGTCCAGCGCTTATCGACGGAAAAGGATACCGGCGAGCCGCCGCTGTCCAATTCAAGCATCTCATTAAACTGCCCGGCATCCTCGTAGAAGCCCAGACCATAGACAACACCCCCATTGCCAAGCACCGAAAGATAGCGGACAGCGGAATCAACGAAGGGACGCTCGACGTGAATCAAATCCTCGTTCGACAGACAATCCCAGGGCCTTGCTCTGTAGAATTGAGCGGCGGCATCCGCAAATGCACGCATCGCCTCAACGGTCACATCCTTTACCTCAAGAGCTCCCGCCGGCAGGGGCTCTTCCGCAAGGTCATCACCCATCTGTTTCAGCGTTTTTCTGAGTGTCGGCAGTTTCTCGCGGGACACAATCTCAATACCTGCTTCGCTGAGAAACGGCCTAAGATATTCCACCAGCAAATCGCCCTTTACTTCCACCTTGCCGGGCCGATAGCCCGCAAGCTCCCTGTCGCAGGCAAGCTCGACAAGACCGTTGAGAACCTGCTCGAAACTTTTCTCCTCGGGCCCTTTCGGCTCGGTCGTGTGAAGTGCTCTTGTCTTGAGACTGAGCCAGACGCCCGCCCATGGCCGATAAGGTTTGTTTTCTTCGTCGCCTACCCATGCCGGCAGCTTCACCAAAGCCCCCTGCCACGTCTCATTGCTTCGCCGGCTTAGACGCTTCAGCCGTTCTATTCGAATGTCCATTTCCATTGCCTTTCCGAAAACTTGCCGCCGCCTGCAATCGTGAAATCCAAAAACGCCTGAAAAAGCAAACTGACCGTGATTATGCCAACCCCAAAACCGTTTTTCAATTGCAAATCGCCAACATTTGAGTTATAAAGCCATTTCTTTGCTGGTGTACGCATATTTTTCAGTAACGCTCATTACGGGAGTCAAAAATGGCAGAGCAAAAATCTTATATCGCAGTTGACCTTGGCGCCGAAAGCGGCAGGGTAATGCTCGCAGTTGTCTCGGACGACCGGCTCGCACTCGAAGAGATTCACCGCTTCGGCAACGGGCCTGTGGAGCTTGACGGCACGCTGCGATGGGACTTCGAGCGGCTTATGTCGGAGATAAAGACCGGCATCGGCAGGGCCGTCAAACAGTCATCCGGCGAAGTTGCCGGAATAGGCGTCGATAGCTGGGGCGTCGATTTCGCCCTGCTGGACGAAACCGGCCGGCTCATCGAAAAGCCCTACCACTACCGCGACAGCCGGACAAACCAAATGATGGAAAAGGCGTTCGAGCTAATGGACAAACGCCAAATCTACGAGCATACCGGGCTGCAGTTTATGCAGTTTAACACCGTCTATCAGCTTCTTGCGATGCGCTTAGCAAACTCGTCGGCCCTTGCAAAAGCAAAAAGTCTCATTTTCATTGCCGACCTCGTCTCGTACTTTTTGTGCGGGCGGTCATTTGCCGAGTACACGCTTGCCAGCACGTCGCAGTTGATGGATATGCGCACAGGGCGGTGGTCGAAAGAGGTTTTCCAAAAACTCGGCCTGGTCATCGATATTATGCCGCCCATCGTTCAGCCGGGAACAGTCGTTGGAAAACTTACCGAGGACGTCGCCGGGGAAATCGGCTGTGAGCGGTTAGACGTAATAGCCGTCGGCTCGCACGATACCGCCAGCGCCGTTGCCGCGGTGCCCGCCGACGAAAATACGAAATGGGCGTACCTTTCCAGCGGGACCTGGAGCTTAATCGGCGTCGAGGTGCCCGGGGCCGTTATCAACGACAAGACATACGAAGTGCCGTTCACCAACGAAGGCGGTGTCGAGAACACCATTCGCCTGCTCAAAAACATAATGGGCCTGTGGCTCGTCCAGGAGTGCAGACGCCAGTGGCAAAAAGACGGCGAGGATTTATCATATCCCGAACTTACGGCGATGGCGGAAAAAGCCGAACCGTTCGCCGCCGCCATCGACGTTGACCAGGACAGCTTCATCGCACCGGGCGGGATGCCAAAGCGAATTAACGAGTATCTCGTCGCCACGGGCCGGCAGCCAATCACCGACACCGGACAAATGGTAAGGGCCGTACTCGAAGGGCTTGCTCTGAAATACCGCGCCATATTTGACAAACTCGAGGACGTCACGGGGACAACGGTCGAGTGTCTGCACATCGTAGGCGGCGGCACCCAGAACGAGCTGCTGAACCAGTTCGCCGCGAACGCCACGGGCAAAAAAGTTATCACCGGCCCGGTCGAGGCGACGGCAATCGGCAACATTGTTATGCAGGCAAGGGCCGCCGGTCAGCTTACCGGCCTGGCCCAGGCCCGGAAGATTATCCGTAACTCAATCGAGATGAAAGAATACCAGCCAAAAGACATTCCACTCTGGCAGCAGCAATACGATAAAACCAAAAAATAAAAACTATGGACTGAAACTATGGAAGCAACATCCATCGACGTACTTGAGAAAGGGCTGGACAGCTTCAACGCAGCAGAGAGGAAAGAGGCGCTGAATACACTCTGCGAAAAAGTAAAAAGCGGCGAGCTCGGGCTGCCGGAGCCGGGTACGCATCTCAATATGCACTGCCACACATTTTTTTCGTACAACACCTACGGCTACTCGCCGACCAAGTTTGCCTGGCTTGCAAGAAAGCGCGGCCTGGCTCTGGCCGGCGTGGTGGATTTCGACGTACTCGATGCCGCCGACGAGTTTCTCGAGGCGGCCAAGATGCTCGGTCTCAAGGCGACCGCGGGAATGGAGACCCGCGTCTATGTACCCGAGTTTGCCACTCGCGTAATCAACTCGCCGGGCGAGCCGGGCATCTCGTACCATATGGGTGTCGGCTTTCCAGGCGGCAAACTCAGCGGCGAATTGAAGGACTTCCAGAAACGCCTCCAGGATACCGCCCGGCAGAGAAACAGGGAGCTTCTGGAGCGAGTGAACCGGTACCTGTCGCCGTTGCGGCTGGACTACGAGGCCGATGTTCTGCCGTTGACACCGGCGGGCAATGCCACCGAACGGCACATCTGCTCGGCTTACGCCCGAAAGGCCGCAGAAATGCTGCCCGACGGTAACAAGCTGGCCGAGTTCTGGTCGGAAAAGCTCGGCACCGACGCCGCCGCTCTCGGCCTGCCCGAAAGCAGGGACTTTCTCAATACCCTTCGCAAGAAAACTATGAAGCGGGGCGGCGTCGGCTACGTCCGGCCCGACAGGGGCTCGTTCCCCACATTAGCGGATGTGGATAGGTTCTCATTGGCGGCCGGGGCAATACCGACTGTAACCTGGCTCGACGGCACCAGCGACGGCGAGCAGTCCGAAGAAGAGCTTCTCGACGTCGCAGCAAGGTCCGGTTCGGCTGCTCTGAACGTGGTGCCGGACCGCAATTACACCGCCGGGAAAACCGACCGGAAGCTCAAAAACCTCTACGACGTAGTCGAGTTGGCTGAAAAACGTCATTTGCCTTTGGTTGTCGGCACGGAGATGAACAGTCCGGGCCAGAAGTTTGTGGACGATTTCGACTCGGCAGAGCTTGCCCCCCTTCTGCCGGCCTTTCTTAAGGGTGCATATATTATCTATGCCCATTCGGTGCTGCAGCGGCAGTGCGGCCTGGGCTACACAAGCGAATGGGCAGAGAAAAACTTCCCGTCCACAAAAGAGAAAAACGAATTTTTCGAGAAGTTAGGCGATTCGCTCGAACCCGACAAAGAACAAGAGCTTGCGGTATTTGACGACAGCGCCAAACCAAAAGATATACTCGATAAGGCAATCGCTTAGCAGGGAAAGATGGATATGTCCGAGTTACCGAAGAGCCAGTATGCGGTGCAGTTGGTGGGGCCTGATAAGCCGGTTTTGAACAAGAGCAAAGAAGTTCATAAACCCGGGCCGCATCAGCTCCTATGCCGTGTCGAGGCGGTCGGACTTTGCTTTTCCGACCTGAAGCTCTTGAAGCAGTTCTCGACCCATCCGCGAAAGACGGAGATAACCGCAGGTATCGACCCGCAGATACTCGCCGAGATTGCAAGCTACGTACCCGGCGACAAAGCCACGGTACCGGGCCATGAGGCCGTCGTCCGCGTAGCCGCCGTCGGGCCGGGCGTCGATAAGTTCAATATCGGCGAACGCTATCTTGTCCAGACCGACTATCGCTGGCTGCCAACGACTCAATCAAACGCCTCGTTCGGCTACAATTTCGAGGGCGCCCTTCAGCAATACGTCCTGATGGACGAACGCATAATCACATCGCCCGCCGGCGAGTCGATGCTTATAGCCGTAAGCGAGGAGCTTAGCTGCTCGGCTGTCGCCCTTGTCGAACCCTGGGCCTGCGTCGAGGATGCATACGCAAGCAGAGAACGGCGGACAATCAGAACCGGCGGGGCAATGCTTATTGCCGCCGATACTGACGTGAAGGACGGCGCGCTGAATAAGCTTTTCGACAACTACGGCAGGCCCGCCAAGGTAACCTGGCTGTCAAAGAATCCGCCGCCGGGGCTGTCTGGTATTGCGAACAATACCGTCGGCGACATATCGAAATTGCCCGACGCCGGTTTTGACGACGTAATCTACTTCGGCTCGGACGCCGGGAAAGTTGAAGCCCTGTTCGGCAAAATCGGCCCGAAGGGGCTGCTCAATATAGTTCAGTGCGGCGGCAGGTTCGGCGCAGACGTCACCGCCCAAATCGGCAGGGTCCATTACGGCGGCATTCGAGTCGTGGGAACAACCGGCAGCGACCCGGCTGAGGGTATGAAGCACATTCCCGTCACCGGCGAGATACGTCCCGGCGACAAAATCAACGTCGTCGGCGCAGCCGGGCCTATGGGATTGATGCACGTCGTGCGCTCCATCTGCCAGGGTGTCGAGAATGTAAGCGTCTTTGCCGGAGACCTCGACGACAGCCGACTGGCGGTGCTGGCGAAGATTGCCGAACCCTTAGCGGAAAAGAACGCCGTCGAATGCAGAGTTTATAACCCGCAAAAGGAAAGTCCCGGCGAGCGGTTCGATTACACAGCGCTGATGGCGCCGGTGCCGCAGTTGGCCGCCGCCGCCGTTCGCAGCGCCGCCAAAGGCGGCATTATCAATATTTTCGCCGGAATACCCGCCGCAGTCACGGGACAAATCGACATCGACGCCTATATCGATAAGCACCTTTACTTCATCGGCACCAGCGGCTCGGTCTTAGAGGATATGAAAACCGTCCTGGCCAAGGTTGTATCCGGCCGGCTTGATACGAACGTCTCGGTTGCCGCCGTGGCCGGGCTCGACGGCGCATGCGACGGCATAAGGGCCGTTGAAAATCGGCTTTTGCCCGGAAAAATCGTCGTCTATCCCGCCTGCAAGGGCCTGCCGCTGACGCCGCTGGACAAACTCGCGCCGACAATGCCCGAAGTCGCCAAACGCCTGGCCGACGGCCTATGGACTAAACAGGCCGAACAGAAACTGCTCGAAGGATTTAAGCAATGAAGCGACTTGCATTCAAGATGAAGTTAAAGCCCGGCTTCGAGGCTGAGTATAAGAAGCGGCACGACGAAATTTGGCCTGAGCTGGCAAAGATGCTCTCGGAGGCCGGTATAAGCGATTATTCGATATTCCTTGACGAAGAGACGCTGACGCTTTTCGGCGTCCAGAAGCTAAGCGACGACAATACGGCGGCGGATGTGCCGAATCAGGCGATAATGCGCAAGTGGTGGGACTACATGGCGGATATTATGGAGGTCAATGAGGATAACTCACCCGTGCAGGTTCCTCTGGAAGAAGTGTTCCATTTGGACTAATTTAACCGGTGCTGTCAGGACGAACATAATGAACTCAAGAGACAGGGTTTTCAAGGCAATGAGTCATGAGCAGCCGGACAGATGTCCGGTCTTTGTGACGCTTACGCCGCAGGTGGCCGTCAAGCTCGCCAAAGCGCTCGGCGTCCCGGAAGAGCCGCCGCTGGATTCACTTCTGTCAACACGCATATCGCATATGGCTCTTTTGACGAAGTTAGGCAATGACTGCGTAGGCATCGCCGCCTGCTCGCCCGATGACTTTCCCACCAAGACATTGGACGACGGGACAATGGTCAACGAGTGGGGTATGCGCTTCAAAAGCTGCGGGCTTTATAACGAGTTCTGCGAATACCCTCTGGCCGATGCCGAGAGTGTCAGCAACATAGATAATTACAAATTCCCCGACCCGCTCGCGAAGGGACGCTACGCCGCCGCCAAGGAGACGGTGAGCAAATATGGAAAAGACTACGCGGTATTCGGCGACCTCGAATGTGCGATGTTCGAGACGGCCTGGTATTTAGTGGGGCTTGAGAAGTTCCTGATGGATATGGCGATGGAGAAGGCATACATCTTTGCGCTTTTGGATAAGGTGATGGAGATTAACACCGAGGTTGGCAAGCAGTTGATAACTGCGGGTGCGGACGTGATATGGGCGGGCGACGACTTCGGCGGACAAAACGGTATGGTTATGTCACCCGAGACCTGGCGGAAAGTCTTTAAGC
>CAYMYK010000147.1:0-7603 GCA_964394625.1 uncultured Pirellulales bacterium
CCTTATAATGAAGCGGAGGTCCTGTGTGTAAATCTGGCCAACAGGGCCGGCGCCCTGGCAACGGTGGCGGAAAAACTGGCCAGGAACCATATAAATATCTCTTACGCCTACTGTACCGCCGGCGCAAAAGGCGGCCGAACAACCGGGGTACTGAAGGTGGCCGACGTCAAAAAAGCAATGAAGGTCCTGCAGCAAGACCGCGAAAAAAATACCAAGTCGCATCCGGTTATAAGGCGCTCAACATCGTCGAGAAAATAGCTGTCAAAATCGCCGCTTCATATTCTATGCCCCGGAATGTGCCGGTATAATCGATTTATCAGCCAAATAAACAAATTCCTCGCAAAAGTAGTTGACATGAAACCAAGTGGACTGATATATTTTCTGTTTTGGTCAAGACTACGGGGCCGTAGCTCAATTGGTTAGAGCATCGGACTGTCGATCCGAAGGTTAGGGGTTCGAGTCCCCTCGGCCTCGTTCGGTAAGCTTAGGGCCGGCAAGCATTTATGCTTGTCGGCCCTTTCTCTTTTAAGGAAATTGTTCACTATGAAAAACAGCCAATGTTCCGTGAATGTTGCGCCGCGTTTATTCAAACTATCACAGAAAAAACGGCTTACGCGCAATATCTGTTCGAGCCGAATCAGTTTTTAGCTTGCTCTTTTACCGCTTTAACCGGTCAAAACGTTCGCCAAAAGCGTTCCGGCGAACGAAGGGCTGCTCGACATCGGTTGAAATCAACCTTTTGTATCTAAGAGGTCTGCGAAAGGCATTTCCCCAATAAGTGTTTTCCCGTATGTCCCGAGCTTTCCAGATGTTCACTTCAGCGATGAATACTCCTTCATCCTCGCCGGCTATCATAATTTGTTTGCCGTCGGCATTAAATGCACAGGAATGGCCGTTATAACCCTGGCTGCCAGTATAATTTGCCATCGCCGTTACCACGCTATTTTCCCAGGCGCGCGTCTGAAACTGGTTAATCCGCAGCGAGTGCAGTCCGCAGGCATTCGGCGTCAGGATAAGCTCCGCCCCTTTAAGCATTAAAATCCGGGCGCTTTCCGGAAACTCCCTGTCGTAACATATCATAATTCCGGTCTTTACAGGCCCGAAACGCGTATCAAGCTCAGCCACATAGAAATCATCTCCGGGCGTAAGCGAGGCCTCCACCTTGAAAAAATCGAGGGTGTGAACCTTCGAGTACGTTATTACCTCTTTGCCGTGGCGGTCGAAGAGGGTTGCCGAGTTCCGCAGCCGGCCCTGCCGGTCCTCCAAGTATGTAATGACAATCGCCATTTGCAGCTCTTTGGCAAGTTTTTGAAAATGCGTTATAAACAGCCCGTCTTTGGTAGCCGCCATATTTTCCCATTCTTTAACCGCACCGGGGTCGTCAAAATCAACGGATGTATAGTAACCATCGCTGTACATTTCCGGGAAAACGGCGATATCGGCATCCATCGCCTTCGCTTCCCGGCAGAACCTTTCTCCTTTTTCCAGATTCAACTGCTGATTTACATCGGGAGCGGTTTGAATTAGAGCAATCTTCAAGCCGCTTTCATTATACCGCCGAATCATTTCGTTTATTCGGCTCATAAATGAATCGTAAACGGCCGAGCTGTTCGAGCCGGTAATCCCGACAAGAATAGCAATGGCATTGCCGGTAGATTCCATCCGAATCCATTCGATTTCTTTTTCAAGATGTGGGTTTTTCCACGGCGTGTTGATAAGCCATAATTTTCCCTCATTGTAAGTTCGCAGGGCACGCGGCATATCTTTCGGCGGGTCCCACCAGTCGTCGAGCTGCTGTGCCTTGTTACATTCAAAGACGGACTCCGAGCCGTCCCTGTAGTGAATACGGTATTTGACCAGGGGGAGAACTTCCTTCGATGTTTTAGCATACATCGCGGTATGCAAAAGGTACAATTCGGAGAATTTGTAGTTGACCTTTATCTCGGCGGATTTTTGAGGAAATAATTTCTCGCGATTCGGCCCGCTCAATACAACAACGGATTTATTATTATTTTCGGCGGGGTCGATAATGTTAAACGGAACGAGACCATCCTCAAATGTTTGAACTCCCGGCCGTATCCGCCTAAAACAAGCAGAGGGCCCGAAGTCAGCCCAGCCGCCGAGCGAGTCGCCGGAAACTTCATCATAAAAACCGCGGTTCGCAGCACCTGCAATATCGATGAAGGTAAAGGCGGATTTTCCGGTATCGGTGCGTGATGATGAGTTATTTGCCGATGATTTTCCGCAGAACACCATCATCAGCAGCACTACAGGCAGACATAAATAAAATTTGCGCACCATTTCCCAAGCACCCCTTTAAGCTAACCTTGATTATGGATTGGTTTCTGTAAGTACACTGTCCTCATCCGCCCGGCCGCTCTACTTTTCAAAGCGTTCGGGTCAATACCGTCTTTTTCATATATCCAGGTCCGGGTTGTCGGGGCCGAAGTGTTTCAGCATAACAATCGGGTCGCTTTTGGATGGATTGGTAATGGTAATGCCCTGCCCGGCGGCCTGCTCGGTGACAAAGAACTCATCATAAGTCAACCGGCCGTAGCGAATCATCGTCGGCGTTTCGATATCCCACACACCCATTCTGCCGTGGCCCTGCATCATAATCATACCATAAGCGGCTGCATCTTTGATTGTGACGGTTGCACCGGGAAGGACGGTAAGCTCTTTTGCACTGAAGGCGGTGGATTTATAGCATATCCAGTTCTCGATGTAGCCCTCGGCTCTGGTTTGTTCAACCGGCCTAACCGGCCTGGGACGCATAAAGCGATTTGCCTTGAAGCTCGGGTCAACGTTTAATTCCCAGTCAATTACGTTAAGCAGATGGTCGATGTCGTCGGCCTTTTCGGGCGGCGTATCTTTCCAGAGCAGCTCTTTCGGAACGACCTGGTCGCCGGTAAGCGACTGGTACATCGCAAAGACATCGGAGGCTTTTTGCGGCTCGTATGTGCACAAGCTGCCCGGCGCATGCAGCACACCCGGCGGGACGTCCCAGCCGGTGCCTGCTTCGAGCCGATATGCCTGCGAGATATTTGTGATTTTGTTGTCGCCTTTGACAAAGTCGAGCAGGCACCGGCGGACCTGTTCTCTGGTAGTTCCCGGCGTCAGTCCGAAGAAAGTATATGGGAAATCTCCGCCGTGATTATTCACCTGCGGCGGGAAATAATAGGCCTCCGGTTTGCCCAACTGGCCCGTGAGTTTGGCGTGCTCGTCGCGATGATGGATATGAAGCGGCAGGGCTCCTTTGTTGTCGAAAAACTTCGAGTACATAGGCCAGCGGCGGTGCTCGTTATAGATTCGGTCGCCGATTAACTGCCCCTTGAGCTCTTCGACAGCGTCCCGCAGCAACACCTTCTCGACCTTGCCTTTGTCTTCAAACACGATGAAGCTCAGGCCCTCGTTCGGCGCCGTCAACGGCCCGTTATCGGCCGGTGTCGTCGATGAGAACCACCGCTCGTCGATGCCGCCTCGCTCGGCGCCGAGCGCATAGTAATCGTCCGGGTGAAGCTTGATTCGCCGGCCGGGCACGCAAAAAGAACGCGGCACCCAGTTCGGAGCGAGCCGAAGCACGCCTTCGCCCTGCTCAAGGGCATTTGCAGCAATAGATTTAGCAGACATTGTTACTCCTGTATTATTATCCTTGTGATTTTCCGATTGTTTCCCATTTCTTGTTTTTTGCCGAGGTCAATACCGCATCACAGACGTACTGCGTCGCCAGCGCATCTTTCAGGTCGGGGCAGGTCTTTTCGCCTTTTTCAATACCGGCTACGAAATCAGCCAAAGTATTTATATGCCAGTGCTCGTAGCCGATTCCGCAGCCCGGCACCCACCAGTTTTTCATATACGGATGCTTTGAGTCCCACGTCTTAATCGTGCGCCAGCCGCGAACACTGACCGGGTCGCCGTGCTCGAAGTATTCCAGCTCGTGTGCGGTCTCGAGGTCGAACGCCACCGAGCCCTTCTCGCCGTTGACCTCGAACGTGTTCTGATTTTTTCTCCCGCAGGCATACCGGGTCGATTCAAAGGTGCCCAGAGTCCCATTCTTGAATCTCGCTAAAAAAGCGCAGGCGTCGTCGATTGTTACCGGCATCATTTTGCCCGTCTGCTGCATCGGCCTTTCTTTGACGAAGGTCTCCGTCATCGCACAAACGCTCTCGATTGGCCCGATGAACCACATCGCCATATCGACGGAGTGAGCCAGCAAATCGCCGGTAACGCCGCTACCGGCGACCTTTGCGTCCAGCCGCCACAGTCCATCACCTCCCTGCGGCACATCGGGGCTGATAGTATAGTCCTGGAGATATTTTGCCCGGTAGTGGAATACCCGGCCGATTTTTCCGTCTTCGATAATTTGCTTCGCCAGTGCTGCCGCTGGGACACGCCGGTAATTGAACCAGACCATATTCGGTTTGCCCGACTTGCGAACCGCAGCTACCATCGATTCACCCTCCGCGGCATTCATCGCAAGGGGTTTTTCAAGGGCAATCATCTTGCCCGCCTCAGCCGCCGCTATCACGATATCATAATGAGTATTGTTGGGCGTACACACATCAATCAGGTCGATGTCAGCCCTTTCAATCATCCTTCGCCAGTCGGTTTCGGTACTTTCCCAGCCCCAGTTCGCCGCGAAAGCATCGAGCTTTTCCTTATTGCTGTCACAGACACACTTCATCACGATTTGATTTTCGACGTCGAAGAACTTGTTCAGCTTAAGGTATGCGTTCGAATGGACCCGGCCCATAAAGCCGCAGCCAATCAGTCCCACGTTCAGTTTGCTGGCCATAAGCTCACTCCTGAAATTTCCATACCCGGTTCATTGCCGTTCATTTCTTAACCGTACTTTTGATTCAGTTTATCCACCACCTTTTTGCACTTTTCCGTAACGGGCCAGGCATCCGGCCAAAAGCACAGGTCGATTGTCCACCAGTCGTGTCCCAGAGCATTTTTGGCTAACTCCGGCAGCAGCTCATCGAAGTCGATATTACCTTCACCAAACGGTGCGTGTGTGGAGGTCTCATTATCGTGTAAGGTGCCGTCGGAGTCAATCAGATGAATGTGATTTATCTTGCCGCGGAGCTGCTGCGCCAGTTCAACAACACCGCCGGCGAGCGTCTCTTTTTGACCGGGCTGACGGGCGCCCTCGACGGCAACCATATAGCCGTGGCAGGTATCGAACATTATGCCGAAGTTGTCGTGGTTCACCTCGTCGGCGATTCGAGAGATGTCGGATGGCTTGTTGAACGCGAAGCCCGGCTCGAATTCCCACGTAAGGCGAAGGCCTGCATCAGCGGCCTTAGAGGCACATATCTTCCAGGTCTCGACCACCCTCTTGAGGGCGAGGTCGCTGTCAACGGTATCGAATATCGTCGGGGGCTGTACCGTATCGACCCGGATGGCTGGAATGCCAAGGTCAACACAGAACTGAATGTTCTTTTGAAACTCGGCGAGATAGGAGGCGTTGTCCCCGGCGTCAATCAGGTGTTGACTCCAGAGGTTTGCGGCAAGGCCTGAGAACTCCAGACCCAGGGATTTGAGCCGTTCTTTACAGGCCTGACGCTGTTCTTTATCCGGCATATCATCAGGGTTAGGATGAGGTGCAAATCCACCTAACTCAACGCCGTCAAATTCCAGCTCACTGAGCTTTTCGGTAACCTGCTCCCAGGCAACGGGATTGTCCTGATAGGGGCCGATTGCATAGGCCCAACTGCCAATCGATATTCGTTTCATCGCGCATCTCCTGTAATAAAAATCTACTTCTTGTTCTCGGTCATTCACATTATGTATTTGGACAGCTTTACAGGTGCCAAGGACTTCGCATCGGCCGGGACAGCATCCGGTTTGCCTGCAGGTCCGCTACAAACCTCTCGTTGCGGGGGTCCCACTTCAGTTTTCGTCCTAATTTCATTGCTATAAGGCCGAGATGACCGATTGAAATCGAGCGCTGCCCAACCTCGGCGGGCGCTATTGCGGCTGTTCGGGTACGGACGCAGTCCAGGAAGTTTCTCTTGTGGTTATCACTTCTGTAAAGATGAACCTCGTCGGGGCCGAACCTCTCGCGGAGCAGTGAACGCGGGTGAACATCGAGGCCGCTGCGATTGATATGAACCCAGCCGAGGTCGCCCTCGAAAAGCACGCCGAGGTTCGAGCCGGAAGAGACCCCCGCAAATTCAATCCCATCTTTGCCGGTCGGGTGCTGCCGGGAATCCTCGACAATCATTGTAAAACCCTGTGCATACCGGCACCGGAACCGGTAGCTTGTGACCGAGTCGAATATTCCGCCTTTCAGAAATGCACCAACACCATCGATTTCGACAGGGCCTGTTCGTTCGGTATCCATCGCCCACTGGGCGATGTCGCCGTGATGGCCCGCCCAGTCTGTTATCGCACCGCCTGCATAATCGCTAATCCAGCGAAAATTGCCGTGCACCGCCCATTTACAATAGGGCTTGCAGGGTGCAGGGCCAAGCCACATATCGTAATCAAGTCCGTCGGGCACGGCCGTTGGTGTGAGCGGGCCTGTCCAATCTCCGCCGTGGGGCAATGCCACCCTGACGGTATCGACTTTACCTATTCTGCCGTTTCGCACTAACTCACAGGCAAAGCGAAAATTCGCCCACGACCGTTGCTGACTGCCCACTTGGAAAACGGCGCCGGAACTGTTCACGGCGTCAACGACCGCCCGGCCTTCCACAACGCTATAAGCAAGCGGCTTTTCACAATAAACGTCCTTACCCGCCTTTACCGCCGCTATTGAAATCAGCGCATGCCAGTGGTCGGGTGCGGCCACCAGTACGGCATCGATATCATCCCGTGCAAGAAGCTCGCGAAAATCATCGTAGCCGGCACAATCGCTGCTGCCGTATTTGGCGTTGACTATGTCAATCGCCTTATCGCGGTGGTGCCTGTCAACATCACAAATTGCTGCGACCTGGACGTCCGGCTGGCCCAAAAACCCGCCGGAAGGCGTTCCCGAATAATCGTTGCCGACCATATCTCCCAGCCCCTGGCTGCCTAATCCGATGCCGCCCATCACAATCCGCTCGCTCGGCGGTACCGCAGCGCCTTTACCTATGGCCGAACAGGAAACAACATAGGGAAAGCCCACGGCGACCGCAGCTTTTCGGATGAAAACCCGCCTGCTGATTTTCACTTTGCCCATACACAGCACCCCTCAATCCAGCGGCTTTATGAAAATGTCCTTGTACCACGCCTGACCTGCAGGGCCCCCATGAATCTGAAGTCCGATGTAGCCCTTGCGGGCGATTGAGTCGTCCGGCTCCGTGTAATCAACGGTCCTGTAACCATTTATCCAAAGCTCGATATGTTTGCCGACGCACCGAATGCAATAATCATTCCACCCGTCGCGATTCAATATCTTCGCTATCTTTTGCTGCTCTACGCCTGCGAGGGTTTTGTTTCTGCGGGATTCATCATACAAACTCCCCCAGTACTGCTGACCGATATCGGCCTGGTAGCCAATCATTTCACTGTTGCCGGGCCTTCGACGGCTCCGGAATTGAACGCCCGCATTCGTGTCGCTGCCGACGATTTTGAACTTAAGCCGCATCTCGAAATCACCATACTGCCCGAC
>CAYMYK010000148.1:0-7535 GCA_964394625.1 uncultured Pirellulales bacterium
TTCAGGGATGTTAAGTAAAATAGCCACAATTAGTTGTCCTAAGTCCTTGGGACTCCTTACGGAGAACTCCATAGGAGAACAGGCGAAGGAAAAAGAACTCGGATATTCGGTTAGACCCGGAAAACTTAAGAAACAGGCAGGATTTTGCTTGTTTGTCTTCGGTGCGGTGATGTTGAGAAGAAAAAGCTAAACTGTTCTGAAGGGAAGAAATAATGAAATGTCCGTTCTGTGCAGAGGAGATTTAACAATGGCTTGGGAAATGTTAAAAGCTTTTGTCGATTTGGTGTCCGGCGAGGTTGAGGGCGTGCTGGGGCCAATTATTGAACCACATGTTGAAAAGAAAGTAGCTCAAAAGCTGAAGCCACACTTACGCAAGAAGCCACTGGAAATGCAATATTGGGACGAACTGAAGTTAGGCATGTATGAAAAGCAGGTAGGGGATTGTTTAGGATTACCTGACAAAATTGAGTTTGATAAAAAAACTGAGTATTGGTATTATTGGAGACGTAAAACTTTTAGCAGTGAACATTTCGACTGCAGTATTAGATTCAAGAATCAGCGAGTGGTCTATTTTAAGATGACATATGCGAATAAGGATGGTTGTTTAAGAGTCGAGAATCCACCAGATGGATGGCTAAATGCGTACAAACCCTATTACAAAAGTGACCCGAAGGCAGTAATAGAGAGGACAAGGATATACGTAAAAGAATAATTCAAAAATTCATTAAAACGAGTGCGGGGTTTGGGCTATGTTTCTCACTTTCGTCTTGGGGCCGATGGGGGGTGCTTTTTAAGTGGTACTAAGATAGAGAACACAGCCCCCTGCAGATAGGTAAAATAACCGTAGTTTTAGCCCTGTTGTCACTACCTACACCCATCTACACACCCCCGCACCATACAGTAGCATGTACCCCCATGTCATGTCGCCTACCTCTACGTATCCCCTTACAGAGAAAGGATTTATATTATTTTTTTGCGAACATACTTTGACCAAAAACGTATATAAAATAAGACGTCAACGCCGTTAAAAATTTGAATTAAAAAATTGAAAGGAAAAAAATGAAAGAATCAAAAGCAAGAGAACAAAGCAAAACATCCTTAATAAACGCAAAGGCAGTTGCGAAGATGTTACCGGCGTGTTACCAACATCGACTCGAAGAGGGTGCTGTAATTCTTCTGTCCAAGCTGTCGCAACTAGAGAAGAACCATCTTATCAAGCGTTTGCGTGATGGTTGTCCTTCTGCAGAAGAGGAACTTTTGCTGGCCCGTGGTTTCGCTCTCCAGTTCGGCATAGACTCGATTGAAGCACCTCAGTCTGATCCCAGCAAACCAAGCCCAGAATTCATAGTGAACATATCTGGGAAGAAGATCGAGATCGAAGCCAAAGGACTGCTCGATTCCCAGCAAGTGCAGCAGCTTAAGCAATCGGCAAGAACCTTGGGTCAGAATTATTGGATCTCAGTAGACTCGGGTATCGGCGATCCAAAGCGAGTGCGACGTGCTCTGGCAAAGAAAATCTTCGAATCTGCCCTCCACAGCCCATGCATTATCGTGCTGACCCTGTACTCCGGCTTCGATTTTCCGGTCGGATTCGATCTGGCACGACAAATGGCACTCTGTCCCGGTCACTTCAGGATCCCTGAAACCCAATACCCACTAGCTGTTGCACTGGCCTCTGACCATAGACGCATTCTCGGAGTCTGGTTCAACTCAGTTGTGCTTGAACGAGAAAGCATTGACGGTCTGACGAAGGAACGCCTACGCAGCGCGGTAAGGCAGTCATTCTACGCGTGCACTGACAGCGTTTTCTTTGATGAGAGCATGAGCGAAGACGACCATGAGAAAATGTTGGAGCGTGTGCGCGGGAATGCCCCTCTGTTGCAGGCCAAGTAAGAATCTGTTCCTCTGCTGCAGGACCAAAGTAGCGACTTCTCGAGGACAAGCGAGGGTAAACTTCGCCCGCCAAATGAACGGCGGGTAAAAGGCGGGTTGGGGACGGGGGAAAATGCTTTACAAATCAGCGAGCGAATGAACAATAGTCGTGTGACTTGACACGAAAATGCTAAGGAGAGTTGGATATGAAGAAGGTATTGGCTATCGCTGTACTTGTTGTGGTTGCGGTTGTGTTTGTCGTGATAGGGATTGCGAACAAGGGTAAGGGCAGCGGGAAAAGGCAGATAGCGGTGATACCGAAGGGGACGACGCACGTATTCTGGCAATCGATACATCGCGGTGCGCTGAAGGCGGGCGAAGAGGCGGGGGTGGAGATATTCTGGAACGGGCCCGACCGCGAGGGTGACAGGGAGAAGCAGATACAAATCATTGAGGACTTTATTACGCAAAAGGTATCTGGGATAGTGCTTGCGCCGAACGACAGCAAGGCGCTTGTGCCGATAGTGGAAAGAATCGCATCGAAAGGGATACCGTGTGTGATAATCGATTCTGCAATCGATACGGACAAGTACGTTTCATTCGTTGCGACGGACAACTATCAGGGCGGGGTGATTGCGGCGAGGCGGATGGCAGAGATTTTAGACGGCAAGGGGAAGCTGATTGTGGTCAAGTACGCGCCGGGTTCGGCTTCGACGACGAAGCGAGAGAACGGCTTCCTCGAGACGATACAAAAAGAATTTGCGGGCATTGAGATTGTCGATGCCAAGTACGGGATGGATACGGTGGAGACGTCGCTTCAGGCGACGGAGGATTTGCTGATGAAGAATGCGGAGGTTGACGGGCTTTTTGCGTGCAATGAATCGACGTCGGTGGGTGCGCTTCGTGCGCTGCAGAGCCAGCAGCGGGCGGGCGAAGTGAAGATGATTGGCTTTGATGCGGGCAAGCTGCTGATAGAGGGTGTAAAGAGCGGTGACATCGATTCGTTAGTAGTGCAGAACCCGACGAAGATGGGGTATGAGGGCGTCAAGACATTGATTGCAAAGCTTGAGGGCAAAGAGATGCCGAGGCGAATAGATACGGGTGTCAAGCTGATTACGAAAGAGAACCTTGAGACAGCAGAGATACAGGCATTATTGAAATGATAGAGACCGCACAAGAGAAAGAGGGCGAGGGGCGTATTGGGCTACGGATGGAGGGGATAAGCAAGCGATTCGGGCCGGTGCAGGCGCTGCAGGATGTGAATCTGACGGTGCATGAGGGGACGGTCCATGCGCTGGTAGGCGAGAACGGGGCGGGAAAGAGTACGCTGATGAAGATATTGGCGGGTGTGTACGGGGCTGATAGGGGGAGGATTGAGATTGACGGTAAGGTTCGCAGTTTTGCCGGGCCTGAGGAGGCGATAGAGGCGGGGGTCTCAATGATATACCAGGACCTGGACTTAGCCGAGCATCTGACGGTGGCGGAGAATGTATTTTTAGGGAATGAGCCGAGGGGAGCACTGCCGTTTATGATTGACAACAATGTAATGGTGAACAACACGGCTGAATTGACTGAGAATTTTCATTTTGATGTTGAGCCGGGGGTGGTGGTGGCGGAGCTTTCGACCGGAGACTGCCAAATAGTTGAGATACTCAAGTCGCTCGCCCGCAAGGCGTCGATAATCGTGATGGATGAGCCGACAAGCTCGCTGTCGGAAAGCGAGGTCGAGCGGCTTTTCGAGATAGTCAGGCGGCTGCGGAGCAACGGGATTTCGGTGATTTACATATCACATCGGTTAGAGGAGATAGTGGGATTAGCCGACGAGGTGACGGTGCTGCGGGATGGGCGGGTAGTGCTCAGCGAATCGATGAGCGAGCTGGATATTGGAACGATTGTACGTTATATGGTAGGCAGGGAGCTGACGGAGTTTTTCCCGGCGCGTAAAGCAAGAATCGGCGAGACGAGGGTGAAGATTGAGGGGCTGAATTCAGGTAACAAGATAAGGGACGTCGGCTTTTCGGTTCGGGCCGGTGAGATTGTGGGGATGGCGGGTCTTGTGGGCGCCGGCAGAACGGACGTTGCAAGGGCGATTTTCGGCGTTGACAAAAAGGCGACGGGGAAGGTCTCGCTGGACGGCGAGGCGGTGACGATAAACAGCCCAGCCGATGGAATAGCAAACGGGATAGCTTTTTTGACGGAGGACCGGAAGCGAACGGGGCTGTGTTTGAATCTGGCGTGCTCGTGGAACATAACGTTGGCCGGTCTGGACTTGATTGGGATGAGCAGAACAATCAGCCCGAGCAGGGAGAACGGTATCGCCGAGAAGCTGGGCAGGCAGTTGGCTATCAAGTGGGTGTCGTCTGAGGCGGCGGCGGAATCACTGAGCGGCGGCAATCAGCAGAAACTCGTGATTGCGAGGTGGCTTCTAACAAAGTCGCGATTTATGATTTTCGACGAGCCGACACGGGGCATCGACGTCGGGGCGAAGAAGGAGGTCTATGGTCTGCTCAACGAATTAGCGGAAGAGGGCAAGGCGATATTGTTTATATCGTCGGAGTTAGGTGAGCTTTTGGGGGTGACGGACAGGATACTTGTGATGCGACGAGGCAAGTTAGTGGGCAACCTGAAGACGAGCGAAACGAATCAGGAAGAGATAATGCACTTAGCGGCAGTGGAGGAAGCAAATGAGTAAGTTCGTGAGGCAGTTGCTGCCGTTCGGCAGTTTAGTGCTGATAATATGTATTCTGTCGGCGTTTCGGCCTGATACATTTTTGACGATGGATAACTTCCTTAACGTTCTGCGACGGTCAAGCGTCTATGGGATAATTGCAATAGGGATGACGTTTGTGATTGTATCGGCGGGGATTGATTTGTCGGTGGGGAGTATGCTGGCCCTTTGCGGGATGGCGGGAGCTGCGGTGATGGAGGCAATGGGCGGGGCCAATCCACAGGGTGCGTCATTAGTGTACGGGACAATCGCAGGGATTGGTGTCGGGGTTGTATGCGGGTTCCTGAATGGGGTTTTGATAACGAAGCTTCGGCTGCAGCCGTTTATAGTGACGCTGGGAGCGATGAGCTTTTATCGGGGAATAGCGCTGGTGATGCGGGACGGTCAGCCGATTAATATTGCTGGTTACAAGTATCTTGGTGAGGGTTCTATCTTAGCTGTGCCGGTTTCGATTATTATTTTTGCGGTTATCACAGCGGCGGCAATATTCATCCTTCGATATATGAAGTTAGGGCGATACACATACGCGATAGGGTCGAACCGCCAGGCGGCTTTTCACGCGGGCGTTAACGTTGATTTGAATCTGATTTGCATTTATATGTTTATAGGTGTGCTGGTCGGTATAGCGTCGATGATACAGGTGAGCCGGACGGTATCGGCCCAGCCGACGGCGGGTTTGGGCGCCGAGCTTGACGTGATTGCGGCGGTTGTAATCGGCGGGGCGAGCTTGGCCGGCGGCCAGGGGACAATAGTCGGGACGATTATAGGGACGCTGCTGATAAGTTTTCTTCGCAACGGCTGTACGCTTTTAGGTATATCGACGAACGCCCAGTTGATAGTAATCGGACTGATTATCGTTATCGCGGTCTCGGTTGACCAACTGGCGCGCTCGAAGGGAAAAGAATTGCAGAGTACGGGCAGTTAGTTTGGCGTGGTTATGAGTCAGGGGTAATAGCGATGGCAAAAAAAAATGAAGCGGTGCGATTGCCGAATATTCGCAGGGCGGAGCCGAAGGAGCCG
Source organism: uncultured Pirellulales bacterium (assembly GCA_964394625.1). Lineage (GTDB taxonomy): Bacteria > Planctomycetota > Phycisphaerae > Sedimentisphaerales > Anaerobacaceae > JAUVYV01. Next base: position 5,621 of record CAYMYK010000148.1, read on the forward strand.
GTAATCGGCGTATTTGCGACGAGCGACCCGAGGATAGATGAGGCGAGCAGGAAGCGGTGTCAGAATATCGTGAAGATGACGGCGGATACTATCAATGGTGCGGTGGTGCTGCCGGACGGCATGCCGGTGCCGGTGGTGTATTCGACTGTCCTTGTGGACGGCGAGCGGCAGGCAGATACTGTCGCGCAGCAGTTCCGCAAGGCGGGTGTGGATATTCTTGTTTGTGTGCCGGATACGTGGGCGTTTCCGCAATTGACAACGATATCACTGCTGCAGCAGTTTCCAGAAAATACGCCAATCAACATTACGTGCGGTAACAGCGGGCCTAAGCCCGGCGTTGTCTATGCGCATGCGCTGAACGGCGCATTGGCTCAATACGGAAGGCCGGCGACGCTGAACGTCGGCAACTGGCCCGATACGGGGGCCGAGCCGAAGATGACCGCCCAGACGGCCAAAGCGCTTATCGACTGGTGCTATGCGGCTGTGACGGCTGTGGGACTGCGGGGCAGGCGGGTGGTAGTCTTCGGACACGACTCGATGGGGATGGAGACGGCTCTTGCGCATATCATACCGACGAGGAACACATTCGGCTTAGAGATAACCCGGCTCGATATGAAACTGCTTAGCGATATGTTAAACAAAGGCGCCTATGATAAGAAGGAATTGAAGCGGCTGCGAGGTTGGATTAACAGATACGTCGGCGCCCGATTAGAGCTGCGGGACGATGCCGACAGCGAGCGGTTCGATCAGAGTTTGGCGATGTATCTGATTGTACGGGATTTGATGGCGGATTTGAATGCGGTCGGCGGCGGGTTTATGAGCCAGCTCGAGTGGGGAAGCGATTTGCGAGGGACCCCCCTGCCGGTTGCGGATGCGATGGAATCGCTATTTAACAGTACATTTGACCATCAAGGTCGCAAAGCACCCCTGCCTTACGCGACGGAAGCAGATGTTCAGGGGCTGCTTACGATGCTGTTTATGACGTATCTTAGCGGGGGCAGTCCGCCTTTGTTTATGGATTTTCGCAAGGTCTGGGAGGCATCAGAAATTAAAGAGCTGGCGGCAAAGCTCGGCTTGAAACAGCTCGACAAGAAGGCCGACTGGTACACCAAGGGACTGGTCGATGGTGACAATTCGGGAAGCGCCGCTTTTGACTGGGCGGCCAGGCCGGGAGCGAGCGTGAAGGAGATTATGAGCAGAGTGAGTATGCCCTTAGCGGATGCGGGTTATTTTCCTGGCGGCGGCAACTCGGTGACGTTTATGACGCCGGGCGGCATTGAGGCAATAGCGGCTCGGATAGCTTACAGCAGCTTGAACGGTTTGTTTAGTATGGTATGGGACGAGGCGAGGACGACGGAGGTGCCGGAGAAATTAGCGCAGGCGATGTGTAATCTGACGACGCCCGACTGGCCCCATACGTTTGTGGTGCCCAAGTATGCGACTATGGTCGAATACAAGCAGTACCCCCCTGCCAACCATTTTCATACGACGTGGAATCTGCCGGTCGCCCGGCTGCAATACTGGATGGATTTGACAGGGGTACTGAGCGTAACGCCCTGGGCGGCAAGACCCGCATTTATCGAAGGCGTTGACCGGCCCCAGCCGTTGATTCACCTTATCAACAGCGGCGAAGATGTCTATAAGCATCTCAGGAGCTGAAAAGCAAAATTAGAGTATCGACACTCACGATTGGCATTCATTTGGGCACACACCCCCGCTCGGAGGGATTCGCTATACAATCGATTAGCCGGTTCTCGGCCATAACGGCAAAGTCAAAACAATCTACCCGGCAGCCGTTGTTCATATCGCCGGTCAGGGCATAGGTACAAACAAACCTGAGCGGCGAATCCGGCATTCAGACGCCTGTGCGGAGATTCTCTCCTTTCACCGGTGCGGCCTGCGGCGCTTCTCAAAG
>CAYMYK010000149.1:0-7526 GCA_964394625.1 uncultured Pirellulales bacterium
CTTTGAGAAGCGCCGCAGGCCGCACCGGTGAAAGGAGAGAATCTCCGCACAGGCGCCTGAATGCCGGATTCGCCGATTAGGTTTGTTTGTACCTATGCCCTGGCCGGCGATATGAACAATGGCTGCCGGGTGGAAAATCCCAAGGGGATAAAGAAGCGTTTGCCGCATTGGGGCTGACAGCAGGTAGGGATGTCGGCTCCGAGCTGTGCGTGGTTTGGGGCTGGGGGGTGTGAAAAGCGGGCGATGGGAATCGAACCCACATGACCAGCTTGGAAGGCTGGGGCTTTACCATTAAGCTACGCCCGCGGGACAATTGATTATTGATAATTGATTATTGATAATTTATAGTCGTCTGTCGTGTAGTCAATTATAAACTCAGGATACTGTGATGTAAAGAGTGGGCTAAAGATGCGTATATCTGAAATGGCTGGAAAGGCAAAGTCGGCCTCGATAAAATTGGCGGCTGTCGAGACAAAAGTCAAGAATGCCGCCCTGACCCGAATCGCCGAGGCCCTGAAAAACGAAAGCGCCCGCGTAATCTCGGCCAATAAAGCCGATATCTCAAATGCGGAAAAGAACGACCTTGCCAGGGGTCTGCTCAAACGCCTCAAATTCGACGAAGCCAAAATCGCCGATGTGTGCGAAGGCATTGACAGCCTGATTAAGCTCGACGACCCCGTGGGCAGGACAATCAGCGAGACCGAGCTCGACAAAGGACTCGAGCTTTACAGGGTCAGTTGTCCTATCGGCGTAATCGGCGTCGTGTTCGAGTCGAGGCCCGATGCGCTTGTGCAGATTTCCACCTTGTGTCTCAAAAGCGGTAACGCCGTTCTGCTGAAAGGCGGCAGCGAGGCGGCCAATACCAACAGAGTATTGGCTGAGATAATCGCAGAAGCTTCCGTCGCAGCCGGTATGCCCGCCGGCTGGATTCAACTGCTCGAAACGCGGGAGGATGTGGCTGAGATGCTTGGGCTTGACGAATACATCGATTTGGTCATCCCCCGCGGCTCGAACGAGTTTGTCCGTTATATTATGGACAGCACCAATATACCGGTGCTCGGCCACGCCGAGGGTATATGCCACGTCTATGTTGACGGCGATGCGGATTTGGATATGGCGGTCGATATCGTTGTCGATTCGAAGTGCCAGTACGTCGCCGTCTGCAACGCCGTCGAGACCTTGCTGGTCGATGCCGCAATCGCTGAGAAGTTCCTGCCGAAAGTCAAGTCGGCCATCGAGGCCAGGGACGTATCGATTCGCGGCTGTGCAGGGACGCAGGCGATAATAGACGTCAAGCCGGCGATGGAAGATGACTGGCGGACGGAGTATCTGGATTTGGTGCTGTCGGTAAAAATCGTGGACGGGCTGGACGAGGCAATCGAGCACATAAACAGGTACGGCTCGCACCACACCGACGCGATTGTCACCGCCGACAAACAAAAGGCGGCAGAGTTTATGAACCTGGTCGATTCGGCAGACGTTTTCTTCAACTGCAGCACGCGGTTCAGCGACGGCTACCGGTTCGGCCTGGGCGCCGAGGTCGGCATCAGCACAAACAAAATCCACGCCCGAGGCCCCGTCGGATTAGAGGGCCTGCTCATATACAAGTGGAAGCTAATCGGCACAGGCCAAATCGTCGCCGACTACGCCGGCCCAGATGCAAAAAAGTTCACCCACAAAAAAATACAGCGTTCAGCGGACAGCGTTTAGCGTCCAGACGTGGGGTGGCCGCAATCCACACACTGACCGTTGTTATTTCTGCCAGGTTCTCTTGACAAGCTCGGCGATTTGCCTGAGCAGTTCTCTGTTTTTCTCGATGAATTCAGCATCGCATGTAACCCTGAAACAATTCTCTTTTTGAATAAAAGAGATGTTATTTTCGTCAAGAAGCTGAGAGACAGCTTCAAGGTGTTCATCGGAAATACGGAAGTCAAGGAGAGACTTCTCTGCTTTTCGCTTGTGGAATGAGAAGTAGTTGTGCCCGAGGGCATTGATTACCACATAGCTGTCTATGAACCGAATCTTGGGCGAATCAAACACATCACCAACAACAGCGAGCAAGGCCTTTGCTGCCGCGACGGTCCAGGTTGCTTTCTTATTCCAGGAGGCCTCGTTACAATCGCCCCCTCCGCCGTCATCCGGCTCTTCGTATGTATTGAGAACCTTAGAGAAATGTAGGGATTTTTGCTCGCCGGAGTTTATCAGGTTTACCTGTATGGCGATGACAGGGATTGAGTGACTCAGGAGTTGGATGACATTGAAGAATCTTCGGGTAACGCTCTCGGCCACAAGGACTGCGTAGTGTTGTCGTTGCGGCCATCTACGCTTCTCATTATCCCAGTATTCGATTGTACGGATGATATGAGATTCGTCGGTTTCCCCAAGCATAACCTCAACTTCATACATCGAATCATCCCCCGGATCCTTAAGAAGAATGTCGAGCCGCCCTCCGGACGATTGTCGTCGTTCTTTTCTGACCGGTTCTAATTCACCAAGACCGAGACAGGCGGGGTTTTCGTATATCAGATCCTGGAGCCAGTATTCGTTCAATCCCTCATCCCGTATACTTACTGCCGTCGCAATCGGGATTTCCTTTTCGCATTCGGGGCATGTTAATTGTGACATTGAATTCTCCCTTTCATAAAAGTCAAAATCGCAAAGCATAATTATAGCTATCGGCAAAGGCACTTTGCCTGATAATCTCATAACAATTCAACAGGCCTGTAAAGGCCAAATTGCCTGTGGTTTTAGAACAGAGATATAGATCACGATTTTCTTATGGGACCAGCAAAGATAAAAATAAAGCCCTGAGCCATGCTAATCACATATATGGCGTTTTAGAAGGCTATTGAATAGCGTGAGGGAATATTCTATTATGCAAACGCCGACAGCGGACAGTAAACGCTGAACGCTGATAAAAAAATGCGGAATTTTGAGAAGGCCAAACGAATAGTCGTCAAGATCGGCACCAATATCCTGACAAAGAATGTCGGCGGGGTGGAAGGCTTGCTCATTTACAAATGGAAACTCATCGGCACCGGCCAAATCGTCGCCGACTACTGTGGCCCCGACGCAAAGAAATTCACACACAAAAAGCTGAGCGGGGGCTGTGAATGCTGAATGTGGATTTGAATTGGCCAAGTTCGCAAAACAGGGTAACTATGATAAACGAGCATGAGAATCTGTTGCGGGTGGTTCACTTCGATAAGCCCGACTACATCCCTATGGACTTCCACATCAATGCGGCGTGCCGACATCATTACCCACAGGGCGCACTTGAGGAACTGATGGCTGCTCACCCGCTGCTGTTTCCCGAATTTGAAAAGTCCTCGGGACCGGCAAAGTCACAACTGAATCCCTGGGAACGGGCGGGCCAGCCATACACGGATTCGTGGGGCTGTGTTTTAGAGACGAGGGATGATGGCATCATTGGGACGGCCACAAAGCACCCACTCGAGAGCTGGGACGGGTTCGAGAATTACACGCCGCCTGATCCGGAGAAGTTTCTGCGACTCGGGGCCGTTGACTGGAATCAGCTTGCAAAGACTTCGCGCAAACCCAGAGCTGTTGGCCGACTCGAAAACGATGGCCTGCAGCACGGCCATACATTCCAGATGCTTGCCGACATCCGGGGTTATGAGAACCTGCTGTTCGATATGGCGGATGAGGAGCCCAGACTCTACAAACTCATCAAAATGGTTGAAAGTTTCAACTTGGCCATTGTGCACCGTTATATCGAACTTGGTGCTGAGTGGATGAGCTATCCGGAAGACCTCGGCATGCAAATTGGTCCGATGCTCTCACCCGAGTATTTCCGTAAGTACATCAAGCCCAGCTACCAGCGACTGATGGCGCCGGCAAGCAAAGCCGGATGCATAGTACACATGCATTCTGATGGTGACATCCGTACGCTCGTCGAAGATATCATCGAGTGCGGTGTTGACGTGGTCAACCTCCAGGACCTCGTGAATGGAATCGACTGGATTAAGGAGCGCCTTGCCGGCAGGGTCTGTATCGACCTTGATATCGACCGCCAGAGGATTACTCGGTTTGGCACAGCCGCTCAGATCGATGATTTGATTCAGGAAGATGTAGAAAAATTGGGCAGCAAAGAAGGTGGGCTAATGATGATTTACGGACTCTACCCCGGTGTGCCCCTCGAGAATGTCAAAGCGTTGATGGATGCTATGGAACGTTACTCTACCTATTACTCTTAAGATTGGAATTGTGGTTACTCTGAAAGAGAATCTGAACAGTAACTGTTGGATTCTATAGAGGCGGCATATATGGAAAAGTTGGGTGTGGGTATTATTGGTTGCGGCTGGGTCGCGCAAGAGCACATAAAGGCCTACCAGGAAGATGGACGTTCGGAAGTTAGGGCGCTGGTCGATAAGAACCGGGAAGCGGCAGAGAATTACCGCCAGCGCTATGGTTTGAACTGCTCTATAGAAACGGATTACGAGCGGATGCTGCAACAGGATGATATAGATATCGTAGTGGTTTGCACGCCGAATAACACACATGCCGAATGTGTTATCGCTGCGGCAGAGGCCGGAAAACACGTCCTTATTGAGAAACCCGTGGCCCTTACGCCGGAAGATGTACGCATGGAAATACAAGCAGTGAAAAAGAACAGTGTCAAAACCCTGGTAGGTTTCGTACTGCACTGGAATCCCCTGCTGATGACTATTGACCGGCTGCTTGACAGAGGGCAGGAAGTATTCGGCAACATCTTTATGGTCGAGGTGGACTATCTTAACCGTACGTGGATGACACCGAAAGAGAAATGGTACGCCAGTTTGGAAAAAAGCGGCACTGCGCTTCTGCTGTCGGGCTGCCATGCGGTCGATGCGCTTCGCTGGTTTGCCCGCAGTGAAGCCGAAGAGGTATTCGCTTACCAGGTGAAAACCGAAAATCCCCTGGAATTTCCAGGGACCATTTCGGTTAATGTGAAGTTCGAGAACGGCAGAATAGGGCGCAGCTCTACAATTCTCGACGCGCAGATGCCGTACCAGTTCAACATTGGGATTTACGGAACTGAAGGTACGCTTCGCAACGACAAACTGTTTGCCCCGAAATTGTTCGCCGCCCAAGACGACTTTCTCGCAATACCCTGTGTTTTGCCGAACAGCCGAGAGGTCAGCCACCATCCGTTCCAGGGCGAAGCCTCGCATTTGCTTGACTGTATAATCGAGGACAAACGTCCGTTTCCGGACTTGGAGGATGCAGCCAAAACCCATGCCGTGTGCTTTGCGGCGGATATGTCCGCGCAACAGGGCAGGGCTGTGAAAATTAGAGAATTGCAGTTTTAAGAGGTAAAATTGATAATGATTATCGTGGGACTTGAATGAGAGACTTCAGCAGGGCAAAACGAATAGTTGTCAAGATTGGGACCAATATTCTCACAAAGAACGGCGGTATCGATACGGCTTATGTGCGTCGAATTGCCGGGCAGATGAATTCGCTCCTTGAAACCGGCAGGGAGATTGTGATTATCAGTTCCGGTGCAATCGGTATGGGTGTGGGCCAGTTGAAACTCGCCGAAAGGCCAAAGGATACCAGGATGCACCAAGCCTGCGCCGCGATAGGCCAGCCGCTGCTTATGGCCGAATACAGAAAGGCATTTGCGAAGTATGGTGTCACCATTGCCCAGGTTTTGCTGACGGCCGAGGTATTCAATAACCGAAAGACGTATCTGAATTTGCGAAATTCGATTGAGATGCTGCTTCGGCTCGGCGTGGTCCCCATTCTGAACGAAAACGACAGCGTCTCCACCGAGGAAATCGGCTCTGCCTTCGGCGACAACGACCGGCTCGGCGCCCTGGTCGCCAGCAAAATCGACGCCGATTTGCTGATTATGCTGAGCGACATCGATGCCCTTTACGACAGAGACCCGCGAGGGCATCCCGGCGCTATGCCCATACCGACCGTCTTTGAAATAACACCCGAGATTATGAAAAATGCGGGCAAAAGGGGCAGTCGCCACGGCACCGGCGGGATGAAAACCAAAATCGAAGCGGCAAAAATCGCCGCCAACGCCGGCTGTCGAATCGTGTTAGCCAACGGAAGAATCGGCAACGTCATCGGCAAAATCATCGCCGGCGGGCAAATCGGCACGCTGTTTATGCCGAAACGCAAGCTCAGCAACCGCGCCCGATGGATTCTAAACAGCGCCGCCGCCGGTACTATCGAGATTGACGAAGGCGCGATGAAGGCGGTCAAAAACCGCAAGAGCTTACTGCCCAGCGGAGTCGTCTCAGTCAAAGGCAATTTCGAGGCCGGCGCCGTCGTAATGCTCAACGACAACGCCAAGGCGGTCACAAATTTGAGCAGCGCAGAATTGGAACAGCTCGTCGGCAAACACAGCTCCGAAATTCGCAAAGCCCTCGGACCCGGCCGGCGCGACGTCGTCTCTATCCCCGAGGACATCGTCTTTCTCGACTTCTGATTTGAAACTCGTAGCCTGTTCGATATAAGCGGGTTTAATCTGTGATAAGATTCAAGTGCATATATTGCGGCCAGAGGATACTCGCCAAAGAGGATGGAGCGGGCAAAAGAGGCAAGTGTCCAAAGTGCGCCCACATGCTCATCGTCCCTAAGACTACCAAAGGCAGACCGGCCATAAGTGTAGAAAAGACCGAACCGGTCGCAGCTGCAAAGTCACACCGCTCATTGGTGACAGATGACATGCTTAAACTCAAAGCACGAAAGACCGACCCAGGAAAGGAATTTACGACCGACACCGATGTCTATAAAGAATCATCCGGCTTCCTCATTCCTACCTACGACGAGCTGTCCATGTTTCTGATCGCCGTTACTCTCATCCTGCTGCCGGCTTTCAATGGCCATACGAGAGAACAATTGTGGCGGTTCATAATGCATATCGACGATTTGCGCATATATCTGGTTATCGTAATACTTTTCGCCGGCCTCTGCCTTTGTCTGTACCATCCATTCACAACAAGAGAAAAAAGTGTCCCTGAAAAATGGCTTATGCTCGTCCTTGCGGTCCTTGCCAACGCCGGCATCGGCATTGCCGCGGGAGCATACATGCTCAAGCGTACTGTCGGCTGGCTGATCATTTTTCCGCTCTGGAATATAATGAACGGTCTATTGCTGCTTCTGATGCTTCGATTCAAAATCATCGACGAAAGCTGTATTGCCGACCGCGACGCCACCCCCTTCCAAATCGCCTTCGGATTCATAGCGGTCGTAATCATCTTTATAATCTGCAACTTCATCTACCAATTATACTGGGCCATCACCTTTTCCATCTGCATCGTCTATACGACAAGCTTCGACAAGGCCCTGCAAAGCGTCTTCGGCCCCCCACCGGATGTATCTGGATAACCATTTTAAGCATAACCTCCAATCCATACACCGGACCAAAAACAGTCACTCGTTGATAATAAGCTGCCGGGATTCACGAGTTGCCGGTTGACAATCGATAATCAATAATCAATAATCAATTCGCCCGGCCGGAGTGGCGGAATTGGCAGACGCGCGGGATTCAAAATCCCGTCCTG
>CAYMYK010000150.1:0-7515 GCA_964394625.1 uncultured Pirellulales bacterium
GTTTTGGCCCGCTGGAGGCAGTGGATGACGAGCGGACGAGCAGGGCTAAGCTGAGTTTGGCCGAGGTATTGCAGGACGACAGAGCGCCGGAGCCGGCGAGGATTGCCGAAAATCATGAGTTATGTGAGCTTGTAATCAAGGGGATAATGAAGTTGGACGAGAATCAAAGGGCGGCGATGGTTTTGCGTGATATCGAGGGGATGAGTTACGCAGAGATTTCGAGGGTGCTTGAGGTGGAATTAGGGACGGTCAAGAGCAGAATCGCTAGGGCGAGGAGCAATCTTCGGGATATTTTGGAGGCGAGCTTGTAATGAATCCTCTGGAAAATGAAAATATAGACGAGCTGCTGAGCGGTTATCTCGACGGTGAATTAAGTGTGAGGCAGCGGGTGGAGGTTCAGCGTCTGATTGCGCATGACGAGAAGGTGTCGCGTCGGCTTGCGGAACTTGAGAAGAGTAAGCTGCTTGTGGGTTCTCTGCCGGCGGCGGGTGCGCCGGCGGGTATGTTGGAGCGGATAAAGGCGTCGGTGGAGAACAAGAGAACTGCCGGTGGGTTTCGGGAGCTGGCAGGCAGGCGGGCCGGGGCGAGGCAGTTGCTTGCGAGGAGACTGCTTGCGGCGGCGGCGATGATTGGGTTGGTGGCGGTTCTGGGGGCGGTGGTGTATTCGATACTGGTGCCGCGGCCGACTGAGAGAGCTGTCGCAGGTAAGGTGTGGGACAGCACGGCTGTTGACAACGGTACAGCGGGGACGGCGGGCAAGGCGGCTGACAGCGGCGAGGAGAGTGGTTCGGAAACGGGGACGGCTTTGTTGATGTTTGACGGACGGCTGGTGGTGCGGACGGCGGATTTCGAGGCGGTTGATGCGTACGTGAACAAGGCGATTGAAGAGAATGGCCGGTCTAAATATGTAGTGGAGAAGGAGCCCGGTTTGACAAGCACATACATACTGAGCTGCAGCCGGGACAGTGTAAATGAGATGTTGGCGGAGATGGAGGGGCCGTGGGACAAGTTTGAGTCGGCGGTATTTTCTCTGCGGACGGGCCGGTTCGCAGACAGCGTTGAGATTTGCGGGGTACGCGCCCGGCAGATTATGGCACTTTTGAACCAGGGTACGGCGGACAGCCGAATCAGATTAGCGAAGGATTTTGCCGTCCTGAATGGTGTGGATGAGCTTGTACCGGCCAGGGAAATCCTGGCGCAGACGCAGCCGGGGCGGAGGGATTTGCTCAGCATACCGAAGCCGGTCTTGACCTCGGGTGAGAAAATCCCTAAAACTGCTGCGGAGCAGGAACGAACTGAGCCGGGGGTTCGGCTTACGATTGTGCTCAAAAGTGTTGATTGAATATGGTCGAGACCGGAAACTGCTGTCTGGTGATTGTAGATGTTCAGGGCAAGCTGGCCCGGCTGATGTACGAAAAAGAGCGCCTCTTTAAGAATATTCAAATCCTTATCAAAGCCGCGAAGATTCTCGATATTCCGATATTGTGGGCTCAGCAGGTGCCGGAGGCGCTTGGGCAGACTGTGGCGGAGGTTGCGGAGCTTCTGGGTGACATCGAGCCGATTAACAAGTCGAGTTTTAGCTGCTGTGGTGAGCCGGATTTTGACAACAAGCTGGCGGAGCTTGGCCGCAAGCAGGTTATCCTTTGCGGGATAGAGACCCATGTGTGCATTTACCAGACGGCGGCGGATTTGTTGAAGCGAGGTTATGAAGTTGACGTGATTAGCGACGCGGTTTCATCAAGGACCTTAGAAAACAAGAACGTTGGTCTTGAAAGGATTGCGGCTGGGGGCGGGAATACCAGTTCGACTGAGATGGTGCTCTTCGAGTTGCTGCGGACGGCGGGGCATCCGAAGTTCAGGGAAATTGCAAGACTTGTAAAATAGGGGCGGGACAACTGCAACTGATTGCGGTCCGAAGGGTTTTTCTTACGCTGGTTTTTTCTTATCTTTGCTTTTGGTCCCAGGTTTTTTGTCTTTGGTTTTTTCTTTTTTGTCTTTGGTCGCGGTTTTTTTGTCGGCGGATTCTTTCTCCTTTTTTTGGTCGTTTTTGTAGGATTCGGAGCGGTAGTCGGTTTCGTAGAAGCCGTTGCCCTTGAAGATTACGGCGGCGCCTGAGCCGATGAGGCGATTAAGAGAATTCTTTTTGCAGTTGGGGCATTTTCGCAGGGGCCGGGCGGTGATGGACTGGAACTGCTCGAATTCGTGTCCGCAATTCTCACACTGGTATTCGTAAGTCGGCATCTTGTTCGTATCTCGTATTTCGTATTGTGAAAAGGCGGCTGTCCTAAACGTTATTGGGAGTTATTTTCTTCCGGTTCGCCTTCGGGTTGTGCGGCGGGGATTTTGTTCACGACGACTTTGGCGGGACGGATGACCCTGCTGTTTAGCTTGTAGCCCTTTTGATATTCTTCGAGGACGACGCCGTTTTCTTTGTCCTGCTGTGTTTTTTGCAGCATTGCCTCGTGGCGGGCGGGGTCGAATGGTTCGCCTGCGGCCTTTATCTGCTCGACGCCGTGCGATTTCAAGATGGAAAGGAGCTGGTCGTAGATGATTTTGACACCTTTGGCGAGGACGTCGGCGCTCTCGGACTTGTCGGCGTTTGCGAGGGTGTGCTCGAAGTTATCGAGGGTCGGCAGGATGGTTTTGATGAGCGTTTCCTTTTCGTATGCGACCGAGTCGGCAAGTTGTTTTGATGAGCGTTTCTGGAAGTTATCGTAGTCGGCGCCGATTCGCTGAAGTTTTGCAAATAGCTCGTCCTTTTCCTTTTGGAGCCGGTCGATTTGCTGCTGTAGTTGTTCCAGCTTAGCTCTGGTTTTGGCTGTGGTTTTTTTCTCAGGTTTATCTTTCATGGGTTGTTACCGAAGTAGTTTTTTAGTTTTTCAACGAATCCCTGCGCCTTTGGTGAGACGCGTTTGTTTTCGGTTTTGGCGAATTCGCGGAGAAGCTCTTCCTGTCTTTTATTGAGTTTTGCAGGTGTTTCGACGATGATCTGTACGAGCTGGTCGCCTGTACGGCGAGAGCGGATGTCGGGCAGGCCCTGCCCTTTTATTCTGAATACAGAGCCGTACTGGGTAGAAGGCGGAATTTTGAGCTGCTTTTTGCCGTTTAAGCTGGGCACGTCGATAGTTGCGCCGAGAGCGGCCTGGGTGAAGCTGACGGGGACAACGGCGATGGTGTCGTTTCCGTCTCGTTCGAGGAATTCGTGAGGTTTTATTCTGACGTAGCAGTAGAGGTCTCCGCGAGGGCCGCCGTTTCGGCCTGGCTCGCCTTCGCGAGCGACCCTGATGCCCTGCCCTTCGTGGACACCTGCGGGTATTTTGACATTTACGACACGTTTTTTGGGTACATTGCCTGAGCCGCGGCATTTCTTACAGGGGTTAGTGATGACTCGTCCTGAGCCGCGGCACTGTGGGCAGGTGGAGACCATCTGGAAGAAGCCGCCGCCGCGGGCAACCTGTCCTGAGCCGCCGCAGACGGGGCATTTGCTCGGTCCCGATCCCCTGGCGGAGCCGGAGCCGGAACATTCGGGGCACAGGTCCTGGCGGGTGAACTCGATGGTTTTTTTGGCGCCTTTTGCGATTTCATTGAGGGTAAGATCGACGGTGGTTTCGAGGTCGTAGCCGCGGGCGGGACCTTTGCGTCGGGAGGTTCTGCCGGCTGCCCTGCCGAAGAGGTCGCCGAAGCCGCCCAGCCCGCCGAAGATATCGTCGAAGACGCTGGAGATGTCCTGCCAGCGCATGTGGGTATAGTCGCGCATACCCATACCGCGCAGGCCCTCGTGTCCGAACTGGTCGTAGCGTTTTCTTTTTTCCGGGTCGGACAGGACTTCGTATGCCTCGGCGCACTCTTTGAACTTTGCCTCCGCTTCGGCCTTGTTGTCCGGGTTCTTGTCGGGATGATACTTTATTGCCAGGCGCCGGTACGCGCGTTTGATATCATCGGGCGAGGCGTTTCTGCCGACACCCAGAACTTCATAGTAGTCTCTCTTTGCCATAGTCTCGTATCGCGTATCTCGTATTGCGTATTTTATTCGATGCTCGATACTCGATGCTCGATGCTCGATACGCAATACGCGATACGAATTATCTTACGGAGCCGGGGATGGGCTCTTCGTCCTTATCCTTTAAGTCGGTTATCAGCACGTTTGTAGTCAGCATCAACCCGGAGACCGAAGCGGCTGTTTCGAGGGCGGTCTTGGCGACTTTGGCGGGGTCGATGATACCGGCCTTGAACATATCGACAAACTTACCTGTGTTGGCGTTGTATCCGAGGTTCTTTTCCTTGCCCAGTCGTTCGAGCAGCTCGGCGACAACGACATCACCGAATTCGCCGGAGTTATTAACGATTTGCATGGTCGGCTCTTTGAGGGCGCGGCATATAATGTCGAAGCCGATTTTTTCTTCGCCTTTTGCCTTTGCCCTGGCCTTTTGGACATCGGGTATTGCCCGCAGAAAAACGACTCCGCCGCCGGCGACAACGCCTTCCTGGGCAGCGGCTCTGGTTGCGTGAAGGGCGTCATCGAGCAGGTCCTTCCTTTCTTTCATTTCGGCCTCGGTAGCCGCGCCGGCCTTGATGATGGCGACGCCGCCGGTGAGCTTGGCGAGTCGTTCCTGGAGTTTTTCGCGGTCGTAGTCGCTGGTTGTCTTTTCAACCTGGGCTCGAATCTGCTCACACCTGGCGTTGATATCCTTCTTTCTGCCGGCGCCTTCGATTATTGTCGTGGTATCCTTGTCGATGACGATTTTCTTTGCCTGGCCGAGCTGTGAAAGCTCGATGCTTTCGAGTTTGATGCCCAAATCCTCGGTGATGACCTGGCCGCCGGTGAGGACCGCCATATCGGCGAGCATCGCCTTTCGTCTGTCACCGAAGCCGGGCGCCTTTAACGCACATACCTTGAGGACGCCCTGGAGGCGGTTGATTACGAGGGCGGCTAATGCCTCGCCTTCGACGTCTTCGGCTACGATAAGCAGAGGCCTGGCGACGCCGGCGATTTTTTCGAGCAGCGGAATCAGGTCGCGCACGCTGGATATTTTCTTTTCGTGAAGGAGGATGTAGGCGTCTTCGAGGACGGCCTCGAGCGTATCGGCGTTGGTCATAAAGTATGGCGAGAGGTATCCGCGGTCCAACTGCATACCTTCGACGACGGTAAGCTCATTTTCCATACCCTTGCCTTCTTCGACTTCGATGACGCCTTCTTTTCCGACTTCGTCGATGGCGTCGGCCAAGGTCTCGCCCACGCTGCGGTCGTTGTTGGCGCTGATGGCGGCGACTTTTGCGATGTCGTCGTGTCCCTTGACGGGGACACTAACGGATTTGATAAAGCCGGCGGCGACATCGACGGCCCTGGCAATGCCGCGTTGAATGGCGGTGGGATTTGCGCCGGCGATAACGTGCCTCAGCCCTTCGGTATAGATTACCTCCGCCAGGACGGTCGATGTCGTCGTGCCGTCACCGACGGCGTCGGAGGTCTTGCTGGCCACCTGGTTAATCATCTTGGCGCCCATGTTTTTGAAGGGTTCCGGCAGCTCGATTTCCTTGCTTACCGAGACACCGTCCTTGGTAACTTTTGGTGAGCCCCAGCTTTTCTGCAGGATAACATTTTTGCCTGTAGGCCCGAGTGTTACCTTAACGGCGTCGGCCAGTTGGCTCAGACCTTCTCTGAGGTGGGTACGTGCTACATCGTCAAACATCATTTGTTTTGCCATTTTTACTGCCTCTCACAATCGGATATTGCGTTATGTTTTCGTTCAATTACTTTTCGACTATACCGAGGATGTCGTGTTCACTGAGGATGACATATTTATCGCCGTCGATTTCGACGTCGTTGCCGATGTATTTGGCGTAGATGACCTTGTCGCCTTTTTTGACGGTCATTTTGGTTCTTTTTCCGTCGTCGGCAAGTTTGCCCGGTCCGACGGCGACGACTTTTCCCATCTGGGGTTTTTCTTTGGCGGTATCCGGCAGGATAATGCCGCCCGCTGTCTTTTCTTCGGCTTCTAACTGCTTTATGACAGCTCTGTCATCGAGGGGTTTGAGTTTCATAAATCTTCTCCTTATTATACTTATTCTCTTTTTTACCGCTCTTATTGACTTTCAGGGTATTTGAGCACTTAAGTTATCGTTTCAACGGTAAGGCCGAGCATCTGGCCCAGCAGTTTCATTTGCTTTGTGTAGTCGCCATAGACCCAGGGCAGGTGGTTGCCGTAGTCGGTTCGTTTTTCAAGAAATTCTTCGCTCTTGCCTTTTGGCGGCCTGATGAACGCCTTGACGGAACATCCTATGAGGTCCTGCTCCCAGCCGCCGGAGCCGACAAGCCGGCCGCGGAGCACAAGAACCTTTGTCGCGGTCGGGTTCACCCGCGCCACGGTGACGGTGGATTCGTTGTTTTCGATAAAATCGACCACAAACTTTGTGCCCCAGCCGGATTCCGTGAAGTGTCCCAGCTTGTAGGGCAGCGGTGGCTTATCGTAGCCGTTCATTTTCAGGCCGGGGACACTGTGGTTGATGCTGAAATCGCCGTCGTCGGCGAGGTCGGCATTACCCATGTGAGACGACTTTTGCGACAGCGACATCAGCATACGCATTGCCAGAAGTGCGCCCAGGTCGGCCTCGCAGGAGGAGGCAAAACCCCGGTCTTTAAGGAGCGTATGCACCAGGCACGGCGTAATCTTCCACTGTTCGGGCAGACGGCTTGAACAAAACTCGAAGCATTCTATTGTAAAGGCGTTGCAATTGTGGGCGTTCATCAGGTTTGTTACCGCCTGGTAGAACTGGACGCTGCTGACGACGTACTTTCTGTCGAGCAGGGTCTGTTCGGCGTCTCGAATGAGCTTATCTGCGAGCGCCTGGGCTTTTTGCCTGTCGGCCCTGTCGGCCATTACACGGTTCATTTCGTCGTCAAGGGTTTTGTACGAAATGGTTTTGATGGCGACTCCGAGTTTGCCGGCGAGGTCATCGAGGTCGTTGACGCTGGTAATGGATGCGACTGCGGGCAGGCCCCGGTCGGTTGGGAACAGAACTCGCGTTTGACGAAATACCTTTCGCCCGCGGAGCGAGCCGATGGTTTCGTTTAGCCGGTCGTAGTCGGTGCAGGCGTAGGCCTCGAACCCTTTGCTGCGGGTATAGGCGGTGATGTCCACCTGGCGGCAGCCGAGCCCGGTGATAAGGATGGGCTTATTGAACGTGCTTGCCAGGTCGAAGGATGCGACAGACGAGCCCCAGGGAGCGATGAAGAATGCGTCGGTGTTGTCGATGTCGGTTCTAAGTTTTGCCAATTCGGTTTCGGGGATGTGGAAATCCTCGGAGAATGTGATGTGGACCGGCTTGAGGAGGTTGGCGGTGCCGGCGTTAATTTTGCCGCTGGTTATATTGCTGACCCAGTTGTGGAAGGTTCGTTCGGCGTTGGCTTTTTCCTCGGCCGGGCCGGCGGCTTTCCATCGGCAGGGCCCCTCCCAGGAGTCGGAGTGGATGATGTTTGTCATTACGGGCCTGATGTTGAGCCGGATGTTTCGGGGG
>CAYMYK010000151.1:0-7515 GCA_964394625.1 uncultured Pirellulales bacterium
CCGAGGAATAATTATGTGGCGTACTTGACAAACGACACGCTTTCAGAGATGACCCCGGTGGGATAGATATGCGTCATCTCACAGGGTAAGCGGGGGATGCGAAGGATTATTCCAACTGCTGTCGGCCTATGATTGCGTCGGTGAGGATTTTTCCGGATGCGTATTCTATTGTGGTGCCGGTTGGCAGGCCCCGTGCGAGCCGGGTGATTCTTACTCCGGTGGATTTTAGGAGGGATGATATGTACAGTGCGGTTCCGTCGCCGGCCATATTCGGGTTGGTGGCCATAATGACTTCGGTGATGCCGCCGGCGCGGACTCGTTCGACGAGCCGGTCGATGGTCAAATCCGTTGGCTCGACTCCGTCCAGCGGTGCGATATGCCCGCCGAGGACGTGATAGACCCATCTGCAGGCACCGGTCTTCTCGAGCATCACAACGTCCTTGGGCTGTTCGACGACGCAGATTTGCGATTTGTCCCGGCGGGGGTCGCTACAGATTTGACAGGTGTCGGCCTCGGCGAGGTTGAAGCAGATTTTGCAGCGTTTGATTTTGCTTTTGACATCGGCAATGGCGCGGGCGAGTGCGAGTGCCTCAGGGGTGTCGGCTCTTAGTATATGAAATGCAAGCCGTTCGGCGGTCTTGGGGCCTATGCCGGGAAGTTTGGTGAATTCGGCGATGAGTTTGTTAAGTGTTTCGGTATAAACCATAGTCATAGGTCGCGCCTCGTAGCTTGTGCCTCGTATTTCGTTTTAGATTGCCGCGGTCGCTTCGCTCGGCGCAATGACATATCGGGGCCTTGGGCCTGGCAATGACGTCGAGGTATATTGTATCGGGCGTGGGGATATTTACAAGACGGTAGGAAAATGGAATGAGGAAATAGGGATTGAAGATTTTGCGGCGTTGGGTGTCTGTTTTGATGTGGACGTATTGAAGTGGGTTGGGTAAAATTGCGGCGTGTGAGCTTGTACAAGTGGGAAAGTGATATGAGTAGAAGCTTTCTAATTGCGAGATGCGTGCTGGTGGCATTGGGTCTTTATGTGCTGAATTCTGCGGTGGGCGGTATTTATCTGCCCTTCATTGGTCAGTGCGGCCCAAGTGTGGGCGGTGCAGTAGCGGGGCTTGCGGCGCTGGCGGTTATTTTTGGGATTGCCTGGTATCTTTTGTTCGGGGGTGAGTATGTAATTCGCCTTCTGGCCGGTGCCGCCGAAAATAACGCCCCGTCAGTGAAGCTTACGGATTGTGCAAAGGCGTTTCGAGTGGTGATTGTACTGTGCGGGATTTTCTTCCTGAGCAATAAGATTGGCCTTGTCGGCAAAGGGGCTGTTTTTCTGCTGTATGGTTTTAATGTTCTGCTGGATGCGGTCGCTTTCGGCTACGTGGATGAAATGTATAAAAAGCGGGCCGTCGAGTGGGCGGTGATTGCCGGAAATTCGGCCTGCATTTTATTTGGCGTCTATCTGGTCTTTGGTGCGCCGCAATATGTGCGCTGGCGATTGAAAAAACTTAGGAAAACCTGGCCGGTAAAGAACCCGAAAACTGAACGGCCAATAGATGATGCGCGGGAGGTATTAAAATGACGGACCTGCAGAAGTTGACGAAGATAATGCTGCTTGGTCTTGCAGCGTATTTTCTTCTCGATTTGGTTCTGGGTGTTATTAGGTCCGGGGCGTACATAGTTGCCGGGATTTACATGTCGACGTCATTTTGGATTCCGCAAGTGGCGACTTTGGCGCTAATGGTCATTTTTGCCGGCGTGATACTGTACGTGGCGGTGTATAGAGTCGATTCCATTGTAGAAAAAATCGTTAAGGGTGAAAAAACTTCCGGTGTCACTGTCCCGTGGCTGCCGGCGGCTTTTAGACTCGTCTCAGTCGGTATGGGAATCCTGTACTTGTGCCATGCTATCGGAGCAATTGGTTCGTCTGTGCTGTTTACTATGTACTCGGCATATAAAAATATGCACGTTAATTTTTACCCACGAGCAATTAGTGAAGCAGTCGGAGCGGGGCTTGTGCTTGTTTTGGGGATATATCTTGTGTGCGGTGCGCCTCGTTTTGTTCGTTGGCAGGTGAAAAAGACTGTGGAGCAGTGCAGGGAGCTTGAGGCATTCGAGAAGAAGACAAGTTAGTTTTCTTCAATTGCCGTGATTGTGGCGTCGAGGCCCATTACGACGGTTTTAACGGCCGGGTCGTTGATGATTTCGTTTTGTTTCTGGCTTTTTGTTTTTGGACGGTCGGCATCGTCGAGGTCGGCGAGGACGAGGTTTATTGTAATGTCGTGTTGTGCGCTTTTGGAGAGGAGCCCCTGGATTTGTTCGAGCCGGCCGTTTGATTCGCACATTTTTTTGTGCATTTCGCAGGAGGCGGGGAAAGCCAGCGTGAGCCGGCCGTTTTCCAGTTCGGCTGGACGAGCGGAGGCCAGTATGGCGGCGTTGCCGTTGCCGAGTTTTGCGGCGACGAGGTTGACGATTTGCTGGAAGTTTTGCTGTATTGAGCGGAGGTCTGTGAAGTCGAGTGGCGCGGTCTGGTTGAGATTGCCGCGTCCGCCTTCGGCCGGCTCGCGATGAGATGCCGGACGGGAGACGGCGGGTTCAGTGTTCAGGTTTTTGGGTGGTTCGTTTTTTTTTATGGGCTTTGTTTGTGGTGATGCGGTTCTGCTGAGCAGTGCGTCAACGTTGAGGAAGTGCTCGGCGAGTGTGAGGCGCAGCAGCGCCGCTTCGAGCAGGGGCCGGGCTGTTTCGGAGTTTTTCAGGGCGTAGCGGAGTTTTTCGAGTGTTGTGATTGCGTAAATGAGCGCCGCGAGGTCGAATTTCTCGGCGAGTATTTGTGCGGCCTGTCTCTGCTGTTCTGTGAGCATAAGCAGCTCGCTCTCGGCCCCTGCGGCTTTTGCGACCATAATGTCGCGGAAGTAATCGACGAGTGCGTCGGCGATTTGGATTTCGGACAGGCCGGTATTGGCGAGGTCGTCAACGGCGGCCAGGGCGCCGGCGGCGTCGGAGCCGGCGATTTTGCCGGCGAGGTTATGCACTTTTTCGGTGTTGGCTGTGCCGAGGTATTCTTCGAGCAGTTTAGCAGAAAGGGGCTCTTCGCCGGTGCTTATGAGCCGGTCGAGCAGACTAAGGCCGTCGCGCATAGAGCCGTTTGCCATTTTTGCAACCGGCAGGATGAGGTCGTCTTCGTACTTGATTTTTTCCTGCTCGAGGATGGACCTGAGCTGAGCGGCAATCAGTTGAGCCGGTATGTTGCGGAAGTCAAATCTCTGGCAGCGGGACTGGATGGTGGCGATTACCTTATTTGGCTCGGTGGTTGCGAAAATGAATTTTACGTGAGAAGGGGGCTCTTCCAGTGTTTTCAGCAGGGCGTTAAATGCCTGAACGGTGAGCATATGCACTTCGTCGATGATGTAGATTTTGAATCGGCAGCGGGCGGGGCGGTAGATAGCATTTTCACGCAGCCGGCGGACCTCTTCGACGCCGTTGTTTGAAGCGCCGTCGATTTCGATGACGTCGATATCTTCGCCAAGATTGACGGCGGTGCAGCTATCGCACCTGCAGCACGGCTCTGTGGTCGGCTGGTCCGAGTTAAGGCAGTTGAGCGCCTTTGCGAGGATGCGCGCCATAGTGGTTTTTCCGACGCCTCGTGTACCCGTGAAGAGATATGCGTGAGCGACTCGTTTTGTTTTGATGGCGTTTTTGAGGGTCTGCGCGATAGGGTCCTGGCCGACGACGTCGTCGAAGGTCTGCGAACGATATTTGCGTGCTAATACGGTGTAAGGCATATGCAGCTTCAGGATTTAATATTTAATATTGAAGATTTAATATTGAACACTGTTCAACTCGTTGCCTTCAAGGTTTTTCTTGCGCTTCCGAAGATAGAGGTCAATTCCCTTCCTTCATCCAGAAGTGGCAGACAGCTTTTCTTTGGGAGGAGTTTTTCGTCGATAATTAATTCGACCCAGAAACAGGATTCATCAGCTTCCTCAAGAACAATACTAAGCTTCGAAGTGAAACTTGCTCGAGACTGTGCCAGAGACGCTGCTCGATAATTGGCTGCGACAGAGGTCGAACTTCGTATCAACTGCCCCTGAACGTGCCGACCGAGCGGTGTACTTGGCAATGCAAGAGCAAGTTTGACACAACGGTGGGCAAAGTCCTTGGTCCTTTTTTTTAGCTCCTCGCGATCCATTGCCGCCAACAAATTATTAAATTGAAAATATTAAATCTTCGATACAAGAGTCGGCCGGGTTTGCCACGGCACGGCCAAACACACGCTTATGGCTGCTCGGTTCCCCGCCTGACCAGGTTCGCGGGCTTGGTCTGCATGGGACCCGGCCGATGAATATACAATTTGCAATTAGATATTTACAATAGAGCCGCCATAAGTATAACACGGGGCCGGATAAAATCCAGAGAAACATTTTAAATCGGGAATTTTCAGTTGAACAAGGCGCTTAGAGTCGCTAAGTAGGATAACCGGTGAGGAATAAATGTTGTACGGTGGTAAAGGAGTGTGGAATGAAGGTTAGAATAGAGGATACGTGCACGGCCTGCGGCCTGTGCTGCGACACCTGCCCCGAAGTTTTCCAGATGGGAGACAATATGGCAGAGGTGATTGTTGAGGATGTTGCCGCCGAACACGAACCGGCAGTTCAGCAGGCGGCGGACGAGTGCCCCGTCGAGTCGATAGTGGTCGAGTAGTTCAGCGTGAAAGCTCTCTGCCTCTGTCGCGGGCACGCGTGATGCCGGCAATTATGGTTTCTGAGAGTTTTGCCTGTGCGAATACTTTCAGGGCGGCCTCGGTCGTACCTCCGGGCGAGGTTACCTTTTGACGCAGCTCGGCGGGTGTTTCGCCGGCTTTATCACGTTCGACGGCGAGCAGGGCGGCGCCTTTTGCGGTCTGCAGGACGAGTTTTTTTGCGACCTCGCCGGACAGGCCAAGCTGCCTGCCGGCCTGAATCATTTGCTCCATCAGGAGAAAGAAATAGGCGGGGCCTGAGCCGGAAACGGCGGTAACGGCGTCGATGAGGTCTTCGTCCTCGACGACGACTGCGACACCGACGGCGGAGAAGATATCGAGGGCGTTTTGCATTTGAGATTTTGCCTTTTCGTTTGCGAACAGAGCGGCGGCGCCGGCGCCGATGAGGGCCGGCGTGTTGGGCATAACGCGGACGACTGCAATCTCGCCGAGCACTGCGGTGATATTTGCGGTCTTAATGCCGGCGGCGATTGATATTACGAGGGTGTCGGCTCCGAGGGTATCTTTAATGCTGTCGAGGGCTTCGGTCATATTCTGCGGCTTGATGCTCAGAACCAGAATATCGACTTTCCCGGCCAGGGCGGCATTGTCTTTGGCCGGGATGACGCCGTATTCCTTTGCGAGGACGTCAAGGCGCTCGGGTCGAATGTCGCTGATAAAAACGCTTTGTGGTTCGTAGAGTTTCGCGGCGGTGATGCCCTTTATGAGGGCCTCGGCCATATTGCCGCTGCCGATAAAGCCAATGGTCGCCATTTTTTCTCCTTGTCCGGCTGCAATTTAAGCATAGAATCAATCTGTTACGATAGTTACGATAGTATAGAAGCAGTTAAGGAGCAAGGCAATGCAAAAACAGGCCCAATATTCGGAGGCGATGAGCCGTAAGTATCCCGAGCAGGTGGTGATAGTGATAGCGAAAGACCAGGCGGGCAGGGCAAACCCGGTGACGCTGGGCTGGACGATGACCGCATCGGGAAAGCCGGCGATGTTAGCGATAGCGGTCGCGGCGGGGCATTATTCCGTGGGCTGTATTCGCCATTCGAGGTGCTTTAGCTTAGCGTTTCCGTCGGCTGAGCAGGCGGATGCGGCGCTATTCTTCGGCTCGCATTCGGGCAGAAATACGGACAAATTCGCTGAATTTGACTGCGCGACCGAGCCGGCAAAGGAAATCGACTCGGTGCTCTTGAGCGATGCGGCGGCGAATTTCGAGTGTGAGCTGGAATCGGACACGGTGGCCGGCGACCATATTATTTTTGTCGGTCGGGTGGTCTGCTCGCACGTCAATACACAGGCCAAAAAACGCCTGTACACAATCGGACCGGGCCATAAGTTAGGCCCGGCGAGCTGAGACGGAAATTGATAATTGATTCCTTCGACTACGCTCAGGACAGGCCCCGCACTGTTGCAAAGCCAAAAAGCTGTCCTTAACTCAAAACATTACCCGGCTAAGGTATCACCGGCCAGAGGGCAGACTCAAGCCACTCCTGAGCCATTTTTGCCATATCCTTGAAGTTGATTATCTTCTGGCCCTTCGGCTCTGGACTGTAGATGTCCGCATATCCGGCAGGCGGCAAAATCGCATAGTAGTTCGGCGCCGTCTTGCCGGCTAACCACATAATCTCTTCCTCGGAAAGCCGTCTGTTGTAGATGCGTACGTCGTCAAGGTAGCCGTTGAAATAGTCTTTAACGGTGCCGGGAACTTTGGGCGGTATCAACGCGGGGTCGTCAGTCTCATCCCACTTCGCGCCCATCGTAACGTGCGGCTCATTCGGACCTGTATTACCTTCAAGATATAAATGGTCGGGCTTTTCCTCATCGGTGAATATACGCTCAACGGCGAGCTTGCCGTTGATGTAAACTCTCGCTGCATACTCGTCTTCGTCCCAGGTTGCCGCAATGTGATACCACGTCCCGTTGTTAAGTACATGTTGGGGGTCGGGCACATACCCAAACTGATGCGTTGCAAAATGAATCTTGTTCCTGAGGAACGCCAGCATGCCATACTGAAGCTCATAAGGAGACTCGCCTTTGCCGACCATGTACCCCCAGTCGCAACTGTCTTGCTGCTTCTCCCAGACCGAAAGCGTGAACGATTTGCCGTTCATATCGCCCCAGCCGGCGTTGCAGTCGATGTACTCGTTGACGTTCTGGTTGAAGTACACAACATTGCTGTCACGCTCCGCGTCGTAAACGATATCCACCGTCGGGGGGACACCGCCCGTGCCGCAGGGTTCACCGTTGGCAAGAGAGCCGGCCGTACCGTACTGGTCGTTCTCGTAGTTGCTCTCGAACTCCCAGCGGGCAAGCATACACGGGTCGTTGTCCGCCACGGCTACCGGTATTCCAGTCAAGCGGTCAGCAACGAGCCATTGGTTCGACAGCAGGTTTATATCCTTGATATCGACCATGCAGTCGCCGGTTAAATCGCCAAGCTGCCCATAGTACGGCACACCGCCCGGGTGACCAACGCATCTCGGCGGATATAGCCGAATGTTATCAAACTTCACAACACCCTCGCCGCCGGGCGTGCCCGGATTCGGGTTGCACTGGATTCCAAACCCAATGTACAGATAAACCACGTCCTGCACACTCACACCCGCATCGCTGAAATCACGCAGGACAATATTAAATTGGCTTGTCGGCTTCTTTTGGGCGCTCACATCCAGATTCGACACAATCGCCATGTTGCCGTCCGCCGACTCCAGCGCTACGTACATCCTGTCGTAATTCGGGTCTGCCGCGTTGCCCGCAGTTCCCGTGTGGTC
>CAYMYK010000152.1:0-7488 GCA_964394625.1 uncultured Pirellulales bacterium
CATCTACAAAGGCGGAACCGTCTCGCAAAACATCTCAATCTACATGGCCCTGCTCGGCCTGGCCCTAATGGCCCTGTTCCAAAAGCTCACCCCAAAAGCCAAAACGAGCCCAAAACACCCCTAACCGGTCACGCAGACGTCCTTTTCCTGTGTGTAGTCACTTCATTTTTTTCATAAACTTCGCGTTTTTTCTATTGATTTGCCCCTGCCTTTATCGTATAGTAGCACTATCGAAACATCTGGGGGGATATTAAAGGAGAAGGTGTATTATGAAAAGCGTTGCTCTGCTACTCACGATCGTAATAACCCCCGTTCTTTACGCCCAGGTCCACACAAGCGCTGCACCCGTCGGCTCGACCACCATCGTTTTCCCGAATCCTTTTCCCCCAGACACCGAACCGCCGATACAACACTGCGATGAACCGTTGCCTGAGGCCCAGTCGATTGCCATAGAACTCTCCGGCGAATTCTACCCGCCCGAAGACCTTACCTGGACAATCTTCAACGACCTCGCCGCGATCCGCCAACTGCATCCGGAACTGGCAACTGTTACCCGCAGAGCGGACTATGTATGTAACGAACTGGTAGTCGGCCTTACCGACGAAGCAGGCCAATTGTACGCCCATGGCCAATATCACGAGCTCGACGAGCTAAATGCCCAATACGGTGTTGTCGAGATCGAATGGTTACGCACTTCGCGTCCGGTTCTGCTTCTGCGCTTCGGTCAGGTCATGAACATGCCGCTGCTTGCTGACATCTACGAGGCCGCCAACCTCGACGGAGTCAGATATGTCGAAGTCAACGGATTGGTTTACGCCGCCGTTATTGGTGGCAGTGGTCTATACGCCGCCCCGCCGGTGTACACCTTCCGATATCAGGTGACAGAGCTCGTCCCTAATGAGTATGGAGTAGATTTATATATGTTCCGTACAGTGATATTGCAATTTACCGTTATCAACGGCCAGGTCTTCGAGTGCGGTGATGCCGAGATATATGTTGACCCGCTCAATGGCTCGGACGATAACTTCGGCTACACCATCGACCAGCCAAAGTTGACAATCCAGGCCGCAATCGAAATGGCCTGCGACGGCGACACCGTAATACTGCTGCCCGGCACATACACTGGGCCCGGCAATGTAGATAACGACTTCTTAGGAAAGGCAATCACCGTCCGCTCCATCGACCCGGCCGACCCATGCGTTGTCGCCGCCACCATAATCGACTGCAACGGCTCAGAAGAAGACCCCCACCGTGGCTTCATCTTCCAAAACGAAGAAGACGCAAATTCCATCCTCGCCGGCCTGACCATAATAAACGGCGTGGCGCCCCTTTACATGCCGCCTCTCGATGACCCCATTCCCATTCCGCCTCCCAACGAACCCATCTTCATTATTTTCGATGAGCGGCAATCTCCTGTTATCGATCGCGATACCCAGATATACTATCCACCCCAACCCCTGCGGTACGGTAGCGGTGGTGCAATCCTGTGCGTATCGAAATCAAGCCCGACAATCACACACTGTGTGATGACCAACAATGCCGCACTTGCGGTGAAACTCCCTTATTTTCTCTTAACCATCGCACAGGGTGGAGCAATCGCCTGCCTGTCCGCCAGCAGCCCACGAATTAACAATTGTATCTTCGAGGACAATATCGCACACAGCGGTGGAGCGGTCTATTGTTCCACAGGCGCATTAGTGTCCAACTGCTCTTTCATAAAAAACACAGCAATAAAAGATGGTGGCGCGGTCGGCACAGGTGCAATTGGCGTATCACTGCACAATTGCCTCTTTGTCGCAAACCGTGCCGGATTCGGCGGAGCGGTTCTTTCTTTTGCTGAAAATACGGAAATTAGCAATTGCACCATCGTTGATAATATTGCCGAAAGAGAAGGAGATGCCATATATATCAGCAGTTTCGGCAAAATCACCATAACAAACAGCGTAATCCGCAACAATGATATCTTTCTACATACACTTGGCGGTTGGTGGATAGATATACCCCCTATGGAGCCAATGTCTCTTGATGACTCATGGATCATCTTAGCACCAACCCCACCGATTCTGTCCATTTCCTACACTGACATAGACGCTGACTCCATAGATCCCTGTGACGTTGCAACATGGGGACCCGGCAATATCGACATTGACCCGTGCTTTGTTAATCCCGGCTACTGGGACACCAATGGCACCCCGGATGACATGAACGACGACTCCTACATGCTCGGCGACTATCGCCTCCTGCCCGATTCTGTCTGCATCGATGCCGGTGATCCTAATTTTATCCCCGAACCAAGCGAAACCGACCTGGCCGGGAACCCGCGAGTCATCAACAGCAGAATCGACATGGGCGCCTACGAATATGCGCAACCCGTGGTGATCGAAGCCAGAATTCGCATAGTCCCGCGAATCCTGAACTTGCACAGCAAAGGCAGGTTCGTTTTCTGCATAATCCGACTGCCTGAAGATTTCAGCGTTGCCGATATCGACCGCGACAGTATCCTGCTGCAGGACCAAATCGAGCCGCGTCGTGTCTTTATCAGCAGGCACTATCGCCTTGCTCTCGCGATATTCAACCGTATCGAACTGCAGGATATTCTTGAATGCGGCAGAGTCACACTCTCGCTCACCGGCAGGCTAAACGATGGCGCTCTATTCGAAGGAGCCGATACGGTTTGGGTAATCAAACCACACCAGTTCCGACGCCGAATACCGAAAACTTTTTCCGCTTCTTATCGCTAATCCTATCTGCAAAAAAAACGAGCAGCTTGTCGGCAATATGTTCTCGGGGCGGCTTCAATTGTAGCCGGCCGCCCACCCCGCCTCAAGTCCGGCTTTTTTAACGAACTTATTGGCCGTTTTGCCGATATATCTGTATAATCAGGCGCTTAACTTGTCCGCTCTTTCAACCGGAAATTAACTATGGGACTTTACGACAGAGACTACACTCAGCAAGGCTATCGGCCGCAGCACGGCTATTCGGGGGTATCTCTGCGCTCGCTTTTCCCGAAGCCCCCCAGCATCGTTCTAAGAATCATCATCATCAACGTTGTCATCTTCCTCGCCACTGCCATCTCGGGGCAGATTGCCGGTATCGTGGTAAGCTGGTTTTCCGTATTTCCGAAAAATCTCTTCATTGCAATACAGTTGTGGCGGCCAATAACATATCAGTTCCTCCACGCCGGTTTAAGCCACGTCCTGTGGAATATGCTCTGGCTATACTTCTTTGGCTCCATCCTCGAACGCCTCTGGGGACCAAAAAAGTTCCTTATCTTCTATCTTACCTGTGGCGCAGTCGGCGGTATCGTATACTCCATACTGGCCCTGCTTGGGATAATGTCCGCAGGCCCTCTCATCGGGGCATCGGGAGCAATTTTCGGGATAGTTGTAGTGGTCGCGATCCTATTCCCAAAACTCCGGGTCTATGCCTTGGGTATTTTCCCAATTCCAATGATGTTGGTGGCGCTGATTTGCATACTCGTCAGCATCCTCGGCCTCAGAGGTGAAAACGCCGGCGGCGAGCTCTGCCATCTTGGTGGTGCCGCTGCGGGGGCAATCTATGTCTTCTCCGAATCCTGGCGAACAAGGATAAAGCTGCGGTTCAAGGCATCGAGATGGCAAAGGGACGTAAGCCAGGAGCGGAAACTGCGTATCGAGGTTGACCGTATCCTCAAAAAGGTCCACGACCACGGTATCCGCTCGCTGAGCCTTGCGGAAAAGCGCATTCTGAAAAAGGCAACAAGACTGGAGCAGATGCGCCATTCATAAGAAAAGGCCCCGCTTTTTCTCTGCAGGGCCTGAGAGTGCCAACTGTCCCCTCAACCCGGTCGAGCCGGGCCGGGTTATTGTTACTGCCAATCGAACTTCCCTGTCTGGCTGAGAAGCTCTTTGATTCTGGCGTTGACGTTTTGCTGCTTGAACTGCGGACTTTTCCATTTTTCAACATCGGCCTCTTTGCTCTTTACTTCCTTTTGCAGCTCTTCGAGTTTTTTTGCAAGCTGCTCATAGGCGATTTGTTTTCTCTTTACGATGAGGTCGAAACGCCGGCCGATGACGTCCTCGAGTTCGGAAATCAGTGCATTTTTTTCGTTTTTGTCGGTGGTGGTTTTTATTCGGCCCGTAAGCTCGTGTCTTTGCTGCTTGAGGGCCATATCGTCTTTTAAGACCGCCGCCAGTTCGGGATTGTCTTTCGAGGCACGGTAAATCCTTCCGTATTTCTTTAAGCTGACCATCAGTTTTCTCATATACAGCTCGGGCTTTTCATTTTGAAGCTGTTCGAGGTTTTCTGCTTCGTCAGGGAAGTTTTGGCCGAGCCACTCGATATATTCCGCGTTTTTTTCGCGCATTTGCTCGCGCATCATCTCTCGTCCAGGCCCTTCACCCGGCTGGGGCGCGCCCTTAAAACGCATTGCCCGCTCGCGATGACCCCGCATCTGCTCGGGTTGCTCTGCCCTTTGCTGCTGCATCCGCCTGCCGAGATGCTCTCGCATCACAAAGCGAAGATCATTTTTGAATGCATCGGGGTTCTGCGTCCTCAGTTTCGCTAATTCGTCCGCCCGCTGCGGGTCGGTCTGCCGTATCCGCTGCATTATGCGCTCAATCGCTTCGTTGTTTAACTCGAACCGGCCCGCCCCTCGGCCCGGCTGGTCATCGAGCCAGATGTTGTTGCTGTCCTGCGGTTGGGCCGCAAAGCAGGCCGCCGGTCCTGCAATCACGAGAAGTCCCAGTAATACAAGCAAAAACTTCGCATAGTCCGTTGTCATTTTCCTATCCTTTCCAAAAATCACTGCTGATATCTATCAGCTCCATTTCCAGGTCATATAGTTCCGCTTGTCCGTTCGTTTCGTTGTCACCCAACCGCAGTGCCAGCATCTCGTCTGCAACCTGGTTGACCTCTGCCGTCAGCACCGCAATATCGGCGTCGGCGGCGGCGATATCGTCACTCTGCCAGAGGGCACTCGCTATTACCGTAGTACCTGTTTGGACCGGCGGCTGCACGGCAGCCGGCTGGAATACCTTCACCGCAACAACCGCAGCGACGAACAGCACCGCCGCTACAGCCAGCACCTTATACATTGCCCGCCTTGACTCGCCCGTCTTACGCCGCATCAATGCCCCGGCAGCCGCTGCCTTTGCCTTTGCCAGTACCCCGGCGTCCGGCTCGGGCGCAGGGTATTGGCGCAGGATTGCCTCTGTCCTGTCGATGTCGCGTGCCGCCTGCTCGGCTGAGCCGGCATCAACGAAACTCTCGAAAAGGTTTTTCAGATTTTCATTTTCAGTATCGGACATTGCCTTTTCACTCCATCAGTTTCCGCAGTTTTTTCAGCGTTCGATGCACTTTTGACAGCGTTGTTCCTATCGGCTCGGCCCTCATAGCGGCTATTTCCTTAAAGCTGAGCTGCGAGTAGAAACGCAGCATAATCAGCTCTCGTAAATCACTGTCCAGCTTTTCGAGCTGCATCTGCAGCTTATCAACCCTTACATCATCACGTTTCGTCTCGTTTGGCTTCAGCACGAGCTGCTCTTTTTTGGCTTCGAGCAGGTTGCGCCGGCGCTGTTTTCGCCTCAGATAGTCGTGAAAGACGTTCGAGGCGATGGTAAAAAGCCAGCCGTCAAAGCTGCCGCCCCTGTATGACTTAAACTTCTCCACTAACTTGACAAATAGCTCGCTCAGCAAATCTTCGCTGATAACCCCGCTGCCCGTCAGCCGGTAAAAGTAACCGTAGAGCCGCCTGCCGTACAAATCCACCAGTTCTGAAAAACTCCGCTCATCACCGTTCTTACAGCCGATAATCACCTGTTCTAAGCGTTTTTTAGCCATATACAGCTTGCTTTTCTGCGAATAAAGACGCCCGCAAGGAACCTTTTATTGCAATATGGCGGGAAATTGCTATCCTGCCCCACGATGCCTGCGATTGTCAAAGAAACAGAAAGCTCGTCAAAAAACACCTGGGCCGCCAAGCTCAAGCGCACGGTTACCGCTTTCCTGCCGGTTGATAAAAAACGCAGAGGTAAGTGTAATCGCTGCGGCGCCTGCTGTAAACTGCCCAATCGCTGCCCGTTCCTCGCCTACGACGACCAGGGCCTTGCCGTCTGCAAAATCTACCCCGTCCGTCCGCTCAACTGCAGAAAGTACCCCCGGACCAAATCGGAGCTGGTCACGGCAGAGACCTGCGGCCACTCATTCGACTGAAAATCGACATATACCTCTGCCGGCACATACCACTATCGCAATCGAATATCTAAAGACCGGGCAAGAGGGTATCCTCGCAAACCGGCTACAGAAGCTCAGGGCCATCGTCCTGCGGCGGTTCTTCGCCTTCTTCTTCGTCCGCCTTCCACTGCTCGGATTCGTCAATGTCTTCTATCTCTCGCTGCATATACCTGAAGATTTTGTCCTGCAGCGGCTCCATCTTCTTCTGCCATCGAAGCATTCCCCGGTAGCTCGCAACCAACATATCAAGACGAATCAACTGCCACTTCGCGATACACTCCGGCTCCTTGATATTCGAGAACGGGTCGCACTTGAAGGTTCGCCGCCCGTCGGGCCCAATCTCACATAATTCACAGTCACTGCACTGTATCATTACACACCCGCTCATAATTGTCAAAAAAGCAAACTTAAAACTTGTCCTTTACTTAACTATCCTCGTATAATAGCATAAGTGCTGAAAACGTAAAAGGGTTAAACAGCAGAGTGTTGTTCTTTAACGGACGGATTTATGGCAAAACCAAGGCGCAGACGCAAGGTGGGCAGCAAGAAAAGACGAGCACGGTGGAAGGTCCGCAACAAAAAGAGCGGCTGATTCGGCCGAACAGCTTCTCTCAACGACCGTACCACTCGGTGCTTAAACATCGTGGACATATACGAAACGGCAAATGAAGCATTTCACCGTTAAATTCAATCCTGACGACAGGCAAATCTCAATTCACGCCGGCGCCACTCTCGTGGAAGCAGCGGGCCTGGCGGGCATTATCCTTAACACCGCATGTGGTGGACGGGGCATCTGCGGCAAATGCAGTGTTATCATCGAGCCGGACGGACGAGAGGTGCAGGCCTGCCAGTACCATGTCCAGAGCGACCTGACCGTTACGGTACCGCAGAGGTCGCGATTTTTCCGGCAGAAAATCCTTGCGGAAGGCATCACCGTAGAAGGCGGCGTAAAACCCGACATATATAAAAAGTACGAACACAGAAGCGCAGCGGCGGTGCTCGGTGTGGCGGTGGATATCGGAACAACTACCGTTGTTGTCAAGCTCGTCGATATGACCGACGCCGGCGTTCTTGCGACCGAAAGCGCACTCAATCCCCAGGCAAAATTCGGCGACGACGTCATCAGCAGAATCTCCTATGCCGAGAGCGAGCAAGCGCTTGCCGAGCTGAACACAACGGTCGTCGATTGTCTCAATGACCTCATTGGCCGGCTCTGTCGAAAGACCTCGATTGGCCCGGAGCAGATTTACGAGGCGTCCGTCGTCGGCAATACGA
>CAYMYK010000153.1:0-7420 GCA_964394625.1 uncultured Pirellulales bacterium
TGCCGTCGGTTGTGTCTGAGCCACTCTCATTAATATCGCCGGTGAACGTGCCGCTTACCAAAGCGCCTGAGACAGGGTCGCCGCAATCGTCAAGAATCACCACCTCGGCACGGCCTTTACTATAGCCGGTACCAACACTGACAGCGGAGACTGTGATGGAATCAACATGCATCGTAGTCTCGGTGCAGGGCGACTGCGTCGTGGCGCAGGCCTCGTTGGAGTGCGCAGACTCGTTGCTGGACGTATCCACCGCTGTGACGGTGTAGCAGTAAGTCGTCGAGGCCGCCAGACCTGTGTCAGCGTAATCGCTGCTGGCGACACCCGTGGCGATCTGGGCGACGTCACGATAGACGTTGTAGCTGTCCAGGTCGCTCTCGGTATTGTCGTCCCAGTCCAGGTTGATCTGCGAGTCGCTGATGGCGGTGGCCGTCAGGTTGGTCGGCGCGGCAGGGGGATCGGTGTCGGGACCGGTGCAGACGCCGTCCAAGTCACAGCAGGTCACCACGTTGTCGGCGGGCGCATACGGCAGCGTGGCGTGCGTGACGTCGTCCACGCAGAACGTGAGGTCGCTGAGCGGGCGTGCCCAATTGGTCGACACCATCTCGACGTAACCGCTGGAGTCCGTCACGCCCGAGACGCTCTCGTTGATCCGGCCGGAGAACGTGCCGTCGACCGTGGCGTCGGCGACGGGGTCGCCGCAGGTATCCACAATCCATACCTCGGCTACACCGAGCTTCTCGTTGGACTGGCCTCCAGTGCCGCGCGACCGGGTGGAGACGACGATCGAGCTCACGTGCGTCGTCGTGCCCGAACAGCCGCTCGGGGTGGTGGCCGACGCCTCGTTGGAGTTGCCGGATGCGTTGTCCTGGTCGTCCACCGCCGTGACCACGTAGTAGTAGGTGGTCTCGGCGAGCAGATGCATGTTCGTGTAAGCACTGACCATCGGCGAGGCGATCCAGTCGTAGGATCCGCCGCCCGTCGTGCTGCGATAGACATCGTAATGGTGCAGGTCGGGTTCGGTGTTGTCATCCCAATCCAGCTCGATCTTGCTGGAGCTGACGGCGGTGGCCGTCAGGCTCGTCGGGGCCGCAGGAGCCGTCGTGTCGAGGATGTCACCGTAGGCGAAGCCCTTGCCGCCGAGTCCGAAAGCGACCTTGCCGAACTGGTCCGGGTCCCCAACTGCCACCAAGGAGTCGGTGTAGATGCCCAGTGGGCCGCCGTTGCAGATCATGGCCCAGCTCTGGCATTCGTCGATCGAGCGCCAGACGCCTTCCACGCCGTCCAGCTTCCCGTAGTAGTAGATGGTCGGGTAGCTGGCGCCGGTGTCCGCCTTGCCGAAGCCCACGCTCTGTGCGAAGTCGGTACCGGTTACGTGCGTCCAGGTGGCGCCGTAGTCGGTGGAGCGATACAGACCCCACGTGGTGTTATCGCCGATTATGCCGCCGCAGAACCAGACGTGACCGGCCTTGGTCGGCGTAGCCTCGATATCCTGGTTGCAGGTGGGCGGTATGGTCGCGTCGGCGTCCGGAGTGTAAGAGTTAGTGGCGACGTGGCTCCAGTTGGCGCCGCCGTCCGTGGAACGCCAGATGCCGCCGTCGGCGTCATCCGACCAGTTGTACACGTAGAACGTCCCGCCGTCGACCCTGTCGGCGGCTATGGCGTTGTCACCGGGTCCCCAGCCCTGGACGAAGGCCTGGCCCAGCCCGGTGACGCTCCAGTTGCTGCCCCCGTTCGTGGTGGCGTAGGCCTTGTTCTGCGAGCCGTCGTACACCACTATGTTTTGGGGGTCGGTGGCCGAGATGGCCAGCCCGGTGGGCGTGTCGTTATCAGCGGCCGGCTTGGAGGAGAACTCCGTCCACGTCTTGCCTCCGTCGTTGGAGTAGACGCTGTGGTCCTCTTGAGCGTGCGCGTTGATGGCGGCAACAAACGAGGGCTGGGCGGGACAGTAGTCCATGCCCCAGCCGTTGAGGAACATAGTGGGGTTAGCACGCGTCGCCGTGTAGGCGAGGGGATCCTCGTGGTAGAACACACCCAGGTCCATGCCGCCTGATACCGCCTTGCCACCCGGCGGCCAGATCAGGGTGTGGCTACAGAGGTCCTCAATGCCGTGACTGATCGACTCCCAGTGGATTATGCCCTGGTCACCGACGTTATCGGCGCGCCAGCAGCCGAAACCCTCGGAGTACCAGAGCCGGTTCGCCACGAACGGGTCGAAGACGATCTGCCCGCAACTCATCCAGGTGGCCCCGCTCACCGGGAAGTATTCCTGCTGCCAGGTGATGTCGGAAGTGGTCCTCCTAGACAAGCCGCTCCAACTGTCTCCCTGGTCCCACGACAGCATGCCGGCCCCCAGGCCGCCATGCGTGCCGATGGCATACAGATGATTGGCATTGGTCGGATCGACGGCAATGTCAGCCCCGTCGCTATTAATCTGGGTCCAGCTTCCGCCGGAGTACTTGTCGATGGTGCCGTCGGCGGTGAACAGGGTGCCGTCCGGGCCGACCTCCATGTCGTTGATGCTGTTCGAGCCACCGATGCTCGTCCAGGAGGCGCCGGCGTCGAAACTTGCATAGACACCATTGCCGAACACCGAGGCGTATATCGTGTTGGTTCGACCGCCTGTGGTGCCCGACGTCGGGTCGAAATCTACGTTCCCGACGCCGTCCACCGTGGGCGCGGGCACGTCTGTAACCTGTGACCACGTGGCGGCCCCGTCGGTGCTGACCCACAGCCCGTCATGCTGAGTGCCGACATAGACGATGTCGGGGTTTGCCGGGTCCACGGCCATGCGCGGGCCCGCTGTTCGCTCCTCATCGTTCGCGTTGATGAAGAGGCCCAGTGAGCCAGGCAGGATCCAGGTGTCGCCCCTGTCGATGCTCTTATAGACCTGCCCGTTGTTACCCCTGCCGGCGAACATGTAGGCCACGTCCGCATTGCTCGGGGCGCCGACGATGCTCAGCACGCCGGGATAGGCGGTGCCGCAGCACTCGGTGCCGAAGTAGCCACCGGCAGGCGCGGGCATACTGTCGCCCGTTACGAGCTGGACCCACACGCTCTCGACGGGGTCCCAGCGGTAGGCGCCGCCCACGTCGGTCTTGGAGTAGATCAGGTTCTGCTCGGTCGGGTGTATCCAGCAGTCGGTTTCCCAGCCGGCCCCGCCGATCTTCAGCGGCCTCCACACATACTCAGCGGTAAGGTCGGTGTATGCGCCGGCCGGAGCACTCAAGAAAACGAGCATCCCTAAACAAATCAATTTTTTACACATAGTACTTTTCCTTTTCTTTCAAAATCGTTGTTAAAGTTTCTGCAAAATACAATTTCAAGGGTACTTCTCAAAAATACTTCTCTTCATTTCTCCACCTAATTTCTCACCTCCTTTCCCCCCCCCACTGGTATCATAATCATTTTGACCCCTTATGTTTATCACGCACCAGGTGTGTGGTTGTCAACGGCGGCGATTGAAGCGCTGAAAATCGAGAAATGCCTGCTCCTGCTGTGTCGCTGAGCGGCGATATCACTCCTAATATTGCCCCCTCGGCTTCGCCATCTACCCTTTCCTTCATGGCTCATATTCCGTCTCCACGAGGAACTCACAGATACCCCGCCCAACGGCTCTCTTTGCATTCTGCGAGCGTTCGGCTAAGGTCCACCGGGTAAGAAAACCAGGTGCGACTCCTCTTTCAAACTGCTGCGGCCCTTTATACAGGCCTCCCGTGCCTTGTCAACCCTTTTTTTAAAAAATTTTGGGATGGCCAGGGAACATCGTATCCCCCTGAGAAGGATAAGGTGTATGGCCCAGGCACATAACAGCGGCTCTGCTCATCCACCGGCTTCACCGGCCAAATCGGTTGGAAACCACATGTCCCAAAATCTTGCAAAAAACAGCTTGACCGCCGGCGCCGGTGATGGCTATAATGACTCGATTTTTTGAACCTTGGCTGCAAAGGAGGTTATACGTGACTATCAGTAATGTTGAAAAGCTGCTGCGGGAAAAGCTTTCCGCCGAGCACTACGAGCGTCTTATGGCCCTGAAAAACGCAAAAATGCACTCGTTCGTAGCCGATGCCATCGAGCTTACCAATCCCGAATCGGTGTACGTTTGCACCGATTCCGCAGATGATACGGAGCATATTCGCGAACTGGCCGTAAAAACCGGCGAAGAAATATCCCTCGATATCAAGGGCCACACCTGCCACTTCGACGGCTACAACGACCAGGCGAGAGACAAGACGCAGACGAAATACCTGCTCGAAGCCGGCTCACAGCTTGGCGAATCGCTAAATTCAATCGATAAAGCCGCCGGCGTTGAAGAGGTATGCTCGTTCCTAAAAAATTCGATGGCGGGCAGCGAAATGTTGGTCTGCTTTTGGTGTCTCGGACCGGCCGATTCCGAGTTCTCTATACCCTGCATCCAGATTACCGACTCCTCGTACGTCGCGCACAGCGAAAGCATTCTCTACAGACCCGGATACGAGCAGTTCAAAAGAATCGCCGGCTCGCCCGATTTCTTCAGGTTTATCCATTCCGAAGGCGAGCTCGAAAACTCCGTAAGCAAAAACGTAGATAAACGCCGCATCTATATCGACCTCGACGATGACATCGTTTACAGCGTCAACACACAGTACGGCGGCAACACGATTGGTCTCAAAAAGCTCGCCCTGCGCCTGGCAATCCACAAGGCCTCAAAGCAGGGCTGGCTCGCCGAGCATATGTTTGCTATGGGTGTCCACGGCCCGGACGGCAGGGTAACCTACTTCACCGGCGCCTTTCCGTCGGCGTGCGGCAAAACCTCGACATCGATGCTGTCCGGCCAGACGATTGTAGGCGACGATATTGCCTACCTTCGCAAAAAGGACGGCCGGGTACGGGCCGTGAATGTCGAAAAAGGCGTCTTCGGCATTATCCGCGATGTCAACCCCAAGGACGACCCCATAATCTATCAGGCCCTTACAAGCCCGATTGAGGTCATCTTCTCAAATGTCCTGTTGGATAGCCAACACAGGCCCTGCTGGCTCGATATGGGTCGTGAGCTGCCGAAAGAGGGCGTGAACCATTCCGGCCAGTGGTTCGAAGGAAAGAAGGACCATAACGGAAATGAGATTACCGCCTCGCACAGGAATGCCAGGTATTGTCTGAGCATCCCGGATTTGGCGAACTGCGATTCGATGCTCGACAAGCCGAACGGCGTGCCGGTCGGTGCGATTGTGTACGGCGGCAGAGACAGCGACACCTGGGTGCCCGTCGAGCAGGCGCACAACTGGAAAGAGGGCATTATCCTCAGCGGCGCCTCGCTGGAATCGGAAACGACGGCCGCTACTCTCGGAAAAGAAGGCGTCCGAACGTTTAATTTGATGAGCAACCTCGATTTCCTCTCCATACCACTGGGCCGATACATCCAAAACAATCTCGATTTTACAAACGGTCTCGACAAGCCCCCCATTATCTTTTCGGTCAATTACTTCCTGCGGGGCAAAAACGGCAAATACCTCAACGGCATTGCGGATAAGCTCGTCTGGATTCTCTGGGCGGAGCTTCGCGTCAACGGTGACGTTGATGCAATCGAAACGCCCACCGGTTTGATTCCGAAGTATCAGGACCTGGAAAAGCTGTTCAAAGACAAACTCGGCCGGCTCTTTACCGAGGACGACTATGTAAGACAGTTTACGATTCGTGTACCGGAAAATCTTGCCAAGCTGGACAGGGTCGAGGGGATTTATCGCACGAAGGTGCCCGACTGTCCGCAAATCCTCTATGATACCTATAGCGACGTACGAAAACGTCTCAGGACCGCCGCCGAGCAGTACGGCGATTATATCTCGCCGCTGGCTCTTGCATAACTCAGCCGGTTTGCCGAAACGGCTGATATTTGCAATATGACCCTCACAATGACACATTTCATATCTCCTTGTCAAAACTATACTTATGTGAAACCCGGCTAAGTTGAGTTATCTGGCAAATCTGCCTTAAAACAAGGAAAAAAAAATTAAAAAACGTCCTATAATTTCCTTGATTTCTGTGTTATCCTGCGTTAAAATAGAAAAATATAAGAAGAAAAGGGAGAGTGCCTCTGCCTCACCCGCAGGGTGGCGCGTCTCACCTCTCAGAGCCATTATTATGGTGCGCAGATACCTTGTATCCGCATCGCGAAAGCGGTATAAAGGTGATGAAAGACAAGCTGAGCAGAGAGTGTGAAGGGAAAAATCTCAGGTCTGTCAGTTGCGGCGCAGGACTGAATTACGGGCCCGGCAGCCGCCTTTCCGGCATAAACAGCTCTCAATTCATCGGTGTCTCCGGGGCGTTCAATTCTATTCTTGAGCTTATCGATGCCATTGCCTGCCGTAAATGTCCCGTTATTATTACCGGTGAAACCGGCGTCGGAAAGGAAATGGTCGCCAGGCAGATACATCGCTCAAGCGACCGCTCGGCTAAGGTCTTCGTCCCTGTCGATTGTACCACTTTAACCGGCCATCTCTTTGAAAGTCAGCTCTTTGGGCACGTCAGGGGCGCCTTTACAAGTGCCGTTGACAGCACCCTGGGGTTCTTCCGGGCCGCTCACGGCGGAACCATATTTCTCGACGAAATTAGCGAAATACCAATCGAGCTTCAGGCCAAGCTCCTCCGTGTCCTGCAGGAACAGCACGTCACTCCTCTCGGCTCGACAAAGTCCTATCCCGTTGATGTGCGGGTCGTCTGCGCTACGAGCCGAGATTTGTTCCGGCTGGTAAGCGATGGGGCTTTCAGGGCGGATTTGTATTACCGCCTTGACGTTGTTCGGCTTGAGGTGCCTCCCCTTCGACAGCGCAAAGAAGATATAATCCCTCTTGCCCGCTACTTCCTTGATAATCAGGCGGCCTTTTATTCCGAGCCCCGGAAAAAACTCGACGATACCGTCGAGAAACTGCTCTTGAGCTATCGCTGGCCCGGCAACGTCCGTGAGCTGTCGAATGCGATGGAACGCGCCTACGTCCTCACGCCAGGCCGAACAATTCAGCCGGCCGCATTGCCCTTTGAGATTATCATTGCAGATTCGCCGCCTTATCCCGCAAACGAGCTGCCCACCCTTGACCAGGTTAAGCGCCGCGTCATCGGAAAAACCCTTGAATTCACGAAAGGCCGCAAAATCGCCGCCGCCAAAATCCTCGGTATCGAACGCCGTCGCCTCAACCGCCTTATCCAAAAGCTGGACATCTCCGTTGCACAGTTCAAGGAAAACGCCCGCAGTTGACCGTAGCACGCAGAAAGTATTTACCAAAACCACTGTACTATACAGCAACAGCCGCCTGCCGATATCCCCTGAAAGTCAACTCTTTCAACAGCCACACCGCCTTCATGGCCACCGTCGCCGACGCCTTGATACTCGCCGCCCTCGACACAGGACGCTTCGCCGCGCACAAACCGTTCCCTGCCATGATGTATGCCG
>CAYMYK010000154.1:0-7414 GCA_964394625.1 uncultured Pirellulales bacterium
AGTACCGCTGATGGGAAATTGGGTTTGTTCGGCGAATCGGGGTAGTGCTGCGTTTCGAGGCAGAAACCGGCGTGTTTATAATAGACGGCGTCTTTGCCTTCGAGTGAGCCGTTGAGAAAGTTGCCTGTGTAGAACTGAACGCCGGGCTGAGTAGTGAAGATTTCCATAACCCGGCCGGTGTTGGGTTCATAGACGGTTGCTGCGAGAGTGAGCGAGCCGTCGGGGTTGTTTATACAATAGTTGTGGTCATAGCCGCCTTTTAGCCGGCCGATGCGGGAGCCGATTGGCACCGGTTTTGTAAAATCCATCGGCGTATCCCTGACGGGTTTTACTTCGCCGGTCGGGATGAGGCCGTCGTCAACGGAGGTGAAGTTATCGGCGTTGAGTGTGAGGACGTGGTCGAGGACATCGCCTGAGCCAATGCCTGTGAGATTGAAGTAGCTGTGGTTTGTGAGATTGAGGACGGTGGGTTTATCGGTATCGGCCTGGTAATTGATTTTTAACTCGTTTTTGTTTGTCAGCGTGTAGATAACGGTGACGTTCAAGTTTCCCGGATATCCTTCTTCGCCGTCTTTGCTGAGATAGGTTAGCCGCAGGGCGGGCCCGTCGCCGGTTTCTATAATCCGGTCGTTCCAGACGATTTTGTCAAAGCCCTTGATACCACCGTGCAGGTGGTTCGGGCCGTTGTTTTTTGCGAGCGTATAGTCGATTCCGTTAAGTGTGAATTTTGCGTTTCCAATGCGGTTGGCATATCGGCCGACGAGCGTGCCAAAATGGGGATTTCGTTCGAGATAGTCCTTGAGGTTGTCAAAGCCGAGCACGATGTCGTCGAGCTTACCGTCTCTGTCCGGTACGTAGAGGGATTTTACGATGCCGCCGTAGGTTAAAATTTCGGTTTTCAGGCCGGTCGAGTTAGTAAGGACATATTGATAGACGTTTTGGCCGTCATTTGTTTTTCCAAAGGGCCGTTTTTCGATGGTCATTTTTTCTTCTCCATTTGCAGGCGCCGGATTGCAGAATGCGAGCAGTATTGTTAGCAGCGAAATAAAAGTATGTTTCATCGTCTCTATTGCCTTTGCTCGGACTTTGGTGATTGGCCGGAGTGGCCGAAGATGTCGGCAAGAAGTTTTTTAATTTTGTTTTCCGTATCGAGTTGTGCGCGGTCGATGATGTTTTGGAGCTCGCCGGCGTCTAACCAGAGGCCGTCGCCCTTTCTGCAGCGGTCTATTAAGAGGACGGGTTTGCCGGTTCCGACGATGACTTTTTGCATTTTTTTGTCGCAGATAGGGCATTTTCTAAGGTTTTCTTTGCAGGTCGGGTCGGGATGGAATGAGCCGATGAGCTGTTTTGATTTTTGCGGGTCGTCGAGGATCTGTTCGAGCTCGCCGGCGTCGAGCCAGATGCCGCCACAGCCGGTGCAGTAGTCAATTTCGACCTCGGCTAATTCGAGGGTAATCATCGCATTTTTACAGACGGGACAATCCATAGTTTTTCGTTGCGTATTGTAGCACGGGCAGGATGCCCGTGCTACGAATAAATGTTCTTGACGGTGGTTTTTCGAGCGGGTAGCGTATCGGGATGGGAACTGAAGGGCTTAGGATATGATAGTTGACTGCCATACTCACATAAGCTTCGATGCGGAGAAGTTTGACGAATCGGCGCATACAGAGGCGGCTGAGCCGGTTGATGCTTGTGTAGTGCTGGCGCCAGCCGAGGGCAACAGCGGGGATGTGAACAGGCGGCTGGGCGAGTACGTGGACAGGCACGCCGACAAGATGGCCGGCTTCGGCCTGGTGGACCCGACACAGGATGCGGTGGGGCAGAAGAATATCGCCGCATTGAGGGAAAAGTACGGTCTCAAGGGGATAGTTGTGTATTGCTCGCGGTGTGGGTTTCATCCTGCCCACAGCAGGGCGATGCGTCTGTATGAGTCGGCCCAGGAGCTTGGTCTGCCGGTGTTCTTCCATAATATAGCGTCCGGGCCTGACGGTGTGCTGGAGTATTCAATGCCGTATCTTCTGGATGAGGTTGCGAGGAAATTCGGGGGGTTGAAAATTGTGGTCGGGAATATGGGAATGCCGTTTTATGAGCAGGCGATATGGCTTGTGAGTAAGCATAAGAATGTCTATGCGGATTTGACGATAAGGCTAGGGAAGGTCTGGGAGATTTACAACGTGGTGGTCGGCGCGTACGAGGAGGGTGTAATGGACAAACTCCTGTTCGGCAGCGGTTTTCCGGCGGCGAGCGCCGGCGAGTGCATCGAGGCGCTTCTGGGGTTTAATAAGCTGTTGGGCGAGGCGAACCTGCCCACGGTCCCCCGCGGCGCCATTCGCAACGTTATCGAGCGCGATACACTGAAGCTGCTGGCGGCGGAGTAAGCATAGAATGACAGAACTTTTGGAAGAGCAGAGAGAGAGCTGGGGGACTCGCGGGGCGTTTGTGTTGGCGGCGGTCGGCTCGGCGGTGGGTCTCGGTAATCTGTGGGGCTTTCCTTACAAGCTTTACAGCTTCGGGGGCGGGGCGTTTTTGATTCCTTATATCATCGCGTTGTTCGTGGTTGGGATACCGGTGATGATTCTGGAGTTCAGCATCGGCCATTACAGTCAGCGGGCGGCGCCGAACGCCTTCAGGCACGCACACAAACGCTTCGAGCCGGTGGGCTGGTGGGGTGTTATTTTGGCGTTTGTTATTATCACCTATTATCCGGTGATATTGGCGTATTGCTTCAGCTTTTTGTGGTACAGCATCGAGGGGATATTCAACGGCGGTGAGCTGCCCTGGTCGGGCAGGGGTTTGGAGGGGGTCGTGAACGCCAAGCAATTCTTTTTTGATACGTACCTTGGGTTCAGGCAGGGTACGGCGCTTGGAGCGATAAGGCCGAACCTGGTTGTGCCGCTGGTAATCACGTGGGTGGCGATGTATTTGTGCATATTCAGGGGCGTGAAGTTCGTAGGCAGGATAGTATGGCTGACGGTGCCGCTGCCCTGGCTGATGCTGCTGATACTGACCGTGCGGGGGATGACGCTTGAGGGCAGTATGCAGGGGCTTGCGTATTATCTCGACCCGGATTTCTCGCAGCTTGCCAAGCCGGTGACGTGGCGATATGCGTTTGGGCAGGTGTTTTTTTCACTGAGCTTAGCGTACGGGATTATGATTACCTACGCGAGTTTTCTTCACCGAAAAAGCGATTTGAACAACAACGCGGCGATAATAAGCATAGCGGACTTCGGGACGAGTTTCATTGCAGGGCTGGCGGTGTTTGCGACGTTAGGCGGGATGGCATTTGTGACGCAGCAGGCGGGCAATCCCGTGACCGTTGAGAAGGTGGCTGAGACGGGGCCTTCGCTTGCATTTGTGGCGTTTCCTTATGCACTGGCGCAGCTGCCTTATTCGGCGTGGTTCAGCTTTGTGTTCTTTTTTGCGCTTGTGACCTTGGGGATAGATTCGGCGTTTTCGATGACGGAGGGGATTTTGGCGAGTATCGTTGACAAGACGGGATGGCGACGGGACATCGTGCTGCCCGTGATAACTGTGGTGGGGCTGGCGCTCGGATTGATTTACATTACTCAGGGCGGGTTCAACTGGTTAGGGACCATCGACGGATTTGTCAACGGCACGTGGGGTATATCGTTTATGGGTCTGCTGGAGTGCGTCGTTCTTGGCTGGCTCTGGGGTATCGGCACGCTTCGCCGTCACGCGAACAGCCGAAGCGACTGGGCGCTGGGCAGGTGGTGGGAGTACCTGATTCGCGTGGTGATTCCGGTGGTCTTAGGGACACTGTTTTTCTGGCAGCTTTTTGACGATATCAACAGCGAGGGCGGCTTTTTAAGGACGCCGGGCGGCCAATGGATACTGCCGAACTGTGTCGGTCTTGCGGTAGTGGCTGCGGCGCCGGTTCTTGCGATAGTGCTCAGTGTGGTTAAAGGTCGTGCGGAGGCCGAACGGGTACGGGATAGAAAGACAGCTTCGGTAATAAAGGGTACGCTGGGTGGTATGACCGCGCTTGCGGCGGCGGTGCTTTGCATCGCCGGATTAGTGATTGTTTTGAACGTGTCCTCCCGGCCCGGGCCTGTAGTTGTGTGGGCGCTGTCAGGCGGGGGAATAGCGGCGATAGTGCTGAGCAGCTATATTCTGGACAGGTACAGCGGTTCGGGGGCAACGGCGTCGTGGTTTGCGAGATGGGCCGGGATAGCAGGGGTGATGAATGTGAGTATGTGTATGGCGGTGACGCTGAATGGGCTGACCGGCGATGTCCACGCCGGGCAGGCGCAGCCACACATTCACAGCGAGCTGACCGGCACTTCTTACATAATCCTCGGCGTGGTGACGCTGATAATAATAGGCGGCCTTGGGTGGTGTCTATACAGGGCGTTGTTGGCTGCGAGCGCCGCCGGTGACGTTCAGCTTCCCGACGAGGTGGGTGACGAGGGCCGGGTGGTATAATTTCGGGCTGTCCGGATTTCTGCCGGGGCTCTTGCCGGGCTTGTATCTTCCTAAGGCGAAGAGAAGGCGAAGTTATTTTGGCTTGAAACCCCTGACGCGGTTTTTGGTGTATTTTTCACAGGCCTTTTCGAGGTCGATGTCGGCTATATTTGCGAGGGTGCAAAGCCAGGCGAAGACGTCGGCGAATTCTTCGTTTTTGTTCTCGGCATCGCCTTTTGCCAGGGCGGTGGCAAGCTCACCGACTTCCTCGACGAACCACATAAAGGTTGCGGGGATTCCCCTTTGTCGGTCACGTTTTTCGTACTTTCGAGAGATTAACCGTTGGAATTCGGCAATTTTCATTCTGTCGTAAAGATGCGCATAACAAGAACTTTGCAGAGGCCGCCCCGTTCAGTATGCGTATTCAGGCATATACTGCACGAGCGGCCCCTGCGAGTAATGTTTTCCGGTTGCATTTACCCCTGCCGGGCCGGCGGTCAGCTCATCAGAGTTGAGAGCTTTACCTTCTTATAGACACTTCTTGCCTGAG
The DNA here is from genome assembly GCA_964394625.1 of uncultured Pirellulales bacterium. Lineage (GTDB taxonomy): Bacteria > Planctomycetota > Phycisphaerae > Sedimentisphaerales > Anaerobacaceae > JAUVYV01. The sequence continues at coordinate 4,973 of CAYMYK010000154.1, forward strand.
CGAGGCCCTGGGCGTATGCCTTCTCGGCCTTGCCGCTGAATTTTTCTCTCTTTGCGTGCTCGGCAAGATTAAGCTGACTTACCATAGGGCCGTCCACGGCTTCGATGATGTCGAGCATAGTGATTTTGTTTGTGCTTCGAGCGAGCTGGAAGCCGCCGCGCGGGCCTCTCTTGCTTCTCAGGATGTTTGCCCTGACAAGCTGCTGCAGGATTTTAAGCAGGTATTCCAAAGGTATCTTGTACGCTTTGGATATACTCTGAGAGAGAATAATCCCTTCCTTTTGGTTCTTCGCAATGTAGCCGGCGGCAAGAATTGCGTAGCCCGTTGACCTACTAATTTTCATTTTAGTCTCCTTGAAAAAAGCGTTACCAAGTATAGTTTCAACATCGTGCACACACGCACGACCAACATACCTAATGAGCCGGGTGTGGACATCAGAGTGTGCTATGGATAAAAACACCTTAGCATATTTGATTACATTATGCAGTGCAAAAAACAAAAGGCAAGCATTTTTCCCTGAAGAATACATAGAATTTAGAAATTTTGCAAAATAGTTTTGGAATTCAGGGAATCCGCCCAGAAACGGCGAAAAAACCCAAAAAAAAATTTGCCGGGTAGAGAAAATTCTGGTATTCTGTCGTATCGGCAGTATTGCAGGACTTTGCTAATTAAGGTTCACAGGGGATGTGTATGGCGCCTATCAAACCAAAAGTAAACGTTGAGTATTCAGGGGCTGCAACGATAGTTACATTTGCCGATGAAAAGATACTCGAGGAACGGGACATCCAGGAGCTCCAGGAGGCGCTGATGAGCGTGGTCGAGCACAGCGAGAAGGTGAATTTGGTGCTTGATTTCCAGAAGGTGCAGTTTTTGTCATCGGCGGCATTAGGGCTTCTAATCAGAGTCAGTAAAAAGGTTTACGAACAAGAAGGCCAGCTGCGACTGTGTAATATAAGCTCCCGGATATACGAGGTGTTCAAGATAACTCGTCTTACGAAGATATTCGAGATATACCCGGATGTTCCAGGCGCGACAGCGAGCTTGCCGGCTGAGGGGCGGGACACGAATGAGTAATAAGGCAAGCTGGCCCTGGCGCAGTTTGGTGATTTGGGCAAGGCGGGGATATTGTGCGGTCTTGCGTGGAAATTTTGGAGTTGCCGGGCTTGCGGAGAATTAAATGGTAGCGAAGATGCCTGTCAGCCGGTCAGTAGTGGTGCCGAGCACACCGTTGGCAATAGTTAGCGTTTGCAGGCAGGTTATAGCTAATTTAGAGGCGAACCACTTCGGCGAGGATGACGTCTTTGCGGTACATCTTGCACTCGAGGAGGCGTTTATAAATGCGGTCAGGCACGGCAACAAGGGCGAGCCGAGCAAGGCGGTCAAGATAGACTATTCGGTGGGGCCCGAACAGATAGAGATATGTATGACCGACGAGGGAGACGGTTTCGACCCGGATGTTATCCCCGACCCTCGATACGGCGATAACCTTTTCAAGCCGGCGGGGCGCGGCTTGCTTCTGATTCGGTCGTATATGGATGTGGTCGAATACAACAAGCAGGGCAACAGCATACGGATGGTGAGATTCAAGGAGCAGCGCAAGTCGTCAAAAACTACAGCCAAACTTGGAACCTGACCGATACAACGATATGTCGATGCGTTCAGGGATATGGCTGGCAGGTAAGAGGATGTTTGGCAGGGGGTTATGGATTTTTATCTCCGTTCTTTTGTTGGCCGGCTGCGTATATGACGCCGAGCCGATGCCGGTCGTGGTGTACGATTACGGGATATCGAAGCCGGCTGTGAGGGGGCCTTTGCATCCCGCAGACAGTTCCGCCGGCTCAGCCAAGCCCGGCGCAGCAGTTCCACTGAGCTGGTATCCGGCCGCAGGCGCCGAAAGAAAATGGAGCGCAATCATTATCCATCATTCGGGTACGGAAACCGGCAACGCCGCGATATTTGACAAGTGGCACCGCGAGGGAAAGCACTGGGAAGGTGTTGGGTACGATTTCGTGATTGGAAACGGCACCGACAGCGGTGACGGCCAGGTTGAAGTGACCTTCCGCTGGCGAGAGCAGATTCAGGGCGCCCACTGCGGGGGTACGCCGGGCAACTGGGCGAACGAGCAGGGGATAGGTATCTGCCTTGTAGGGGACTTCAATAAAAGCTCACCTACACGGCGTCAGATGCAGTCGCTCGTTCGGCTTATTCGTTTTTTGCAGCAGCGGTATAGGATTCCGGTGAGCCGAATATTCGGACACAAAACCACACCCGGTGCGCACGTGACGGATTGTCCGGGGAAACATTTTTCGATGTGGCTGCTGAAATCACAGCTTTAGAACCTATCCGAATAACCCTTCAGGAACTATCATTGCGAGGCCGCCTGATCCTATGTCATCTCTGAAAGCGTGTCGTTTGTCAAGTACGCCACATAATTATTCCTCG
>CAYMYK010000155.1:0-7382 GCA_964394625.1 uncultured Pirellulales bacterium
GCCGAGGAATAATTATGTGGCGTACTTGACAAACGACACGCTTTCAGAGATGACAGGCAGGGCACAGACGGGCCTTGTAAGCGGCGGTGCAAACGGTACAATTAGACAAGGCAGCGAACGGTAACGGCAAATATATGGAAGGCAGTGATATGAAAGATGTTAAATTAACCAGACGGGGTTTTTTGAAGCTGAGCGCGCCCGGGGCGGCGGCGTTTTTTATTACCGGCTGTGGCGAAGGGTTTTTGGCTGGTCGGCAGGGGGGGCAGAAAGCGATACCTTTCAGGACGGTCGAGCTTAACAAGGGCGAGAGTGCGGAGGTGGTTTTGAGCGACGGCAGCAGGGTCAGTTTGCGGCTGTTGGGCGTGCAGCACAAGCGGGACAGCGTATGCGATGCGGTCCGGCAGGTGCGGGCTGAGCTTGAGGTCAACGGCAGGGTGGTGGAGGTGTCGTCGGGTAATTACAATCTGCCGGTGAAAACGGGTAAATACAGGATTGATTGTCCGATTACGTTCGGATATTACGAGCTGAGCGACAAAGACAGGTGGGGACTGGATAAGCATGCCAGGTTTCGACTGTGGCCGGCGGACGGCAGTTTGTGGGGCAAGGGGCGTTTTGTGTATCCGGTGAGGCAGCGGTGGTTTGCAACGGATACTCAGATGGCGAACGAGCCGTGTCACGTTGATGCAGGCGAGCAGCCGGGGCCGAGGAAGATTTACTATCACAGCGGTCTTGATTTCGGCGGGGCCGAGCGGCTTATCGAGGTGGTCTCGGCGACGGACGGGCTGGTTGTGTGCAGCGGCCAGCAGGTGCTGGAAGGGTACAATGCCGAGCCGGTGATGCCGCGGTACGACGTTGTCTATATTTTGGATGAGCGAGGGTGGTATTACAGGTACAGTCACCTTTATGAGATTGACGGGGCGATTCGGACCGGCCGGCGCATCAAGGCGGGCGAAAAGGTAGGGCTGTTGGGCAAGGAGGGCGGCAGCGGCGGCTGGTCTCATCTGCACTTTGAGATTGTTTCCAGGCAGCAGTCGGGCAGGTGGGGGACACAGGCGAGTTACGCTTTTGTCTGGGAGGCATATATAAGGGAATATAGGCCGAAGGTGCTCGCGGTGGCGAGGCCACACCGACTCGCAAAGGTCGGCGAGGAGGTAGTTCTTGACGGCAGCAAGTCGTGGTGTGCGGGTGGTGAGCTGAGTTACGAGTGGGCGCTTTCGGACGGGACGAGGGCAAGTGGGGCGACTGTCAAGAAGAACTATGACGAGGTTGGGACGTACAGTGAGATATTGAAGGTAAGCGATTCTGCGGGTAATACGTCGTACGATTTCTGCAAGGTGCAGGTTTTCGGCGGCGAGGATGCCGAGGTGGTGCCGCCATCGATACATTTGGCATCCTGGCCTACACAGGATGTGAAGGCGGGGCAGGCAATTACGTTTAAGGTTCGGTCGTTTACGAAAGAGCAAATCGGTGAGACGCTTGATTTCGGTGACGGCAGCAAGGCGGTGACGGTATATTCGGACGGCAACCGTAAGATGCTTGCGAAGGACGGGTATGCGGCGGCGAGACATATTTACGGCAAGGCGGGCGATTACCTTGTTCGCGCACAGTGCCGGGACAAGGCGGGCCATAGCGCAACGACCCGCCTGCATGTGCGGGTGTCGGATTGAAACGAAAGGGCAAATAGAGAATTTGAAAGGAAGGACAATGGGACGGGTTCGATATTTTTCAGTCTATCTTGTGATGGGTGTTGTGTTAGTGTGCGGTGCGTCGGCGGAGCCGGTGTTGCCCACGCTCGACGGGGCACCCGACAAGGCGGCGCTGTTAGAGAGAATCGAGAAGGCACAGGAGGATGTGAATCATTATGGAGAAGGGCACGTTATTGTGGGTCGTGTGATTGTTGAGGAGAGCGACGATGTGACGATGGTTAACTCGCAGATGCTCATATTAGAGGGCGGTTATTTTGTGGATGCGACGAAAGATTTGACACGGCCTGTGGGTTTTAGGATGCATCAGTATGCGCCGTATGATTTGGAGCTAAAGGGAAAGGAAGGGGACATTGTCGATGTGGGCGAGATTGTGATGACGCGTTTGCCGGCAGAGCAGCTTGTGCCGGTCACCGGAAAGATAGTTCTGCAAGGCGATGAGGATTCAAGTCAGGCGAGTGTACGGTTTTCGATATCCAATGGGCCGGTAAACACTCCCTCGAACGGCACCGAGCCGCGTCCGTACTGGGCCGAGCCGGTCACCGTTGTGATAGACTCGGACGGCGTCGTCGACATGAGCGGATTTTCTCCGGTCACCTACTATTGCAATGTTGAGGTGCCGGGTTTTGTCAAGCAAGGATTCAAAGTGGACTTTGAGCCGAACGAGGGCGCGGATATCGGGACGGTTTTACTGGAAAGACCGAGTCGGATCTGGCTTGAGTATATAGTGTCCGACAAGGCCCCTTTCGAGCTTGAGCAGATGAAGGAGGCGGTACTTAGGGGAGGAGACCGGTGGAAGGCGACGCCGGACATTTATGGCTGGGACCTTGAGTTTGAGCAGGAAGGCAGTGAGATATTTTTCAGATACTTCTATGCTCCCTGTTATATTGCCGATTTAGGGGAGGGTGAGCTGGAGGAATTTCTGAGGTTCGGAGCTGCGTCGGCGACAGAGCGGCCGCGATACCTGCTTGTGAACAGCGGGCACGTCTATCTTCTCAATCAAGCCCACTGGAAACGGCTTGTGCTCTTTAAGGTTACAATCGAGGAGCCGGATTAAGGGGGGTTAGCGGAACAGAGCGGCAGCGGAGCCGTCCGAAAAGTGATTTGAAGGAGAGCGGTTATGTCTGGCGGAAAGAAAATGTTTCAACTCTTGCTTGGTGTTGCGTTATTGATTCCGGCGGTGGCGGCCGGTGGTAAGAAGCAGGGGACGTGGCAGGAGACACTTCGGTTGCGGCGGGAGCATCTTGTGGCCGAGACCGGCAGGGCGAGCACGGGTCAAGAGCGGGCGGCATTGTGGCGTCAGGTGCAGGAGGATTTCAATACCGTTGATGCTCTGGTTGAGATGACGATGGACAAGACCGAGCGGATATGGGATGCGGACTGGAAGCCGGGTGATTTGAAGGAATTAGCGGGACGGTACATAAAGGCGGCGAGCCAGATACAACGCTACCAAAAGATTAGGACGGCGCTGGAGCAGCCTTCGCCGGACGTGGAAACACCGGAGCAATTGCAGCGGGTGCGCGAGTTTTACTACACTGCGTTTCGGCGAATGGAGAACGAAATCCTGCGAGAGGCGGATGAGAATATCGAGAAGTACCGGATGGGGACATTGGTTGTCAAGGCAAAGCCGGGTGCGAAGGTGAAGGTCGAGCAGACTCGGCATGATTTTCTGTTCGGGACGAGCTTGAACGACCAGATGTGGGCGACGAAGGCGGACTTCGACGACCCGCGGGTTTGGGGTGATGATTTCAACTGGCTCAACGAGAAGTGGCGATATGAGTTTATCGAGGCCAATCGCCAGAGATACTATCAGCTTGTAAAGGACAACTTCAATATCGGCGTATTTCAGAACGCGGCGAAGTGGTTCAACGTGGAGCCGGAGGAAGGGGACATATACTGGACAAGCGCCGAACGGACGACGAAATGGGCTCTTGCGAACGGATTGGCGATGCGGGGACACTGCGTGTTCTGGGACTGCGAGCGGTTCGTGCCGGGATGGCAAAAGGATATGAGTGATGCCGAGCTTCGCCGGGTTATCGAGCGGCGGTGCAAGGAGGTGGCGAACTTCTTTGCAGGCAGGGTCGATGAGTGGGATTTGAATAACGAGATGCTGCACTGCCGGTGGTACCGGGACAGATTGGGCAGCGAGATTGTGGGCGATATGTTTCGGTGGTTTAAGCAGGCGAATCCCGAGGCGGTGCTGACGCTGAACGACTTTCGAGTTCTCAACAATCGTTATCGAAGTGCGCTCGATGAGTATATCGCCCAGGCCCGAGAGTTTATGAACAAGGGCTATGCGCTCGGCGGGATAAACTGTCAGTCGCATAGCTGGGCCGGCGTGACGAATATCGGGTTCGTGAAATACGCATTGGACAAGCTACAGAGGACGGGGTTGCCTTTGAAAATCAGCGAGTACATCATCGACGACCAGGCGGGGAATGCGGAGTATGCGGCGGTGATGTTGGATAAGCATTTTCGGGTATTTTTCGGTCAGCCGGCGGTTGAGGCGATAATATTCTGGGGGGTCTGGGAAGGGACACACTTTTCGCCGAGCGACGCTTTGTGGAAGAAGGACTTTACCCCGACGCCGGCGGCGAAGGCATATCGCAGATTAGTGTTCGATAAGTGGTGGACGCATTGGCAGGGCAAAGCCGACGATAAGGGCGAATGTCGGGTGCCGGTTTTTTACGGCAAATACAAAGTGACGGTCAACGGCAGGGAAATGGAAATAGCATTCACCCGGGCCGAAGGAAAAGAAAAAACCCTGGAGCTAAACTGAGAAGAAAGAGAGACGAGCAAGATTTTTACCCTCACTTTCTTTCGACGGGCTCGTCTCTCTCTACGACTATGCCGGGCCGGGTCGAGGAGAAAGTCGGTGTTGTCGGCGCGGCGGAAATTAGTTTTGTCTATTTAAAGTATACGGTAACTTTTTGCAGGTGGTTCGTGGAAAGGGGAAAAAGTTTTTGTTTTCGAGGCACAGGCGAGAAAAGGGGACATTGATGAAGATTGCGATTGGCTCGGACCACGCGGGATTTAAGTACAAAGAGCAAATCAAGGAATTTCTCGCCGGCAGGGGTTATGAGGTGAAGGACTTCGGAACGTATTCGCAGCAGCGGTGCGACTACCCGGATTTTGTGCGGCCTGTTGCCAGGGCGGTCTCGGCCGGTGAGTTCGAGCGAGGGATTGTCTTAGGCGGCTCGGGCAACGGCGAGGCGATGGTGGCGAACAAGGTGCGCGGGATTCGATGCGCTTTGTGCTGGGATTTGCGAAGTGCGAGATTGTCGCGGTTGCACAACGATGCGAACGTGCTGTCATTGGGCCAGCGGATGATACCGCTCGAGGCGGCGCTGGAGATAGTTCAGCTCTGGCTCGACACGCCGTTCGACGGCGGCAGGCACGTCGCCCGAATCGAAAAATTCGAGCCGGAGTAAGCTCGACGACGGCGATTTTCAGTGCAGCTACCGGACAAGTGTCGCCTAACTGCTTCTGTTACAGGCACTTAGAAAACTGTGGCAGAGGCCGAAAAAATTTGTTCTGCTATCGGGGATATTTGACTTGAACAAATGGCTGAAATTCACGATAATATAATAAAGAGGACTAATTTGGATAATGGATGCTTGGGTGCGTCCCAAGCACGATATCACTGTGGGAGGCTGCGTGCCTCCCACGTCGCATTTCTGGAGGTGCAATCCTAATGTCTAAGCGCGCAGGTGTGTTTGTCGACGGGGAGAACTTTCGCTATTCCATCGGAAATCTCTTTGAGCAATTCGATAGGAAGGATTACCTGCCAAAGAAAGCTCGGTGGGACCAATTGTTCGATTGGATTGTCAGCCAAGCTTTAGATCAAGCTGAGCGGATTCGAACGTATTGGTATGTGGTTCAGACCCTGGATTTTTATCCTTATCGTATACCGTCTCTGCGTAACGATCCCGGCAAGCTACGTACGGTCCTGGAGAAAGACCAGGCATATAAGAGGCAAATTGCAACGCTCGGGGATGATGAGCCAACGGCAAAGCTCGAGGAGTTGGCAAATGAATTGATTGCGGAACGTAACAAAATACGTAATCGCTTTGACGGATGGCGTGTGCTTCAGGACGTGATATCCGGCAGGTTTTCTTCCATCGAGTTCAGGCGAGCAGGTGCGATCACATATAAGCTCTTCGAAAAGAAGTTTGGCTCTGAAAAAGCCGTCGATGTAAAACTCGCAAGCGACTTGATAGTATTGCGTGATATATACGACGTGGCTGTTATTGTGTCGGGAGACCAAGATTATGTTCCCGCTGTCCAGGTTGTCAAAGACTCAGGCAAACATGTGGTCAATGTTGCTTTCCGAACGCGAAGCGGCAAACTTCTTCCGGGTGGGGCACGAAGACTGAACCAGTTGGTCGACTGGAGTCTTGAAATCACTTACGCTGACTTGGGACAGCATCTGAATATTCCGATGCTGAAGGGGGAGGGTAAGAGCGCATCCAGCAAAAAGTCGTGAATACTCCCGCCTGTCTTCGGGTTTTCGCGACAGCAGAAAAGATGGGTGGTTGGTGAGAACCCCGGCCAAAGACCGGGGTTATACCCTTAAGGATAGTAGATGCCCGCGAATAAAACCGTAACTGGTTGTTTTTAAGTTACGTACCCGTAGACAAACGGGAAAATTCGATTGAGAGCAATGTACATACGGTGGAAAATAATCGGCGTATTAACCGGCCTGGTGATTTGTTCAGGGATTTTGGGCTGTGGGGTATCCGGCAGGAGCGAGGAGCTTAAAAGAGCAGGGCGGGAATTGATTGTTTGCGGCGGGCCGGATGTACTCATACTCGAACTCGATGGGAAAACCGGACCGGGCTGGAAAAAGCTCTGGAGCTGGACGGGCAGGCGTGCCGACGATTTGCCCGGCTATATGAAGGGCAAGTTCAATTCGACGGACGACTGCAAGAGCGTCAACGACGGCAGGGAGATTTTGATAACATCGTCGGCAGGTGGGGCAGCTCTTGTGGAACGGCAGACGAAGAAGGTGCGGTTTTGGGCCTCTGTTGCAAACGCTCATTCGGCTGAGCTGCTGCCTGTTGGGCGGATTGCCGTCGCTTTGAGCACGGCTGAGGACGGCAACGGCATCGAAATTTACGATATCAACAAGCCGGAAAAGAAGCTATACCGGGACGAATTATACTCCGCTCACGGCGTGGTGTGGGACGGCAGGAGGCAATTGCTCTGGGCATTGGGCTACGACGAGCTGCGGGCATACGAGCTGCAGGACTGGCAAACGGCCGAGCCGAAGCTGAAAAGAAAACATACATTCAAAATTCCCGGCAGGGGCGGGCATGATTTGCAGGCGGTACCGGGCTGTGATGAGCTTGTTCTGACGACGGTCGGAAATGTTTGGCTTTTTGACAGGGGCAAGGGGACATTTCGGAAGCATCCGGAGCTGGCGGGTAAGCAGAACGTTAAGAGTGTGATGGTTCATCCGCTTACAGGCCGGACGGTTTATGTCCAGGCCGAGGAGAGCTGGTGGGCTTATAACATTCGTTTTTTGAATCCTGCCAAGAAGCTGGCCCTGCCCGGGATGCGGCTGTACAAGGCACGGTGGACCGTGAGGAGTAATTAGAGTAATTGTAACCGTTCAGGGAATGCTAATCCTATGCCTGTGTCATTGCGAGGCCCTGAAAGGGCCGTGGCAATCCCAAC
>CAYMYK010000156.1:0-7321 GCA_964394625.1 uncultured Pirellulales bacterium
ACGGGAAAGGAATCCCAGTTTCTGTCTCTAAACTGCCTCTCCTGATACAGCCCGCAATCAACGAGCAATTTAACACCGTTCGCCTCGAGCAAATGCCGCGAGCCGGTAACGTTTCGGGCCGCCCCGAGAAACCTCAGCTTTATCCGCATACCACGCCCCAACTTTTTCATTTTCTTCCAAAATGACATTATGTAACGTATTATAACCGAAACCGCTCCACAAAACAAGCCGCAATCCCCCGCAGGCAGACCAAAAATCCTTGCCGGACAGACGTCAATCCACTAAACTCACCTGTGGCCGACGCCAAATGTCATACCAATGCGAAACTTGATAGGGCTATATGAGAAGGATAGTAACAATTTTTTTGCTGTGCTGCGTGTTGATGATTACGGGGACATTCCCCGGCTGCGGCAAAAAGCACAGCCGGGCAAAGGTGCTGAAGCTCGCCCACGGCCTTGACGTGACACATCCCGTGCACAAGGCAATGGTATATATGGCCGAAAAGGTCGGCGAGAAATCCGCCGGCCGGCTGCGAATCGATATCTACCCGAACGAGCAGCTTGGCAGCGAAAAGGAATGTATCGAACAGCTCCAAATCGGCGCACTGGCAATGACTAAAACCTCATCGTCGCCGCTGGAAAGCTTCATCCCCAAAATGAAAGTGCTGGGCCTGCCCTATATTTTCAGGGATTCACAGCATTACTGGAAGGTCCTGCTGGGCCCAATCGGCGCCGAGCTTCTGGCCGCCGGCGAATCCGCACCGGTATATCTCAAGGGGCTTTGTTTCTACGACGCCGGCGCCCGCAGCTTTTACACCACGAACAAACCCATCCATACCCCGGCCGATTTGCAGGGCCTGAAAATCCGTGTCCAAAAAAGTCCCATCGCCATACAAATGGTAAAAGCGATGGGCGGCTCGGCTACGCCAATCGACTGGGGTGAGCTTTACACATCACTCCAGCAGGGTGTGGTCGATGGCGCCGAGAACAACCCGCCCAGCTTCTATACCTCGATGCACTACGAGATTTGCAAATACTACACGCTCGACGAGCACACCCGCCCGCCGGACGTGCTGTTGATAAGCACGCTCGTCTGGAGCAGGCTGTCGGGCGAATTCAAACGTATCCTCCGGCAGGCCGCCGACGAGTCGGTCGCGTACGAGCGAAAGCTATGGGCACAAAAGCAAAACGACAACCTGCTGGCGGTCGAAAAGGCCGGCGTCAAAATCACTCGACCCGACAAACAGCCCTTCCGCAACGCCGCCAAGCCAATGCTCGAAGAATTCGCCGGAACCGAAATCGGCCGGCTCGCTCAAAAAATCGCCGAGGTCAAATAATACAATGTTTGCAAAGATAAAAAAACTGCTCGACAGAAGCCTCGAGCTGCTTGTCACCGTCTCGATGGCGGTGCTCGTCCTCGACGTCGTCTGGCAGGTCTTTACCCGGTACGTCCTGAAGAACCCGAGCTCCTGGACAGAAGAGCTGGCCACGTTCCTGATGATATGGGTCGGAATGCTCGGCGCAAGTGTCGCCCTCAATCGCGGGGCACATCTCGGCATCGATTATTTCGTCTCGAAGCTCTCGCCCCGAAAAGGGCTTTTTGTCTCGCTGTTCGTCTTCGCCGTGACAGCGTTGTTTTCACTGCTGGTCCTCGTCGTCGGCGGCATCGAGCTTCTCGTAAGGATACTCGCCACCCAACAGGTCTCGCCGGCCCTGGGATTAAAAATGGGATACGTCTATCTCGCCATACCAATCAGCGGTTTTTTCCTCGTCTTTTACAGTGTCGAGCTTTTCGTCAAGACCCTCGTCGCCCTTATCAGGGGTAAAGTGATTGAAGAGCCGCACGATTTTGAATCCGCCGCCGCTATGGATTAAACTCTAACTATGACGCCTGAAACAATATCGGTTCTTGTTCTGGTCGCCAGCTTTGTGGTGCTGCTTCTGCTCAATGTCCCGGTGGCATTTTGCATGGGCATATCGACCCTTCTGGCCGTACTTCTCGCCGGCGGCCTGCCCTCCTTTCTGATAGTGGCCTACAAAATGGCAACCGGTATCGACAGCTTCGCCCTGCTCGCCATCCCGTTCTTCATCCTCTCCGGCCTGTTCATGGGCCGGGGCGGTATCGCACGCCGGCTCATCGATTTCGCAAATGTCATCGTCGGACGATTCCGAGGCGGACTCGCCTTCGTCAATATCCTCACCTGCATGCTCTTCGGCTCCATCTCCGGCTCCGCCGCCGCCGCCGTCTCCTCGGTAGGCGGCTTTATGATTCCACTGATGAACAAGATGGGCTACCACCGGGACTTCAACGCATCAATCAGCATCACCGCCGCCACAACCGGCCTGCTGATTCCGCCCAGCAACGTGATGATTGTCTATTCTCTCGCCACCGGCGGTATGGTCTCCATCGCCGCCATATTTATGGCCGGCATCCTGCCCGGTATCCTCGTCGGACTGGCCCTGATGCTCGTCGCAGGCGTCATCTCCGCACGCCGAAAATACGGCAGGGGAGAACGCTTCGGCCCCGCCGAGGCCCTCAAACGTTTCCTTGCCGCCATCCCAGCCCTGCTGCTAATCGTCATCGTCTTAGGCGGCATTTTAGCCGGAGTCTTCACCGCCACAGAGGCCTCCGCCATCGCAGTGGTATATTCCTTTGTGCTCTCCGTATTCATCTACAAGGAGGTGAAGATAAGAGAACTGCCCGACATCATCCTTCAATCCGCAGTCACCACCGCCGTAGTCTTCCTGCTGATTGCGACCTCGATGGCGATGAGCTGGTTCCTGGCCCTGCAAAATATCCCACAGAACATCAGTGCCTTCCTGCTCGGCCTGACACAGAGCAAGCTGCTTATCCTGCTGATAATAAATCTCATCCTCCTCGCCGTGGGGACATTTATGGATATGACGCCCGCCGTTTTGATTTTCACTCCCATCTTCCTGCCCGTCGTCAAAACCTTCGGCGTTGACCCCCTCCACTTCGGCATCATTATGATTATGAACCTCTGCATAGGCCTCTGCACCCCGCCGGTAGGAACCGTCCTCTTCCTCGGCTGCGGCATAGCAAACACCACCGTAACCAAAATTATGCGTCACCTCATCCCCTGTTTCGCCGCAATGGTTGTTGTCCTCCTGGTTTGCACCTATACCCCGTCAATCTCCCTCGCCATCCCCAAATGGCTCGGCCTGGTCAAATAATACACAAATTGTCACCGAAAATAAGTCTTCGAGTGGAGGTGCAGTATCAGTTTCAATGCGTGGTCCCACATTCATCGACTGCTCATTCCACCAAAACATCGCTGACTTCGATGGCGGAGCCCTGTATTGCACGGCGGGTTTTGCCGAGGCAAAGTTAACAAACTGCACGTTCACCGGAAACCGTGCCGGCAGAATTGGTGGTGCCATCTCATTAGCATTTGGTTTTGGCCAAAAGCAGCTTACTAATTGTCTCATTGCCGGCAATCTGGCCGGAGATTATGGTGGAGGGCTCAATTATACAACTCGCCATGGATCATCAACCACCGTCTCGAATTGCACAATAGCTGATAATTTCGTACCAGACCCGGAACCGCTCCATAATACTGAGCATCTTACCGCCATAAATACCATCTTTGCTGACAGTGAATCTGGACTATGGGATATCGACGATTCGCCCAATATCACTTTCAGTAACATTCGAGGCGGCTGGGCGGGGGAGGGTAATATCGATGCTGAGCCGTGTTTTGTTGCCCCCGGCTATTGGGTGGATGCAAATGATGCCAATGTTGTTGTTGAGTCGAATGAGCCGGATGCGGTATGGATTGATGGGGACTATCGGCTGTTGGCCGATTCAGCTTGTATCGATGCGGGGGATGCGAATTACATCGGCGCCGCAGGCGAGACGGACCTTGACGGTCGGCTGCGGGTTGTCGATGGCGACGGCCTGCCGCGAATTGATATGGGGGCTTATGAATATCTTCCGCCGATAGAGGCGCGAATCAGGATAATGCCGCGTGTATTGAACCTGCGAAGCAGGGGAAACTGGGTTCTGTGCAAAATCACGTTTCCGGCTGGCTGCAATGTCGGCGACATCGACCGCGGCAGTATCCTGCTCGAAGGGCAAATCGAGCCGGGACGGGTATTTGTCAGCGAACGGCTACAGGCGGCGATAGCAATGTTCAGGCGGGCTGAGCTGTCGGCTATTTTGCAGCGGGGAAGAGTCGAGCTGCTTGTTACGGGCCGGCTTACCGACGGTACGCAGTTCGAGGGCAGTGATGTAATAAGGGTAATCGATTGGCCGGGCGGGCGAAAGTGGCCCGGCAAAAGCAGATAATCCGGCTGCGCATCGGAGCGGATGCAGGCGATTGATTGGGCTGGGAGGCCACACCCTCCTCAGCCGGTTTTTGGTTTGTTGGTGAGCATTTCAATTGCGATGTTTGCGACGAGTTTTGCGGCGTTTCCGCCGGCCAGCGGTTCGGTGAGCTTCAACAGTTCGGTGCTGGTTTGCGAGAGCCGTTCAGGGTCATTCAGGAGTTTTTGAGCTGTTTGGGCCACCGATTCGACTGAGCCGAAATGAGGCATAAGCTCCGGCACGAGCCGGCGTTGGGCCAGGATGTTGACTAAGGAGAGGTATTTGGTTGTGATTAGCCAGCGGCCGATGAGATGCCAGAGCAGCCGGCTGGAGTTGTACATAATCAGCATAGGGCAGCCCGCGGCGGCGACCTGCAGCGTTGCGCTGCCGCTTGCGACCAGCGCCAAGTCGCTTTTGCAGGCGGTTTGATATACCGAGCCGATATCGAAGGTACATTTGAAGTTGTCTAAACGGGTTGCTTCGAGGACTTTTCGCGAGTTTTCATTGACGGCGACGGCGGTGAACGTGACGTTGCGGCGTTTTCGCTTCAGGGCGATTGCAACCTGCTGCATCGGCTGCCAGAGCGAGCGGATTTCGGCGGTACGCGAGCCGGGCATAATCGCAATTTTGGCGTTATCAGCATTGAAATCGGCGTATTTCCGCCGGGCTGTCGCCGGTACGGCCAGAACAAGCTCGTCGAAGAGGGGGTTGCCGACGAAGGTGGTATCAACGCCGCGAGAGGCAAACCAGTCCTGCTCGAAGGGCAGGATGCAGCAGAGCTTATCGCAGTATTTCCGCAGTTTTTTGATGCGCCAGGGCGCCCAGGCCCAGAGCTGCGGGGCGACGTAGAAGAGCGTTGGTATGGCGAGTTTTTTGGCGGCTTTCGCGAGGTGGAAGTTGAACGCGGGCGAATCGCAGACTATGACTAAATCGACCTTGTTTGTTTTGAGATAAAGGTCAATGCGCTTGATGAGCCGGTAGAAGTACCGGATGTGTACGAAGGCATTGTATGTCATTGCGGCCCGCGAGACGGTATTTTCCAGAAGCTCGCAGCCGGCGCCGGCCATTTTAGGGCCTCCTACACCGAGGCATTCGATATCGTAACCGCTCCGGCGTAAGGCGGTTACAAGGCCGGCACAGTGGGCGTCGGCGCTTGGCTCGCAGGCGCTTAGGAAAACGCGGTATTTGCTGTTTTGGCCGGCCATAGGAGCGGTATTTTAGGCGGTGGCAGGGCAAAAGTAAAAGGCAAAAACGCCTTCGCAGTCATTCGGCGTGCCGTATTCAGGCCGGCGGCGGTCGTCATAAACCAGCGATGCTCACGGGTATTCGGCTTCGATGGTGTGCGGCAGCAGGTTCAGGGGGCAATCGCTGCATCTCGGTTTCGGCCGGCAGAACTGCTTGCCGAGCCGGACGAGCAGGGCGTGGTATTCGTTGAACAGCCGAACGTCCTCGTCGAGGTTCGATTGAAACAGGTCCTGAATTTGCTCGTAATCGGCGTCGCTGTCGATGAGCCGGTGCCGGAGCATAACGCGGGCGGTGTAGGCATCGACGACGAAGACGGCCCTGTCGAGGGCGTAGAGCAGGATGGAGTCGGCGGTCTCTCTGCCGATGCCCTTTACACCGAGCAGCTCTCGGCGAAGCAGGTCTGTGGGGATATCGTTTAAGCCGTCCAGTTGGCCGTTGTAGTTTTTGAAGAGCCAGTCGAGGAAGTTTTTCAGTCGCCGTGCCTTCAGTCGGTAGTAGCCGGCGGGGCGGATAAGGGCGGCGAGCTTCTCGATTTCAATTTCGTACAGCTTATGCGGTTCGAGCAGAGAGCAGCCCCTGAGGTTGGCAATTGCCTTTTCGACGTTTGTCCAGTTAGTGTTCTGGGTGAGTATCGCCCCGACGACGATTTCGAATCGGGTCCGTCCCGGCCACCAGTGCTGCGGGCCGAAATACTCGAAGAGCCGCTGATAAATTGTCTTTAGTCGCTCGCCCACCATAATATTATCCGTGTACAAGAAAAAGCATCATTACGCTTAGTATTGTAATTTCGTCTGGCCTGAAGTAAACTCTGAAAATGCTCACGAACTAAATTAAGGATAGTGCCGACCGAATGGCGGTTAATAAACCAATGGTGGACAAGTTCAGATTCAGCACCAGTCAGGTCTTCAATTTCACGCCGGATTCGTACCTTGAGCGGACGAGCCGGCCCGTCTATGGCGTGGTCTTTCTTCTGCCCTTTTTGATTTTTTACGAGCTTGGGACCCTTCTGATTAACACCGATGTTCTCAATCACAGTCAGGTACGCGTGGTTGCGTTTGTATGGCTGCAGGATTTTCTGGAGTATCTTGGTTTCAGCGGTAAGTTTATCTGGGCGGCGCCGGCTGTGGCTGTTGTCGTGATTTTAGTTGCGCTTCAGATAGCATCGGGCAAGAGATGGCGAGTCTTCTTTGCTGACATTGTGCCGATGGCGACTGAATGTGTTTTGCTTGCGGTGCCGCTGATTGTACTGAGTTTGTTTTTGCACAGTACCGCTGCCGGCGGCAATGTTACGGCCGGCGCAAAACCGGCGGCGGTATGTGAATGCGCGCCGATATCGAGCTGCTCGGCGACAGCCGCCGACCGTCCGGCCGCGGCGGCGGGCCGGCCGTCTGTTATGGCGGATGTGGTCACTGGAGTCGGGGCGGGAATATATGAGGAGCTCGTCTTTCGTTTGATATTGATATGTCTTCTTATGATGCTTTTCCAGGACGTGCTGCGGTTCGGTAAAATGGGTGCGGTCATAATGTCGGTATTGATGTCGGCGGCGTTGTTCAGTGCGCACCATCATCTGGACCTGCTCAGCGGTCGGCTCAACGAGCGCGATATTTTCGACTGGGCGAAGTTCACATTCAGGACAATTGCGGGCGTTTATTTTGCGATTTTGTTTGCAATCCGGGGCTTTGGCGTCACGGCGGGCACCCACGCTTTTTACGACATAATCGCAACCTGCCTGAATGTTTTCATATTCGGC
>CAYMYK010000157.1:0-7284 GCA_964394625.1 uncultured Pirellulales bacterium
ATGTTATATCGGCTAAACTACTACTCAATTATTAGGTTTTGTTAGAGTGCCTTATAGCCTTCTCTGTCTACTGTGGTGTACGAAAGTATGACGAATGGCTCACCTGTGACGTCAATAACAAGCAGTATTCTTGTCTTTTTGCCAGTCTGGCTACTTACCCACTCTACTGCAGTATAATTGTGGCCGGTCAGCATGCCCCGTTTGTTCAACCGATAGATACTCAGGTCGCACGATTCATCTGCCGTAGCTTTCCTGTTATAGTAATATCTCATTATGCTTTTCACCCCCTGAAGCCGAAATCATTAAGGTTTCCTATACATTATTGTATGTTCTTGTTACTGCCTTGTTGCCTCAGCAAACCCTAACATTATCTAACAAGCCACATATTGCCACATATTGCCACATTGGGTCTAAACCTTAGCATTTCTTAGCATCTTTGACGGCTCAAAGGTTAAGTTTAGTAAGGTTTTTCCCGTACATTTTCGTACATTATCGTATATTTTCGCAGGTTCTTATAGGTTTCCCAAATGTTAACTTTTGCTAAGTTTTTGCCTTTTTAAGTGGCGACATTTGTCTTTTTAACCGTAAGCTGTTTGTTTCCTATGCGCGGCATTACTTGGCCTCTTTGCAGTAAGTTTGAATCAGGGCTTTGATTGCCGCCTTGATATGCTCCGGCAGTTTCGGCCAAATCGTTACTATCTCAGCTAAATCCTCTGGCAATTGCTGGTCGATTTGGGTAGTCTTTTGAGGCTGTTTTTGGGATTTAGGTGTCAACTGGAGTGTCAACTGCTTATCGGTGGTTGTGTAAGTCTTTGTTTTATCAGGGCTTATGTTTTTACCGCAACGGACTGAAAATCCGTGTGTCGGCGGTTCAAATCCACCCCTGCCCATTACTCCAGTTCCTTGGCTGCCAAACTGTTACGCCCGGCAGCTTCTTCATCGAGAACCTCATTTTGACCGGAGTGGGTCAAAAGTGGGTCAGTCACGTCACCTGCAAAATTCGGCGATGTCGGCTGCTTTTAGGAGCCTGGAACGATTTAGTAGCAAATAACTTCGAGAAAAAATTCTGTTAGAATTGCCCGTTGGGTGTGATTTAACTCGTCGGGAAACCGGGATTTGAGGATGCTGTAATATGCATACAATTCGACCTTGGATACTTGTAGCTCTAAAAAAAACGCATCTATCTTCACTTATATTTGCATCCCTCGGTGTAGTGTTCTTGTACGTCCTCAGCGAGCAATGTGCGGCGCATCGACTCATCAGGGCCGAAAGATGCCCTCAGATTTTGACGAATGTGCGCTTGCGGTACATCCAGAGCAGGATTAGCCAGACGACGGCGAAGGCGGCGGTGTGCTGGACGAGGTCGTTCCAGCAGCCCAGACGCTCTGCCAGGCCGCCTACAAAAATGTTTCCAATATGTCGAAAATCGAATAATTCCGTCGCCATATAGACGGCGATGGCGTTCATACCGATGACCTTGAGACCGAACGCCCATTTTCTAAGGCCCCATACATCGATGACTAAATAGAAAAGGCCCAGCAGCAGATAGCACAGGCCGCCCGAAAACAGCACGAACGAGCTTGTCCAGAGGTGCTTGATGTTCGGGAACCAGTGAGACCATAGTTGGCCTAAAGCGAGACAGCCAGAGGCGGCGGCCAGCAGACCCACAACCTTTTTGCTGCCGGGGCGGTCGGTGCGAAGCCAGTGGCCTGCGAAAACGCCTAACATAACCGTAGCGGCAAAGACGGGCGTCTCGAGAATCCAGGCGTATGGGCTGCCGTCCTCGAACCTGCCTAAGAGCAGGTGGTCGATATAAATGGCTAAGTTGCCCTCCGGCGTCAGCACACCCGCGCCGTAGCCGGGCACGGGTACGAGCGCCATCAACGCCCAGAACAACAGTAGAAAAATTATCGTCGCGACAACCTGGGCAGCGACTTTGAACTCGAGTATCAGTACCGAAGAGATGATGTACCCGACCGCTATGGTCTGCAGGGTATTTGAGTAGATGTGCAGCTTCGACAGGTCGTATGCAAGCAGATGTCCCTGTGCGACCATCCCCAGAAAGAACAGAATCAGGGTGCGTTTGGCAATGTGGATGTACAGCGATTTTTTGGTTTGTCCCCGCTCCAGGCGTTTGCCGAAGGAAAATGGCATTACCACGCCGACGATGAAAAGAAACAGCGGCATAATCAAATCTTCAAAGGTAAATCCCTCCCATTTGGCGTGCCTGAGCTGTGCCGATATGAACTCGGTGACGGGATTGTTGAATATCTTGCACAGCGATCCGAAGATTGCCCCGCCGCCGATCATCCAGAACATATCGAAGCCGCGAAGCGCATCGATGGACGCTACGCGTTTACTTTCAAGAACCTGCTCCTTAGTACCTGACATTATGATTCCTTTTAGTATAGTTGAACGACCTTCCATCGTTCATTTTTACTGAGCGCCAGCCAATGCCCGGGACTGGAGTCGAACCAGCACGAGATTACTCTCACTAGCCCCTCAAGCTAGCGCGTCTGCCTATTCCGCCACCCGGGCGATAGAATTTACTATTGATTATTGATTATTGATTATTGAATGTCAAATGGGAATTTCGGAATTGGGCAAACGGGAACGGGCCTGGCGCTGATTGACGGCACAAATGAAATCCTCAGGTTCCCCGCCGGTTGTCCCAGAGGAGGATTTGCAGGCGGCTGCAGAAGGTATAACCGGTTTGTTTGCACAGTTCTGCCACCATTGGCGACTTTTCTATCAGCTCAGCCCTTCTCGATGCCTGCGGCATCAGCATAACTTTTTCGGGATTGACGCCGTCAAGCTTATCGATGGTCTGCTGAATCTCCGGCAAATCATCCTGTGAATCGACTACGAATTTGAGTTGATAATCAAAATTATCGATGAGCTTAGCGAGGACGGCAACGTCCAGCCGAGCATGCTCGTGAATCTTTGCAAGTTCCGGCTCGTCGGGGTTTGAGTTGCTCAGCTTGGGGCTGATACTCATCAGGTCACAGGGCAAATTGTCAATATAGGCGATTCCGGCCGTCTCGATTGTAATGTGCCTGCGGATGTTTTTGAGTTTTTGTGCAAGCTCGGGCAGCCCCGGCTGGACCATCGGCTCGCCGCCGGTGATAACTATGAATCGGCCCGGCCACCGCTGAGCAGCGGCGACGATTTGCTCGACACTGTATTGCTGCCCGGCGGTTTTGTCCCAGGCATATTTTGTATCACACCATTTGCACCTTAGCGGGCAGCCGGCTAAGCGAACAAAGACGCTGGGGACACCTGCCAAAAGACCTTCGCCCTGGAGAGAATAGAAAATTTCACTAACTGTCATTGTGCCGCTCCGGACAAATTGGGGCGGGCCTGTCTTGCTTTTTACTTGGCAGAAGAGCTTCTGCAGCCCGGCACGTATTCGATTGGGTCATCGAGCCCCGCCTCGCGGAAGCCCTTGAGTCGCAGCCGGCAGGAATCGCACCGGCCGCAGCTTCTTCCCGTTTCATCGGGGTCGTAGCAGCTATGGGTCAGCGAATAATCCACACCGAGCTTGCGCCCCGCCCTTATCGTCTGCGCCTTGGTCATATTGATAATCGGCGTGTGAATGGCGAAGCTGCCCCTGCCCTGGACGGCGGCGGCGGTCGCAAGGTTGGCTAACTTCTCGAATGTTGATATGAAGTCGTGCCTGCAGTCGGGGTAGCCGCTGAAATCGGTGGCGTTGACGCCGATGAAGATATCGAAGGCGCCGAGGACCTCGGCCCAGGCGAGGGCATAGCTAAGAAATATAGTGTTTCGTGCGGGCACGTATGTCAGGGGGATATTGTCGGACGTACCCAGATTCTGTCTGTCTTTGGGAACATCGATGCTGCGGTCGGTAAGCGCCGAGCCGCCTATTGCCGTCAGGTCGATTCCCAGAAACAGATGCTCGACAACTCCCACTGACCGCGTTACTCTCTGGGCCGCCTCGAGCTCCCGCTCGTGTCGCTGACCATACCGGAAGGTCAATACAAACAGGTCGAAATCCTCATCACGAGCGATGGCCAGGGTTGTGGCTGAATCGAGTCCCCCGCTGAGCAGGATAACCGCCTTATCATTTTGGTGTGTCATTTTTTTACTCCTTCTTGCCATCATTATCGGTTTTTATTATATTATCTTAACAGATTTTTTGATAGGTTCAATCGCAATGGAAGATAAAGCCGAAATTGAGCTTTTCGGGAATCCTTTTCCTCATCGGGATTACCGCATCACCATCAGGTGTCCCGAATTCACAAGCGTCTGTCCCCGGACGGCCCAGCCGGACTTCGGGCGAATCACCATAGAGTATTGCCCGGACAAGCTGTGCATCGAACTAAAGAGCTTAAAGTTCTACATGCAGAGTTACCGCAACAGGGGAATCTTCTACGAGGCGTTGACCAATGAGATACTGGACGATTTATCCACGGCGTGCAAACCGCGCTGGATGAAGGTTACCGCCGAGTTCACGCCCCGAGGCGGGATAACCACCGAGGTGGTTGCGGAGTATAAATCGAGCAGTTAAGAAGATTTTCGGTCAGAGGTGAGCAGATGAGCATATCATTTCACTGTGAGCACTGCGGCAAAAAAATCGAGGCGCCGGACAACGCCGGGGGCAAATGGGGCAAGTGCCCGGCGTGCCGTCACAGGGTATATGTCCCCGGCCCGGAGCCCGAGGAAGAAGAGTTAAAACTTGCCCCGGTTGACGAGCAGGAGGAGAGAAAGAGGAAGGAGCTGCTGGCTGAGGAGGCAAAGCTCAGAACAGACATACTGAAAGAAACGGATATCCCCGACGAAACACCCGAAAAACCGCAGCAGACAGTCGCCGCGGGCGGCACGTTAAGCGACACCGAGCTTAACGAGAGCATAATAACCTATCTTCGCCTGATGGCAGACGGCGAGCTGGACCGGGCGGAAGATGAGGTTTCTCTCATTACCGCCTGTGGTTCACGAGCGATAAAAATCCTCGACAGAATAGCCCTCAGCGAGATGCCGGAACCGGCGCTTGCCGACCTGCCCCCACAGGTGCTCTCCGGCCTGATAAGAAACCTGCGCAGCAGCATAGCCCGGACCTGAAAATGAGTATTTTTCCGATTGTCCTGAACAGTCCCATAACGAACCGGGCTTTTTGAATTTTCGTCCGCTTTTGCCAAGTCCCCACCGGCGGGCGGTCTTCCCGGCCTGCCTTCGATTTGGTCATATCAGCGCATATCCTATACTTTAAATGGAAGCCGAAAGAGAAAACATGCTCTGCGGCACACCTTGGAAAGGGACTGTATATGGCCAGGGGGACAACATTAGTTCACGTTACGCACGAGGCCGTCGGAAAGGTGGGCGGTATAGGAGCCGTGCTCGACGGCTTTTTTACGTGCAAATCCTATCTGCATGCCGTCGAACGCTCAATCATCATAGGGCCCCTGTTCAGCACCGACGGCTCGGTTCTTGACCGGCTCGGCGAAGGGGGCGAGGTGCTCTACTCATCACTGGATGGGCTTGTGAACACGGGTTACGCCTCGGCATTTCGCAAGATTGAAAGCTTCTACAACGCGGGAATTATATACGGCAGACGCACATTCACCGACAGCCGGACGGGAATAAAAAGCTCGCCGGAGGTACTGCTCATTGACGTGCGCTATATGGACAACGGGCCCGTCAACGCCTTCAAGAAGCGGCTTTTTCAACAGTTCGGGATTCGCAGCGACCTGTACGAACGCCTGTGGGAATACGAGCAGTATATCCGGCTGGGGCCGCCGGCGATTGACGCACTCAAGGCCATCGGGGCGGCAACAGAAAAAACGGTGATTATCGCACACGAATATATGGGTATGCCGACGGCATTGGCGGCAATGACAGAGCCGAATTGCGGCTTCAGGACCGCCTTCCACGCACACGAAGTAGCGACGATGCGACAGATAGTGGAAGAGCACCCAGGCCACGACACGATGTTCTACAACGTTCTAAGACAGGCGCACAGAATGGGCCTGTACGTCAAAGACGTCTTCGGCAGCCAGAACTCGTATTTCAAACACCCCCTGGTGGCTGCGTCGAAACATTGTGACGTGATATTTGCGGTGGGCGACTGCGTCGCGGATGAGCTGAGATTTATGGGGCCGCAATTCGAGCAAGCGGACATAGACATAGTCTATAACGGCATACCAGCGTATGAAATCAGCGCCGCAGAAAAGCTCGCCTCGAAGGACAAGCTCCGCCGCTACTGCGAAAACCTTCTCGGCTACCGGCCTGACGTTGTGTTCACGCACGTGACCCGGCTGGTCCGGAGCAAAGGGCTCTGGCGCGATTTGCGCGTCCTCGAACAGCTCGAAAAAGAATTCGCCCGCCGGGGCAGGACGGCGGTAATGTTTCTGCTGAGCACCGAGGTCGCCCAGCGCCGAAGCTGCGACGTCTATAAAATAGAATCCGAATACAACTGGCCCGTGGCTCACCGCGAGGGCTGGCCCGATATGTCCGGCGGCGAGGCAAAGTTCTATACCGCTATCCAACAGTTCAACGCCGGCTGCAGGAACATAAAAATCGTATTCATCAACCAGTTCGGATTCAGCCGAAAACACTGCGGGCTGAATATGCCCGAAGATATGGAGTTTATGGACATACGCAAGGGCACCGACGTCGAGTTCGGCCAGAGCATTTATGAGCCGTTCGGAATCGCACAGCTCGAACCGCTGACCTTCGGAGGAATCTGCGTTTTCACCGGCGTCTGCGGATGCTCGGGCTTTGTCGGCGACGCAATATCGACCTTCTCCCCCGCCGGCCGGGCCGGGTTGAAGAATATCATCGTGGCAGACTACACCAACACCGGGGCCGGCAGCGGCACGAACATCGGCGAGCTGCTGCGCATCGACCGGGCGAGCCGCGACCGAATCGAACAGGCACAGAGCAGGACAATTGCAGAGCAGATATTGCTGCGCCTGCCCGAAACCGAATCCGAAACCGAGCAGCTCATTCAAGCCGGCTACCACATCGCAAATAATATGAGCTGGGACACCGTCGTCAACAACTACCTCCTGCCCAGCTTAAAAAAGATATTGCTCAACGACAGCAACCGACAAACCGCTGCAAAAGTCGCCTCATAAACCCGCCCGGATGCCCTCACAGCAATGGCGGGCTGGACTCGCTCTATTTCCCTCGAAACTAAGGTTCTCATATTCACTACCCGTGGTATAAATTGTCAAAGGCCGCAATTCGTATCTCGTATTTCGTATTTCGTATACCGAGCTTGAAAATTGGGTTCGTTTTGGGTTTGACCCCGGTTTGTGGTCTGGG
>CAYMYK010000158.1:0-7280 GCA_964394625.1 uncultured Pirellulales bacterium
ATGTGCGTCCGCTGGTGCGGCTTGAGAGCGGCAACTTTGCGACGAGCGATTTGAACGATTTGTACCGGCGTAGAATCAACCGGAATAACCGTCTTAAAAAGCGGATAGACCTTACTGCTCCTGAGGTGATTATTCGCAACGAAAAGCGAATGCTCCAGCAGGCGATTGATTCGCTGATGGATAACGGCAGGTGCCGCAGGCCGGTTCTGGGCAGCAACAACAGGCCGTTGAAGAGCTTGAGCGATATGATAAAGGGCAAGCAGGGGCGGTTCCGCGAGAACCTGCTTGGAAAGCGAGTCGATTACTCAGCGCGTTCGGTGATTGTGATAGGACCTAATCTCAAGCTTCACCAGTGCGGTTTGCCGAAGCGGATTGCGCTCGAGCTGTATCAGCCGTTCATCATTCGCAAACTTAAAATTAACGGGCTTGCCGATACCATCAAAAGCGCCAAGAGGATGATTGAGCGGCGAAGCGAGCAGATATGGGACATTCTCGAGGACGTTATTCATCAGCACCCGGTTCTTTTGAATCGTGCTCCGACCCTTCACAGGATGGGTGTCCAGGCATTTGAGCCGACGCTTGTGGAGGGCAATGCGATTATGCTTCATCCGCTGGCGTGCAAGGGTTTCAATGCCGACTTTGACGGTGACCAGATGGCGGTGCATTTGCCTCTGAGCGTTGAAGCGCAGGCGGAAGCTCACAGTTTGATGATGACAACGGGCAATATCTTTTCGCCTGCCAACGGGCTTCCGATGGTGGGCCCGTCGCAGGATATGGTGATGGGTAACTACTATCTGACCGCAATGCTTCCGGGCGAGAAGGGCGAGGGGATGGTGTTCAGGGACAGTTTTGAGGCCATGATGGCATACGATATGGGCAAGATTGCACTTCATGCCCCTGTTCGCGTTCGCATACACAAGCCGGTCGTAGCTGACGAACAGCATGCAGCGGATGTCAAAGGAGCTGATAGCGGCGGATACCGGCTTGTTGAAACCACGGTAGGCAGGTGCATATTCAACGATATGCTTCCGGCGCAGATGCCGTTCTACAATCACTTAATGAGCCAGAAGCAGTTAAGCCAGGTGATTAGCGATTGCTATGAGATAGCCGGCAGCGCCGAGACGGTCGATTTGCTCGATAACATAAAGGAGCTCGGTTTCAGGCATGCTACGGTTGCAGGATTGAGCTTTGGCTTGACAGATTTGAAGATACCTCCAAAGAAGCAGCAGATTATTGACGAGACCGAGAAAAAGGTCAAGAAGATACATAAGAACTACAGCATCGGCGTTCTTACCGAGGGCGAGAGATACAACCAGGTGGTGGATGCGTGGACCAATGCGCGTGTGGCGGTGACCAATGAGATGATGCGTGGTTTAAAGGAGGACAAGAAAGAGGACGGTACGCCTTATCTTAACCCGATATATCTGATGAGCTCTTCAGGGGCACGTGGCAGTGTTGACCAGATACAGCAGCTTGCGGGTATGCGTGCGTTGATGGCCAAGCCGAGCGGCGAGATTATCGAGACGCCGATTAAATCGAACTTCCGCGAGGGTCTTACGGTACTGGAATACTTCAGTTCGACGCACGGCGCCCGCAAGGGTCTTGCGGATACGGCCTTAAAAACCGCCAACAGCGGCTATCTTACGCGTAAGCTGATTGATGTGGCGCAGAACGTGATTGTCACCGAGCGGGACTGCGGGACGCTGCAGGGGATTACCAAGAGCAGCGTTAGCAGAGGCGAGCAGGTTGACGTACCGCTGTCGCAACTGATTATCGGCAGGACCTCCAGGGACAACGTACGGAACCCGATTACCGACGAAATGATTGTTCGCGAGAACAAGGTCATTACGCCGGAGGCGGCTGTGAAGATAGAAGCCCTTGGTATCGGTGCCATCCGGGTCAGAAGCCCACACACGTGCGACAGTCCGTTCGGGATTTGCGCGAAGTGTTACGGCTGGGATATGAGCACGGGGGATCTTGTTGAGGAGGGTCTGCCGGTCGGTATCATAGCCGCGCAGTCAATCGGTGAGCCGGGTACACAGCTTACGCTGCGGACGTTCCATACCGGCGGTGTTGCTGAGCGAGCTATTTTGGAGCGTGAGCAGAGGGCAACGTACGCGGGTAAGATTGAATACCGCGACATAAATGCCGTTTCTCTCAAGCTCGAAGACGGCAGCGGCCGAATAGTGGCCCTCAAACGGAATGGCGAAATGGCCATTCTTGATGACAAGGACAGGGAGCTCGACAGGTTCAAAGTACCTTACGGGGCCGCCGTCAGAACGGCCGACGGCGCAAAGGTTAAAGCCAGCACCATCCTGTTTGAATGGGACCCTCACAGAACGCCGATTTTGGCGGAAGTGGCGGGTATGATTCGGTTCGTCGATATTGTAGAAGGCGAGACGGTTCGTGTTGAGGAAGAGCGAAAGGGTCAGGCTGGGAAGCCGGTGGTAATCGAGCACAAGGGCGACAAACACCCGCAGATTATGATTGAGGATTCCAACGGCAAGATACTGGACGTTCATTACCTTCCGGCCGGCGCGAGAATCGAGGTTGCTGAGGGCCAGGGTGTTCAGGCCGGCCAGCTTCTTGCGCATCAGCCTCGAGCTACCGGCGGTACACAGGATATTACCGGCGGTCTGCCCAGGGTTACGGAAGTTTTCGAGGCGCGTAAGCCGAAGGACCCTGCCGCGATGGCCGAAATCAGCGGGCGTATCGAGTTGAAAAGTGATAAGCGCAAGGGCAAGATGACAATCACAATCCGCAGTGAAGGCGGTATGGAGAAGGAACATCACGTCCCGCGAGACAGGCATCTTAACGTCCACACGGGCGATATTGCCGAGGCAGGCGATGCCCTGACCGACGGGCCTCTGGTTCCGCACGATATACTGAGAATCAAGGGTGAAGAGGCGTTGCAGAGGTATTTGATTGGAGAGATACAGAACGTTTACCGTTCACAAAATGTCAATATCAACGACAAGCACATGGAGATTATCTGTGCTCAGATGATGCGAAAGGTTGAGATTGAATCGGTCGGGGACAGCTCGTTTTTGCCCAGCGAGGTCGTGGACAAGTTCGTATTCCGCAGGGAGAATGAACGTTTGGCCAACAGTGTGAAGATTAGCAGCGCAGGAGATGCCACCGACCTTCAGGAGGGCCAGATAGTTGATAAATCGAAGCTTGCGAGTGTTAATGAGAAGCTGGAGCTGATAGGCGGCACACCTGCGAAAGGCCGCAAGCCACGTCCCGCGATGGCTAATACACTTCTGTTAGGGATAACCAAGGCGTCGCTTCGGTCCGAGAGCTTCATCGCCGCCGCGAGCTTCCAGCAGACAACAAAGGTCTTGACTGAAGCGTCCCTGGCTGGTAGTATGGATAAATTGTGTGGTTTGAAGGAAAATGTAATTCTTGGGCACCTGATACCGGCGGGCACGGCTTTTAAGCCGTATCTTGAGATGAAAGTCAAACATCTTGCCGAGGCGCCGCTGCCCAAGGAATTCGCAGGTATTACGGAAATTGAGGCTGCCAAGGAGGCCGAAGCCAAGAGAGAAGCTGCCATCAGGGAAGCACTGGGTATCAATTAGGGAGTTTTTGTTTACAGTCAAAACATTGGAGCGGACAAGAAGTTATGCCGACGATTAATCAGTTAGTGAGGCGCCCAAGGGCGAAGTCGAAAGGTCGTAAGCGTGTATCTGAAATCAGCGGCTCACCTCAGAAAAGGGGTGTGTGTCTGATTGTCAGGACCCAGACGCCGAAGAAGCCGAACTCTGCGTTGCGCAAGATAGCCCGTGTTCGGCTGACCAACGGCAAGGAGGTTACCGCTTACATACCGGGGATCGACCATAACCTCCAGGAACACAGCACCGTGATTATCCGCGGCGGTCGGGTCAGGGATTTGCCCGGTGTCCGCTACCATATCGTTCGCGGCGTTCTGGATTGTGCCGGTGTGGCTGCCCGCAGGCAGGGCAGGAGCAAATACGGTGCGAAGAAGGGTAAATAGTATTTGAGATGACCGGGCGTTGCCGTGTGTCCGATTGAGCTGCACGCGGCAATAAAGATGATAATGTAAAGGTGCGATAATGGCGAAAAAATTTACCGCTTCGGGCCGGCAGTTGAAGCCCGACCCTAGATACGACAGTAAGCTGGTCTCGAAGTTTATAAACTGCCTGATGCATGGCGGCAAGAAAAGTGTCGCGGAAAGGGTGTTCTACGATGCTATGGAGGTCATAGCCAAGCGTGAAAAGGATACCGGGCCGCTCGAGGTTTTCGAGACGGCCGTGAACAACGTAAAGCCCCAGCTCGAGGTACGCAGCAAGCGGATAGGGGGAGCCAGCTACCAGGTTCCTATGCAGGTAAATGCCAAGCGTCAGCAGTCGCTGGCGTTTCGCTGGATATTGCAGTCGGCACGTGCAGTTAAGGGCAAGCCCATGTCCGAGCGGCTTGCATCCGGACTGTTGGACGCCTACCAGGGTCGCGGCGGCGCGGTGACTACACGCGAGAACGTGCACCGGATGGCCGAGGCGAACAAGGCGTTCGCGCACTTTGCGTGGTAATTTTAGGAAAGTTTACTGCCACGGTGAATCTGTTGAGATAGCCGTGGCTGTTTTTTATACGGATTGCAACCGTTCCCGGCTTTGGATTGCCGTACGGGGTACCGGCGGTTGCCGGAACAGTGATGCAGGGTTTGCTGTATGACAGGCGAGCTGGAAAAAACACGTAATACCGGGATAATAGCCCATATCGACGCCGGCAAGACCACGGTAACCGAGCGGGTTCTTTACTATACGGGCAAGACGTACAAAATGGGTGAGGTCCATAACGGCACAGCCGTGATGGATTATATGGAGCAGGAGCAAAGACGCGGCATCACCATTACCTCTGCCTCTACAAAATGCCCATGGAAGGGCTTTGAAATCAATCTCATCGACACCCCGGGACACATAGATTTCACTGCCGAGGTGGAGCGGTCGCTTCGGGTCCTTGACGGGGCGGTGACGGTCTTCGACGGCAGCGAAGGGGTGCAGGCGCAGAGCGAGACGGTCTGGAGGCAGGGGCAAAAGTATGATTTGCCGTCTCTATGCTTCATCAACAAGATGGACAAGGTCGGCGCCGACTTTGAGATGAGTGTTCAAAGCATCCACGACAAGCTCCTGACTAACCCTGTTGTTCTGCAGCTTCCTATCGGTGCCGGAGACTCGTTTGTCGGAATAATAGATTTGATAAAGATGCGGGCGGTTTTCTACAAGGCCGAGAAACTGGGAGCAACATTTGAAGAGGTCGAAATCCCACACGAGCTGTATGCACAGGCCGAAAAGGCCCGTCATGACCTGATTGAGCTTGCCGCCGAGCACGATGAGGAGCTGATGGAACTGTACGTTCACGACAGGCCCATCGAAAAGGCGCTGATTGAGCGTGCGGTGAGAAAAGCAACGCTCTGCAACAAGCTGCATCCGGTGCTCTGCGGGTCTGCTTTGAAGTACATCGGGGTTCAGAGACTGCTCGATGCCGTGGTCTCGTATCTTCCTTCGCCGTTGGATAAGCCCGCCATAGAGGGGCACAAACCCTCCGATGAAAATCAAAAGGTGGTGGTCAGGTGCGATCCGGATGCGAGTTTGGTCGCGCTGGCGTTCAAGATTACCAGCGATTCGCATGGGGACTTGAATTTTTTGAGGATTTATCAGGGGCGTCTGAAGTCCGGCAGCAGGGTACTGAATGTGAACCGAGACAAGCGGGAAAATATCACGCGGATATTCGAGATGCACGCGAACGAGCGGAGGATACTCGATATGGCGTGTGCCGGCGACATAGTTGCCGTGGTAGGCCCGAGACACACAATCACCGGCGATACTTTGTGCGATACGAAAAAGCCGGTATGTCTGGCCAGTATCACATTTCCGCAGACGGTAATAAGTATGTCCATAGAGCCGAGGTCGTCGGCAGACAAGAACAAGCTCGCCGATGCCCTGGCGTCCCTGAGGCGTGAAGACCCGACCTTTGAAACGAGGACAGACCCTGAGACGGGCCAAATGGTGATTAGCGGTATGGGCGAGCTGCACTTAGAGGTGCTCCAGCATAAGCTGGTGAAAGAAAAGGGTCTTAATATACGCGTTGGCAAACCCCGGGTGGCGTACAAGGAAGCCGTAACTCATCAGGCCCAGGCCGAGGGTAAATTTATCAGGCAGACAGGTGGGCGTGGACAGTATGGCCGGGTCGTTCTGAGAATCGAGCCGCTGCTGACGGAAGACGGACACTGGAGCAAAGAAATAGTTTTTGAGAACAAGGCAGGTGGAGATAAGGTTCCGAGAGAGTATGTCAGCGCAGTCGAGAAGGGCAGCAGGGACGGGCTGGGAAGCGGCACATTGGCCGGCTATCCCGTTATGGGAGCTAAGGTTACGTTAATAGACGGGTCGTATCATTCTGTTGACTCGTCCGATATTGCATTTGAACAGGCGGCGGCAGTGGCGATAAGGGATGTTCTTGAGAAGGCCGGCCCCGTGCTTCTTGAGCCGGTGATGCGGGTTCAGGTGGTGGTTCCCGAGGCGTATTTTGGCGTGGCCCAGAGCAGTCTGTTGGGCAAAAGGGGCGTTATTACCGACAGTAAGATTCACGGTGGAGTTCGCATAATTGGCGCAAATGTGCCTCTGTTTGAGATGTTCGGCTACTCCAGCGAGCTTCGCAGCGTCACGTCCGGTCGTGGGACCTTTACGATTGAGCCCCATAGCTATGAAAAGGCGCCCGAGCAGGTCTCAAGGGAAATCGTGCTTTGAGAAATTTAATTTTTTTTTATTTTTAGCATAAATTTTTTCTGATTTTATTGACGCCAATGGAAATGTATGCTAAATTAGTTGTTTTTCAGCCATAGCGAGCAGGGCCAGGGACGGCTTTGCGTTAGACGAGTTAGGCTGTAACACGTCTTTAACTGGTTGTCAGGGACGGTTTTGTAGGAACTCCGGGAATTGAGGGGTACACCAGGGCTTGAGAGAAGCCTTGGAAGGGTTGTAGGGCGGCGTTTGTTGAAGCGGTTTTAAGGTGTCGTTCTGAATAACCCGTACCTGTTTTCGTTAAGGAAGGAGATTATGTATTCGTGCGTCGGGGCGGTTTTCGGCGAGCGATGACAGGTCAATGCCTTTCCTGCCATGACAGAACAAGGTTGGTTTTTGTTAAGATAGGGAAAGTATATACAGGTGAGGCGTTTTTATTTTAGCCCACGGGGTAAGATATGGCAGCCGAGACGG
Source organism: uncultured Pirellulales bacterium (assembly GCA_964394625.1). Taxonomy (GTDB): domain Bacteria; phylum Planctomycetota; class Phycisphaerae; order Sedimentisphaerales; family Anaerobacaceae; genus JAUVYV01. The sequence continues at coordinate 7,233 of CAYMYK010000158.1, forward strand.
AAAGAATAAAGATAAGAATGGAGGCCTACGACCACAGGGCGCTCGATG
>CAYMYK010000159.1:0-7213 GCA_964394625.1 uncultured Pirellulales bacterium
TAGCCCCTAATTTATAGTATGCCTGTGCAAGCTCCGTGACCATAAGGCTTGTGCGGGGCATCATACTTCCTGATTCTACCGTGTATTGAAATTCCCTTCCTGCATAATTTTGTCCTATAAACTCCTGTCTTTCTCCCTGTATCTCAACACTATCCGCTTTTGCACCGAAGTTTTGCCAGAATGAAATAGCCCATTGTCCACGCTGTTCAACAAGATATTCAATGCTTTCACGCTTTGACTGCATAAGCATTGCATTACGTTCCTGAAGTGCAACAATGGCGCTTGCCGCAACAACACGGTTTGGTACATTACCCCTGTCTGCCTCTTCTATTGCATATATCCTGTCAAAGAAATTGATAATTACATCTAACACTCTGAAAAAATCAGCAGGCAAATTGGGTATCTGAAGATGAAAGATAGCCCCTTGTGGAATAATCCTATTCGGCATTAACACAAGATTAGGTTTTGTTGCCCTTGATTCGATCATTGCCCTTGTTATGCCTAACCCCTGCGGCACAATAAGCGGTGGGGAAAAGACACGCAGTACATAGGCAACCATTCGGCTTACAATTTCACTAATCTTGGTTACTAAGTCCTCAGTCTGTTCTGCTGCGGAAAAGCCCCATATTGAAACCGTATCTTCATACGAGTTTGCCTTGTAAAATGGCAAATGGTTCCATCCATAGGTTTTTTCCGCAATAGAACGAGGTAAATTAGGGTTTACATTAGGGTTCGACACATCATTTAAAAGAAGATTCCCTCTATTGGTAACGGTAATAACCCGAATATTTCCAGGGTATTTGTATCGTTCGCTTTTTTCTCCCGTTTCTTCATCAACTATTTCCTCAGTCGCATAATCCCTTACCCATACCTGCACAACGAGTGCTCTGTTTTCCTTTATGCTAAGACCACCTTCTTTTGTCTTTGATGAAACTTTAAAGTCGCCTGAATACTTTACTTCCTGATATTCTCCCGATAAAGGCGTTTGCCTGTTTTCTTCTCTTTCTTCGCCAAGTATGGTATAAACATCATCTGCCTCTACCCCTTCAACATTGAACATTCTTTCAACGCCCTCAATGGGTTCTGCATAAGCATTACACCCATAGGGCATATCGATTGATATATCTTCATAATATCCAGGTGCAGGGAAAAAAGAAAAACAATCAAGTACGGCCTCACTTGGCACTTTATTTGCATAGTCCCAATAAGGATGTTCAACCGTTATGCCATAATCTTCCATACGCAAAGCACTTGTCTTTAGCTTTGCTTTTTGTCCGGTATTTTTCCACCATTTACGGATTTTACTCGTAAACAACTGATCGGCTGGTATTTCTTCACCTTCTGAATTACCTGAAAGGTCAATTACTTCCGCAACGGGATCTCTTGCCGTAATATGAGCTACCGTTCTTTCAATATTGGCAAAGTAAAGATTGACAGGTACAAATCCTTTTTTCTTTTTATTCTTTCGTTTATCCTGTCCGGGATCACCACGCCTTAACTTTTCATTTGCCTTCCATCTTTCAGATAATCCCTGCCGTTCCCGTTCTTCGTAGGCTATTTGAAATAACTCCCAGGCAAACTTAGCCACATCCTTATGGCCTACAGGTGGAAGATTAGAAAGGTTCCAGTTGCTTATTTCCGGATTATATTCTGTTTCTGCAACTTCAGCCATATCTATTTATTGGGCGTACCAATCGGCCCCTTTCCTTTTCCTTTCCCAAGTCCTTTACCTTTGCCACCACTTCTAATTTTACTGCCAGGGCAAGGTTTTGATTTAGCCATTTGCTTTTCCTTTCATTTTACTGTGTCCTGTTTTTCTCATATGAATAGCCTTCTCTACAGGCTTTTCAAATTCCTCTCCGCACACTTCACAAACATACACCTTTTTATTCACCTCTGCTTTGTCTTTCACGGTAAGCCTACCGGAAGGAGCAAGCATAGCACCACATCCAGGGCATTCAAGCAGGCCATATCCCGCTGTCGGGTCTGGTGGTACATCATCCCACTGATTACCCTCAGCAGCGGTATATTGCCTTTTGAGCTTCAACATCCCTGCATTAGCATCTCTGTTAGGTGTGTACTTAGACGTAGTGATATGATAACTTTCTGCACACCCCGGACATACAACATCGTGTCCAGCACCTTTAGGCATTGGATTTCTCCTCCCCTAATTTATCAGCTATATTGGGTTTATGGGTTGCAAACTGCTTTCTGAACTTATTGGCGGCCTGAGCCACTTTTTCAGGTGTCTCGGTAACTTTAGGTAACTCAGTTTCCCAGTCTTCTTCTATATTGAATGCCTGTCCTTTGGGTTCCCGGAGTTGAAAAAGATTATCATGGGGTTCTCGCTTGGTTTTCCAAACAAAATAAGCCCCTATAATGACACCTAAAAGCGGAAAAGTAGCCCCTGTAAGAAAGAATATCAAAAGATAATATGCTGGTATTGTCATTTCTTTTTCTTTGCTGGTTTCGATTTAGGTTCGGCTTTAGGTGCTTTCATAAGATTTTCGACTCTGCTTTCAAGTTTGACCACCCTTTCCTCTAAGCTTTTTACTATTCGGTTTAAGTCCTTATCGTCTTCCGAAAGTTTATCTACTGAATTAAGGGCCTGATTTACCCCTTCACGAGTTTCATTCATTTCCTCAAGCAATCTCGCCTTGTCTTGAATCTCATGCATTTCTAATTTTTCTAACATTGTTTCCTCCTTTTAAGAGGGAAGGATGTAGAATGTGGACTACATCCTTCCCATAAATACTTTTAAAAGATTACGGAGTTACGCTGGCGCCCTCTTCCAATGGTCTCCAGTAGCAATGAAACATCGTAACACCAGCAATGAGGTTTCCCCCAGACTGAGTTACGATAATGTCACCATCGTTTATAATAAAAGATAATGGAGCTGCTGCGGCATCTGCCACGGTTGCACTTGTCCAGATATCCTCGTCATCGATGGCTGTACCGGCTACCGCTGCCAGAAGAAGGGTGGTACTGTCAGCGGTTCCAACGGCAGCCGTATCGCCATGAGCTGTCCAATCGGTCGTTATGTGACCGAAGATTTTAACCTCGACGAGGCCTGTCACGGTAAAAATTGTATCCGGTGAAGTTCCATCAAGGGTAAACTCTGCTTGGGTATGGCGCCATTCACCTGTTTTCATGCCCCGAGCATATTGATCGGTAATATCGCTTTCATCAATATTGTTGCCTGCTGTAATGCAAGACCCGGAATCAAGTATCGCTCCTGGCACTGTACCGAACAGGTTGTTATCAAAAATATAACCCGTAGAAGCATCGGTAAGTTGAATGGCATGATCACCAGCTTGGAGATTCCGAATAGTATTGCCGCGAATCATCATGTTGAGGTTTATCTGGTCAGAATGAATTGCAGCGTTCGTATAGTCTCCCCAAAGGTTGTTATTCTCGATCACAACATTATCAACGGCCCCGGCAGTCGCACTGACAAAAGAATTTGCGCCAGCCGTAGTATTGTACTGCTTGCAGTTTTTGATTGTTATATTATCGGCACCAGACGCCAGGGTGATGAAGTCGGTAAACTCGAAGCCACCGGTATCGGTAATCTCTGCCCCGTCAAGAACAAAATAGTCGCCACCATCGGCAACTGCTATAGCCACTGTGGAGTTTATAACTGTGGAGTAAAAGTCTATGTTCTTTATGGTTACACCAGCAACCGTAATATCAATTCTACTATTAGCGTCATTGAAGGTAAGCATAGGCTTTTCAGAACCAGTGCCAAGCCCGATAATTGACATCCCGACCATATCAGCTGTGATCTGGGCAGCCCCAAGAGTTTCAGCATGATTGGGAGCAACAAATACAACATCACCTTTATTGGCAGTCCCGAGTCCGATACCTTGATCTATAGTTGCTTTCGCTAAGGCCCAAGTAGTTCCACCGTCACCAACGGCGCCTGTAACAGAGTCAACATAGAATACGTTTCCAACGCTTTGTCCTGAAGCCAAAAGCCCGGCCAAGGCCGCTTCTGATAACTGTTGCAGGTATTCCAGCCTTTCAAAAACAGATCCGTCAGCATTTTCCTGGACAGCAGTCGTTGCCATGGCGTTATTAGCATCATCAACACCGATTGCGCCTAATACGCTTGCGGCGTCATCAATGGCTGCGGCACCGGTAGAGCCAATCGCATCGACCAAGGAATGATTGCTGGCAAGAGCCGTACCTGTGGCAAAATCGCCATCCCCATCAGCCAGCCATTTACTGATTTTATATGCCAAGGAGTTGGTTACCGGGACTGACGGAAGGGCTTTTTGGTACATCGATACAAACTCATCCCGAACAAACAGGACTACATCTCCCGCTCCAAGGGCGGTTGTCGCCCCATGGGTAAACGTCCCTGTTGCTGTAGCATACGCCGTGATATCAACGACCTCAGTTTCCGGTGCTCCACCTGCTCCACCTGCATCCCAAAGAACGATCATTGTCCAGCCGTTCTTAAAGTAATCTGTGCCGTAACCTGTCATTGAGTTATAAACTGAGTGGGTGGTATCTGCTGAACTGGAAACCGTAGCCACATACGAATGGCCTGGGTTATCGTTCACGGCCAAAGCCGCAACAGCATCACTAATAGCCTCAAGAGAGTCTGAACCCTCATCATAATCAGTAATAGTACCATCAATGGCCATTATATAAGCTAAAGCGCTATTGGCTAGTACATTGGTTGGATAAGCGCCTGAACCACAGGCCACTTTCATTAAATGATCAAGGTCGTCTAATTCTATTGCATCCGTGACCCCTCCTGCTATTTGCGCCACTTCCGTAGCACTCCACGGAGTCGCACCATCCTCATGAGTGAGTACCGGTGTGGCCATGACATCATCAGCTCCATCATCGGCCCAGTAAACCTCGAATACATCACACTTACCCGCATCAATGGCCGTGGCGAACGTATCGGTGACAAGATGACAGTTAGCGATTACACCTGTTGCATTTCCGTCCAACTGAATGGCATGTTCACCAGCGTTGGTATTTTTAATATAGTTGTGATGGATGTTTATCTGGGTCATTGCGGTGCCAGTATCAATGGCCGCCTCTGCAAAATCAGCCTCGAATGTATTGTAAGCAATTTCAACATCCTCAGCGGCTGCACTAAAGAAAATAGCCGAGTCACAGCCTGTTTCTGCCGAACTTCCATAAAAGCGGTTGCCTATGACCTTCATCTTGTCGGCAAGGGCAGATCCGGTAATAACCAGAACGGCGGCTTCCGTTGCATCAGCTATGATAACCTCGTTACCAAGTAACTGAAAGCCTGCTGCCGTGACAGTGAACATAGCAGTCGGGCCATCATTTTCGGTACTGGAACCATCAAAGACTATATTTCTAAATACAACGTCCGCAGCACTGACAGGAATAGTGGCAGCATCCGAATCGGCCCATGACAAGGTAGGTCTCTGGGCTCCGTATCCGTAGCCGATAATGGTAATTCCAGCCAAATCACACACGAGATCCGTGGCGGCATCTATTGTTTCCGTATGGCCCGGAGCTACATGGATCGCATCGCCGTTGTCTTTAGTTGCCAGGTCGATAGCTTCATTAATGGTAATAACTGCATAATCCCATGACTTACCGTCACCAGAAGCGCTTTTCCCGCTGTCAACATACCAACTATCACCTGCGACACGCGGGCTTTCACTTTCCAACACAAAGTCATCAAGTGGAAGGTAAGATTGACCTCCGCCTACAAGCGGGACTTTAGACTGATCAGCAACAACAGGCCCGAATGAAAATATCATAAAGGCCATGGCAATAGCTAAAATCATAAATGTTTTAAATCGTTTTGCCATTTTCTATCTCCTTTTTTAAATTAAAGTTAAAAAGATAATTGTTTTGTTTGCTCTATGGGAACCACAAAGAATGTATCTGCGATATACAGGATTCTTTACGGAATAAAGAAAAGATTTATGAAGATTTGATAAACTTAATATAAGAATGTTATTTTTTAACATATCCTTAATATTGAGTGGCTATATCCAGTCGGAACCGGATATAGCCCTGCTTAAAGCAGTATAATTAGGAGGAGTTATGAAAGTGATATGATTATAAATGAAGGGATTTAAGAATGTCAAGCAGGGATATGTTACGTCTTGGGTATCTGGAAGGTATCTGGAAGGGTGTTTTAATGATTCATTTGATACGTTTAGCTATTTCACTATTCTTTTCAAGTTGCCTTTTAAGTGAAGAGGCATATATAGCTATTTGGCGACCAAATTTCAGGTGCATTACTTTATTTTCTTTTAATATCTTACGCAGAAATGCAATACTAATAGGAGGATAAAATGCTTCTTGTGCTATTGTAGGTAAACCTACTAAACATTTTTCTTTTTTATGTTTTTCAGTCATCTTTGTGCCTTTCTATGTAAGTTAAAATCCGCTTTTGATAATATATCTTCCTTGGCATAAGTCCTATTGGTGGTTTATTCATTTGCTCCTCCTTTAAAAAATCTAACCAGTAACTATACAGAAAGTTTTAAGATTAATACTCACTCTCCAGCTCCCATACCCCATCCTCTTGCTGAAACTGCCATGACCTTTTAGCAACAAGAGCACTCACTGCATAGGCAATGGCACTTACAGCAGGAATATCTTCTGATGTAAGATGTATTTTACCCTTTTTAATCATCAACAAGTAATTTTTTAATTTAGGGGCATTACTAACATCTAATACGCTCTTATAATGAGCCAATGTGTTGAAATACTGCTTAAAAGAATTTGCTTCTTCAGAATAAACCCCGGGAATAGGCCAGAACTTAGATTCTTCCCCGTACAATCTGGATATAGTGTTAAATATTTTATCAGAAGCGGGCTCATCAAGCTCAGTATAAAAACCTTGTTGAAGTAATGGGTAGACACCATATTTCTCTTTAAGTGCTACACAGCCCTTAATAAGCCCCTTAATATCTGTCTGCTTTTCGGTTTCATATTCTTCTAATACTCTAATAAATCGTTGTTTATGCTCAGGATGTTCATTTCTATCCAGTGCAATAATTATAGCAAATCCAGGATATTGATAGCCAGGAGGTGCGAAGGCGCCTTCTATCCAATTGTACTCTGCTTGAGTTTCAGTATTCAGGAAATAGTAGGGATTAGGTCTTTTGGGTTCCGGTTTCTTTTGAATACGGGCAAAGTCCCTTTCACCCTGGACAATGGGAGGTTGTTCTATATCTATGCGTTGGATTATGGGGGTCAT
>CAYMYK010000160.1:0-7125 GCA_964394625.1 uncultured Pirellulales bacterium
CATCAATGCTGGCTGCTCCATTGTCGATGGTCCCACCGGCGATATCTACAGGGTCCTCGAGCGCGATTCAGTCGTCGATACGCTCGTTTGCTTAGACCGCCGGTGGCGGTCGCCCGGCCTTTGGCCGAGGAACGTCTGGGTCGTCCCCGCACCCGTCAGCGGCGGAAGAAACCCCTGCATCGCCGTCTATCAGAAAGTAATCAGGTTTTGATTTTTTTACCACCAAGGCACAAAGAGACAAAGTTGGAAATTAAATGTAAAAAGCTGAACGGAGTTTTACCACTAAGGCACAAAGACACGAAGTTGAAAATGGAATATCAAAAGCTGTCAACGAAAACCGAAGGCATTGCGGAAACGATTGTAAATTCCGCCTATTCCGTGCATAACGCACTCGGAGCCGGTCTGCTCGAAAACATCTATGAGGTTTGCTTCTGTCATGAGCTTGACAAAGCGAACCTTGCGTATCAGCGGCAGGTGAGTATCCCAATTCAATACGATGGAATAACATTTCAGGAAGGTTTACGGCTTGACGTCCTTGTTGAGGACAAGGTCATCTGTGAAATAAAGGCCGTTGACAAAATGAATCTGATTTATACGGCTCAATTGCTCAGCTATCTCAAACTTACCGGCAAGCGTCTCGGCTTCCTTATAAACTTCAATGTCCCGGTAATCAAAAACGGTATCAAAAGAGTTATTCTATAATAATTCAGAATCTTTGTGTCCTGGTGTCTTAGTGGTAAAAAAAGAACGAAATTAGAGTTCTTAGTGTCTTTGTGACTTCGTGGTAAAAATGAAAAGGGGCTTTACGTTAATTGAGCTTGTCGTTGCGGTCGGGCTTTTGGCTATGATGCTCGTTTTTGCGGGCAGCATTTTCAAGGTCTCTATCGGCTCGCAGCGCACGGCCGGCGCAAACGCCGACGTTATGCGGAAATTTCGCGCCATAACTGACCAGCTCAATGCGGATTTCAAAGGTCTTCGCAAGGATGCACCGCTGCTAATCAGTTTTCAGCGCGACCCGAATACAGGCGAAAGGTTCGATGAGATTATGTTTTTTGCCGACGGCGATTTTCAATCGACCCAAACCTATGACTTCGGCAAAACCCCCGTAGTGCCAAGCTTTCCCCCGATTGCCGGCCTACAGCGCCCGCTTGCATCGAACGTTGCCAGAATTTACTATGGCCAGGCACGGGTTTACTCCGTTACAGCGGGCCTTTTGTACCCGTGGCAGCAGAGCGGAATAAATGAGCACGACAGAATGCTCAATACCCGCAACAGAACGCTCGCCAGACGACAGCACCTTTTGACCGCCGAGCCGATGTTATCTCCTTTCCCCAACCCCGACCCGGCGATGTTCCAGGCGTCTTTCTTTGCCGGGCCGAACAACGATTTCGAGCACGATGCAATCTCACTGAGCCAGTGGCAGGCGCTTACGCTCACATCGGCCACACCGGCCAACTGCGACAAAGTGCTCGATACCTGTTTTAATTACCGCCCGCCGATTAACCTGCTCAACGGTACGAGGTTGTATATGTTAATGGCCCAGGGCGTCAGCAGTTTCGCAGTTCAGTGGGCTTATTACTCGCCGGTCTTTAACAGATACCTCTGGTATCCCAGCGCCGACCCCGACCAGGACGGCTATTTTCCCGATTCCGACTTTACAACAATGACCCGCGACGCCTTCGGAGTTTATTTCAACATCACCGCCCCCACGCTCATCGACTGGTTTGCCCCCAATCAGGCATCGGGCGGCTATTTTACAGGCACGGCTGGTTTTTTCCCGAAGGCGCTGAAATTCACCTTTACGCTCCACGATTCAAAAGGAGTCCTGAACCGGCCGCAGACGTTTACGCACATAGTCTATCTGGACAACTGACAATGCGACGGACGACAATACACAATACGCAATTTTATCCGCCGGACGTTTGGCGGAACGCATCACGCGATACGAAATACGTGCGTCGGAGCACCGGCTCGGCCCTTATCCTTGCGGTTGTCCTGACGAGCTTGCTGGCCGTTATCGCCGTTACGTTCCTCCTTAACAGCCGTATGGACAGCATCGCCACCAGCGCCATCGCCGAAAACAAAGAGCTGAATTTCGCCGTCGATACCGTCATAGCAAGAATCTCCGGCGAACTTGTCGCCGACACGCCTGGTATAACCGCCGATGAGTATTACGACTACCCCGACGTCTGTAATCCCTGGCTTGCCTCGCTTGAGCCGTATCAACTTGCTGCTAACGACTATCGCTGGAGACGAATTACAGACCTCTATGGTTTTCTCGAATTACTTCGCCGGGGCGGCTACCTGGATACCTACTACGACGACCCGGTTGACCCCAACAACTTCATAGCCCGGCTGTGGGCCGAAAGCGCCCCCGTTACCGGCGCACACAGAGCCGTGCCCACTATAGACAACGTTGATTTCGGCGGTCCCGCCGATGCCGACGGCGACGGCGTCGCCGACAGCCGGTGGATTCGACTGCCGAATATAACCTCCGGCAAGGGAAAACCCATCTACGCAGCAATAAGAATCATCGATAACTCGGCTATGCTGAATGTCAACACGGCCTACAAATTCGACCCCAACACCGCCGCGCTTGCCGACGGCTCAAGCCAGAGCAATATCAACCTTCTTGGTTTGTCCTGGAGAGATTTAACGCATTCATTCATAGCCCGTAACCAACGGCTCCTCAGCTTTCGCGCCGGACTTACGCCCGACCCGAATAATATCCCGGCATACGAGCAGGATGTTGTATGGAATTACGGTACGCCAACGCAAATGTACACCCCGTTTGATATCTCCGATGAACTGAAACTCCGGAATCGCTACCAGATAAACTATAATCTAATGGTTTCCAGGATTGAAGAACTATGGGAAAGCTGTTTTGATGGTCCATTCTACGTACCTCGCAGGTTGGGTGATAAACTCGAAGATTGGTTCTGGAAGGCCAACTACAGTTCACTCGACCCCAATCTATACGATTATCGTCACATCGCCACGACCGACAATCTCGACCGCGTTGTGACCCCGCGCGGCACAAAAATGCTCAATGTCAATACCGCCGACGAAACCGGTCTTTTTGATACCGTAAAAACAGCTCTCGCAGAGACAACCCCCGGCGACGTAAATCTGCTCGCCGCTCAGATAACCGCCAACCTCATTGACTACCGCGACAGCGACGACCGCGTCACCACATTTTACGACCCGAATTTCCTCGCCACCGCCGTCTATGGCTTCGAGCGGCCCTGCGTCTATATCTCAGAGCTCGCGCAGGCCTTCGCAAAACTGAACGACCCGAATAGGATTTTCAGGGCCTTTGCAGTGGAGCTTCATAAGCCCTACTGGGAGGATAATCTCCCCGCCAACGGTCGATGGCGGCTTTCGATACTCGATACTTTTGGATTCGTGATTTCTGATATCCCCATATTCTGGTCGGGCAGTCTTCGATATCACGTGATGAAAGATGACCCGTATCTTCTTTTGCCGGTGGTTTATGATGTGAACGCTCCGAATGATGTAAGTGAGCCGAACGACCCCGTGCCTCAGGATATTACGGTGGATGCGAACCTGCTTATTCCGGGAACGATTTTGCAACTGAGCCGTTTTGTCCCTGACGCAAATACCTGGCTGACGGTCGATACCGCCGTCATCCCGGAGGTCAATACCGGCTGGCCCGGACCCAACGACATCGAAGTCGGCATCTACAACTACAGCTCACAAAGAGACATCACACGCCACAAATGTATACGCCGCCTCTGGGATATATTCTATGGCTCAATCAGCGCCACCCCCACTCTCGGCGGACCGAACTTATTCGTTGCTCCCGATAGCTATTTACTGCAGGCACATCCACCCGACATTGGATTCACAAACGTCGGCGAAATTGGAATGCTCTTCGCCACCAGCGCCTACGCAATTGGAACAGCCGATACCGAGCTGAATACCCGCTTGAACCTTGCCGACCCCGCTGTCCAGAACATCTTCAAGTACCTTACCGTAATGGACCCATTCAACCATGACCATCTCGCCACCGAGACGAGAGTAAAAGGCAGAATCAATATCAACACCGCGCCGTGGTTTGTATTAGCACAACTGCCGTGGGTTACGCCGGAACTGGCCCGTGCAATCGTCGCCTACAGGGACAAGATGCTTCTTGAGGATACCGCGGGCAACCCCATCGCCAACTACACTGACCGAAGTGCTGTCATGACCGCGGCAACCGGGTTTCCTGCCTTTCTCCGTGAACAGCCCGGCTTTGAAAGCGTTGGCGAGCTGATGAACGTAACAAATGTCGCCGGCGAAGATGCGTACAATATGTGGCGTTATGCTCCAGCCCCATATGGGAGCGACCCCTGTGATTTGACAACTTTGCCGGATTTGAGCGGAGGCGATGGTGTGCCGTATGACTTCGAGGAAAGAGATGTGATTTTTTCTCGCATCAGCAACCTTGTTACCGTGCGAAGTGACGTATTCACCGCCTATATCCTCGTCCGCATCGGAAGAGACGGGCCGCAAAAAAGGGTTGTTGCCATCCTCGACAGAAGCAACATCAAAACACTCGCCGACAAGGTAAGAGTGATTGCCCTGCACCCCGTAGCCGACCCGAGATGATTGACAATCAAAAATTGGCAATTATTTCAGCAGTTCGAGGATTTGCTGATAGACCTTTTTATTTGCCGCCATCGTTCGTATCGGCGTGCCCTCATAGGCGTCTAAGTCGATTGGGAAGATTTTATTACCCTGCCAGTCGCCGACAATAGCTCCGGCATTTTCGGCGATAAGTGTGCCCGCCGCCACATCCCACAGCTTGGGGTTGACAAAGATATCGGCAATCAGGCCGCCCTTGGCTAAGTATGCAAGCTCTAAGCTCGTACTGCCGAGGTTGCGAAAGCGCATGCGCCTCATAAGCTCCGTCACCCAGCCGGGCACGCCGCCGTCGAAATGGTTGACCATTCCTACGCTTGAAAACTCCCCGATATCGTCGTCGCCGGCCCTGATTCTCCTGCCGTTAAGCTGCGCCTCTCCTCCGGTCACGGCCGAGTACATCGATTCGGTAGCCGGGTCAAAGATTACGCCCACCACCGGTTTACCCTCGTGCATCGCCGCTACGTGAACCGTAAAAAGCAGCATTCCCTTTGCATAGTTGTTCGTTCCGTCTATCGGGTCAATCACCCACCAGATTTTTTCAGTCCCGCGAGGGGGCTGTTTGAACATTTTGGCGTGTTCGCCCTCTTCGGCAATGAAGCCGTGGTCGGGATAGGTCTCCTTGATGCGGTCAATGATTATTTTCTGGCAGATGGTATCGGCCTGAGTGACAAGCTGGTCTTCGCTTTTGACCTTAACCTTCAGATAGCGCATTTCCTCCATCGCCCGCTGGCCAGCCAGCCGCGCCGCCACAATAGCCGTCTCTAACATCCTGCTTAGCTCTTTCTGCTCCAATTTCATCTCAATACCTTCCACTGCTTAACTTGACATAAGTTAATACCTGTCTTATTGTAGCATCGTTATGCAGACAGGCCAACACTCAAATCGGGCGAAATTCATTCGTCGTGCGTCCTCACACCGGCGCATTACGGCGGCACTGGTTCTGCTTGCGATAGCTGGCTTCTTCGGCCTGATTTGGGCCGTCGGACACTACAATATCGTTCTGACACCCGGCGGCTGCGCATTCAGGCAGCAGTACAACCTGCCCTGTCCCACGTGCGGAATGACCACGGCGGCAATCGCCTTCGTTCGTGGCCACATCCTGCTGTCCTTTTACACCCAGCCGGCCGCCGCGTTCTTCTGTTCCGTTTTGCTTCTGACGGCTTTTTTCGCTTTGCTCACAGCCGTTTTTGGGGTATATTTCAGCATCTTTGAACGGCTGGGCAACCAGGTTAAACTGCGGTACTGGCTGCTGGCGCTGTTGATAATACTCGCCGCCGGCTGGGCCGTAACGCTCGCACGGGCCTTGGCTGAAAACAATGCCGGCTAACCATTGCGCCTGGAAAGGAAATGACGTATATGCAGGCCAGAAATAGACAACTTGCATTCTTTCTTTTTGTCTGGGCTGTCGCCGCGGGCTGGCTGGTGTTCTGCGGCGGCTGCCAGATAGCCGGACTTTTTGCCGTTGCCGGCTCTCCCACTCATAGAGAGCAGCGGCTCACCGCCGAATATGACATTACCGAACCTGAGGGACAAAGCATACTCGTTCTCGTTGACCAGCCCATAGGGCTCGACGACAATACCAATCTGGCCTTCTATGTTACAAAGGCGTTCAACGACTATTTGAAAGCCAGGGTCCGAATCCCGTCCGAGGACATCATCAGTTATGATAAGCTTTCCCGTTTTCGTTTCGCCAATCCTGATTTTTCCCTTTCTGGGCCCGAACAAATCGGCGCCGCGCTCGGGGCGGATTTGGTCGTCTTTGTAATGCTCGATGATTACCGGCTTAAGCAGTTACCTCAAAACGGTTATCAAAAAGGGTTTCTGGCCGTGCGGGCGGAGCTCATCGATTGTGCGACGGGCAAACGGCTCTGGCCGCAATCCGACCTGACCAGGGCCGTTAAAGTCGGCTTTGAGCTGGAAAAGGCCGGGCCTATCGTGGCATCGGTGCACCTTGCCGCCGCCGCCGCTCACTGCACGCTTAGATACCTCTATGATTGTCCTAAAACGAGATTCAAAATAGCCGAGGACCGAACAGGCGTCTCCTGGACCGGGTGGAACTGACAGCGTTAATTTTATGTGTCTGGAGTTTTGATATGTTCAAGGTACTAATCACTGACAAACTTGCAAAACAGGGCATTGACCTGCTCAACTCAACCGACGGCGTCGAGGGCGTCGTCAAGACCGGGCCGGTTTCTGAAGGCGCGGACAGTCCGCCATCGCGGCCGCCCAAGGAGGGCTAACGTAGGAACATGCGAGTTCTTTTAGCAGGGGGCGGGGAGGTAGCCTCGCATATCGCCCGGCGGCTCAGCCGGGAGGGCAATGAAATCATCATTGTCGAGCACGACCCGGCGCGGTGCGCCGAGCTCGAGGAGATGCTCGATGCCAAAGTGGTTCAGGGAAGCGCCTCCAGTGTCGTGACGCTCCACCAGGCCGGCCTCCGCGACGCGGACATGCTCATTGCCGTCACCAACTCTGACG
>CAYMYK010000161.1:0-7120 GCA_964394625.1 uncultured Pirellulales bacterium
CCCGACCGTATGGCATCCCGTATCCTCGGCATGGGCGACGTCGTCACGCTCGTCGAGAAGGCACAGGAGCAGTTCGACGCCGAAGAGGCAGAAAAGCTTCAGGCAAAAATGGCTAAAGGAAGTTTTGGCTTCGACGATTTCCTAAAGCAGATGCAGGCCGTCAAGAAGATGGGCGGTATGAAGGATATGCTGAAACTCATGCCCGGCGCCTCGCAACTCGGTGATTTGGACTTGGACGGCGGCGAGATGGGGCAGATGGAGGCAATCGTTTATTCCATGACACGCAAAGAGCGGCAGAATCCCGACCTGATTGATTCGCCTCGCAGAAGGAGAATCGCGGCCGGCTCGGGTACCCAGCCGCACGACGTCTCGTCGTTAGTCAAGACATTTAGGCGAAGCAGAGATATGCTAAAGTCCCTGTCCGGCGGCAAGCTCGGCGGGCTAAAGGCCCTGATGAGCGGCGGACTCAACATCGGCGCACTCACACAGCAGATGGCTCAGGGCAGAAAAATCAAACAGCGCTCAAAACGAAAACGCACCATAAAACGAAGAGGGAAAGTCAAAAAACGCCGGTGATAAGGAAGCAATTATGCAAAAGGGTATTTCTCGTCGAACGTTTCTGTCTCTCGCGGGTACAGCCGCTGCATCGACGTTATTCAACGGCTGTACGCAATCGCTTTTTACTGCAGCGGGGCCGGGCCGGAAGGAAACCGACAGGCCTAACTTCATCGTTATTTTCGTCGATGATATGGGCTATGGCGATATCGGCTGCTTCGGCTCGACAAAGAATCGCACGCCAAACCTCGATAAAATGGCCGGCGAAGGTATGAAATTCACCGACTTTTACGTAACCAGCGGCGTCTGTACGCCTTCACGGTCGTCCCTGCTGACCGGCTGCTATCCGAAACGCGTCGATATGCACCAGGACTCGAAAGGCCGGTGCGTTCTCTTCCCTGCCGGCAAAAAAGGCCTCAACCCAAACGAAGTCACTATTGCCGAAATCCTGAAATCCCGCGGCTACGCCACCTGCTGCATCGGCAAATGGCACTTAGGCGACCAGCCCGAATTCCTGCCCACCCGCCAGGGCTTCGACTGCTACTACGGAATCCCATACAGCAACGATATGGGAGGCAGCCGACCGGAGAAGCCGCCGCTGCCTTTGATGCAAAATGAGAAGGTCATTGAGGCCCCGGCAAACCAGAACACGCTCACCAAGCGCTACACCGCCGAGGCGCTCAAATTCATAAAGAAAAACAAGAGCAAACCGTTCTTTATCTACCTGCCGCACTCGATGGTCCACAACCCGCTGCACGCCTCGAAGAATTTCCGCGGCAAGAGCGCCAACGGTATCTACGGCGACGCCGTCGAAGAAGTCGATTTCTCAACTGGACAGATTCTCGATACGCTAAAAAAGCTCAATCTGGATAAAAACACGCTGGTCGTATTCACCTCCGACAACGGCGCCTCAAACCAGTTCGGCGGCTCAAACGCCCCACTGCGGGGCCACAAGGGTTCCACCTGGGAAGGCGGCATGCGAGAGCCCTGCTTAATGTGGTGGCCCGGACACATCCCGGCGGGAAGAACCTGCTCGCAAATGGCAATCACTATGGACCTGCTGCCGACGTTCACCGCCCTGGCGGGCGCTAACCTGCCCGTTGACCGCGAAATTGACGGCAGGAATATCTGGCCTTTAATGTCCAAATCAGGCGCAAAGTCACCGCACGAGGCATTCTACTACTACCAAATCGACCAGCTCCAGGCGGTGCGAAGCGGGAAGTGGAAGCTGCACCTGCCGCTGAAACAAAAGAAGAAAAACTGGGGTGAGCCCGACCTCGACAGCCCCCTGCAGCTCTACGACCTCGAAGGCGACATCGGCGAAACCACAAACGTAGCCGGGCAGCATCCTGAAATCGTGCAGCGACTAATGAAGCTCGCCAGGCGGGCGAAGCTCGACCTCGGCGACACCGGCATCCCGGGCCTGAACACCCGCCCCGCCGGCTGGGTCGTCTCACCGAAACCACTGTTGATGAAAAGATAACAGCTGTAAGGTCAATATGACAATCGACGAATATCTCGAAAGAATAGCCCGGTTCGCAGACAGCAACTACGGCCGAATGGTGCGAACGCGGTTCAGAGACCACCGCGGCTCAAGCGAACTTGCAATGCTGGCCAGCCCCACCGCCGACGAGCTCAGCCAGCTTAGACGAGCCGTCGCCATTATGACACCGGCCGAAAAAGAAACGGCTGCCGAACTCACCGACGAGCAAATCCAGAGAATCGCCGCCGACGCAAAAATCGAGACCGCCATCTTCGCCATTTTCATCAACGGCTACGCCCTGCACCAACAAAAAACACTGAAATAATGTTTGTCTCCCCATCCAATGTCCCTATACTATTGCGTTCTCGAACCGGTCAATACCGTTAATTGTCATTCTCACGAAAGCGGGAATCTGGATGTCGCCTCTGAGGTCTCTGTGTCCTCTGCGGTTAATTTGGCCTGTGATTTTTCGATAAATTGGTTGCAAAGACGGCTGGGACAGTGTATGTTATATCTGTATGACTGCTAAGGGTATAATCAGTTCATGTCTTCCGGCCGGCCTTGGCCTGGGGTTTCTGCTGCGCCTTTAGGGCGCAGAATAGATAACCACATATCAATTTTCGATTTTCAATTTATGATTTGCCTTATGGAAGAATTGCGTGGCAATTGCGCTGCTTTTAAGGCATAATGACTTGTTCTAACTATTGACAGGTCAAAAACTTGGAGAAAACAAGATGAAAGACAAGGTGATAATATTCGATACGACGCTCCGAGACGGCGAGCAGTCGCCGGGGGCATCGCTTTCGATAAATGAGAAGCTCGAAATAGCGCAGCAATTGGCGGTTCTGGGCGTCGATGTCATCGAGGCGGGCTTTCCGGTGTCCTCGCCGGCGCAGTTTAAGGCGACGAGGCGCTGCGCAGAGGAGGTGTCCGGGCCGACGATATGCGCACTGGCCCGCGCGCACGAGAAGGATATCGAATCGGCGGGGGCGGCCATTGCCCCGGCGAAGAAGAAACGCATCCATACGTTCATTGCAACCAGCTCGATTCATATGGAGCACAAGCTTCGTAAAAGGCCGGACGAGGTGCTGAAGATGGCCGTCGCGGCCGTTGCGCAGGCGAAGAGCTTCACCGACGACGTGGAATTTTCGCCGGAAGACGCCTGTCGCAGCGAGATGGAGTTTTTGATTGAGATTCTGACGGCGGTAATCGAGGCGGGCGCCACGACGCTGAACATACCGGATACGGTGGGCTACGTGCTGCCTTACGAGTACGGGCGGATAATTGCGCAGCTTCTGGCCGATGTCCCCGGCATTGACAGGACGATAATAAGCACGCACTGTCATAACGATTTGGGCCAGGCGGTGGCGAATTCGTTGGCAGGGGTGAGGAACGGCGCGAGACAGGTGGAGTGCACAATCAACGGCTTAGGTGAGCGGGCGGGAAATGCGGCGCTCGAGGAGGTGGTTATGGGCATTCATACGAGGCCGGACTTTTTCGGCAGGGACAGGAAAAGACCGCTCAGGACGAATATCAGGACGACGGAGATTTACAAGACCAGCCAGTTAGTCTCGCGGCTGACGGGATTTGTGATTCAGCCGAACAAGGCCATCGTCGGGGCCAATGCGTTTGCGCACGAATCGGGAGTGCACGTGGACGGTATGCTCAAGGACCGCTCGACGTACGAGATTATGACGCCGGAGACGATTGGGCTTACGGGCTCGCGGATGGTATTGGGCAGGCATACGGGCAGGCACGGGTTTGCAGACCGGTGCAGGCAGTTAGGGTACAAATTGGGCAACGACGAGCTGCAGCACGCTTACGAGAGGTTCCTGCAGATAGCGGACAAAAAGAAGGAAGTTTTCGACGAGGATATTGCGGCGATAATCAATGATGAGATTCACGTGGTCGAGCATATTTACGAATTGGAGCATCTGCGAGTGGTGATTGATACCAATAATATGCCGAAGGCGAGCGTGCGGATACGGTTCAAAGGCGAGCTGCAGGAGGCGTCGGCTCAAGGTAACGGGCCGGTGGATGCGGCTTACCAGGCGATACGGGAGGCGACGGGGCAATCGCCGAAATTGGAGAATTACTCGATTAAGGCGGTGACGAGCGGCAAGGAGGCGCTGGGCGAGGCGACGGTGAAGATTCACGCCGACGGCAGGACGCATATAGGCAGAGGTATCTCGACGGACATCATCGAGGCCAGCGCCAAGGCATACGTGGATGCGATAAACCGGATGGTGTCGGCACGGGGCACCGAAGAAGGGCCGGCAGTAAGAGTGGAGCTTTGAAAGAGCATAAAAGGGCGGAGTGCAGCGGATAACGCGAATGAAAGAGCCACGTCTGATATTTATCATTTCAGGAGCATTGCTGTTTTTCATTGACGGCTGTTCGGCTTCGACGGTTCGGCCGGAGTCTAAGGAAGCAAAAAATGCGGACAGTATGATTAAGGCCGGTGAAGGAGTTCTGGCTCCTGTCTATGCTCCACTTGCCGAGCAAATAAGCCGGGAATACCAACTGTCGGACAAAAGTGGAATCGGAATCGATATTGGCAGCGGACCTGGAACGTTGATAATCGAACTGTGCAAGAGAACAAGATTGCACTGGATAAACGCCGATATAAATCCATATTTTTTCGCGTATTTTTTAAGTTTGGCGAATAAAAACGGATTTTCCGGCCGGGTAAGCGCTGTTTATGCCGATGCCAAGGAGCTGCCGTTTCGAGACAACTATGCGGATGTTGTGGTTTCGAGGGGTTCCTATCATTTCTGGGATGATAAGGACAAGGCGTTTAGTGAGATATACCGGGTACTTAAGCCAGGCGGGGTGGCGTTTATCGGTAGAGGATTCGCTGATGATTTTTCAGTGGAAGCGGCGAGGAAAATCAGGGCTCGGCAAAAGGGTATTAGATATAATCCGCAGGAAAAGGCCGCCGAACTTTGTAAGATAATGAAAGAGGCGGCTATCAGTAAATATAATGTACGTGTACCGAAAGAGAATAACAAAGCCGGAATAAACTACGGAGTTTGGGTTGAATTTCGCAAATAGTAAGAATCTCAAATTGACCGGCAGGCAGTTTGAGAGCGTAAAAATACTGGGTAAAAATGCAAAATTGTGGCCTTGTCATCCCCTGCTGTGACGGCGAGGCCGCTTGCGCGGGAATGACAACTTACAGTTTCGATATTGACGGAATATCAGGAGAGTTCTGCTGCGATGTATGACATTCGGATAGTGAGCACATATCCGCCGAGACGGTGCGGCATAGGGAGGTTTTCACGGAATTTGGCAGATTCGCTGGAGCATTTTACCAGCGAGGTCGGGCACATACGTGTTGCGGCGATAGACAAGGGCAGCGGGCCTTACAGTATTCCGGTGGACCTCGTAATCGACCAGTACAATCCGAGGTCGTGGCGCAATGTGGCAGAGGATATCATTATGCGGGCGAAGGAAGGGCATAATCGTAAGGTGGTTCTGCTTCAGCACGAGTACGGCCTTGACCCGTCCGAAGACGGCGAAGATTGTCGGGGGATGAATTTTGTGGAGATAGCCAGGGCGTTCAGCGAGGCGAACCTGGCGACGGTGGCATATCTTCATACGGTGCTCGACGGGCCGGACGAGCACCAGAAGAGGGTTATGCAGGAGCTTGCGAATTACTGCCAGGGACTAATTGTTACTACCGAAAGCGCAATTGATATACTCGAATCTAAGGTTTACGGCATTGCACACGACAAGCTCAAGCATATTGACCACGGGATACGAATGCACCATCCATCGGAATATGACCGGCTGGCGATAAAGCAGCAGTATGGCCTCGAGAGCCATTTCTTGGTTACGACGCTCGGTCTGCTTTCGCCGGACAAGGGGATTGAATACGGGATACGCGGCTACGGGCGGTTTTTAGCCGAGTCGTGCACGCCTGAGCAGCGAAGGAAAATAGTCTATCTGATTGCGGGGCAGTGCCATCCGGATTGTGTTAGGGCGGACGGAGGCAGGTGTTATCGAGAGTATCAGGCGTCGCTGAAAAAGGCGCTTGAACAGGCGAAGGTTAAATGGTGCAGGGTCAGGGAGCTTAAGGGTACAAACTTTGACGATTACGACGTTGTGTTTCTTGATGCGTTCGTGGATGAAAGTACGCTTCTGGAGCTTTACGGGGCGACGAACGTGATGGTTCTGCCATATCTGAATATGCAGCAGATATCGAGCGGGATATTAGCGGATACCTTAGGTTCGGGCAGGGCGGCGATAGCGACAAAGTTCCGGTACGCACGTGAGCTGATATACTCGAATAAGCGCTGCCCGGCCGGGCTTGTGATAGGGCGATATGTGCGCGGGATTTTAGTGGATGCGGGCGAGGCGTCGGTCGAGCAGATAGCACAGGGGCTTGATTATGTGGTGTTTCATAAGGGTAGACGGCTGATAATGGAAAAGCAGGCGCACCAGCGAGGCTATCAGATGAGCTGGAACAATACGGCCTGGGCGCTGCTGCAGTACATAGATTTTTTAGGCGAACAGCAGGAGATAGTGACGGGCAGAGGTATAATGTTTGTACGTGAAAGGCCGTCGATTTACGAAGGGCTGAAGCGCACAACGCGTGGTTAGGAGCGGGCTTGTAATATGCGTCGCGCTGCGTACTGCGTATGGGATGGCGAGGCCGTTGGCCATTTTGAAAGGGGCAAGAGATGCTTCGGTGCGGATTGGCGTTCGAGGATATGGGGCCTATGGGGCCTTTCATTGTGGCGGTTATGATAGCGGCGCCAACGCTTTTGCTTGTCGTTCTGGGGCAGCGTTTCTGGCGGAGCTATAAGGCCGGTCGAAAGGTTTCCGAGAAGATGGCCGAACTGGAGCGCGAGTTTTTGCGGATACGGGCCGAGGCGGAGGCCAAAGAGCAAAAGAACCATTCGAGTAAAGGCCTTAAAGGGTCAGCCGATGCGGAAGACAGTTAGCGACCGAAGATAATGTTCGGACATTTCAGATTTTGAGTACAGCAGGGCAGATTGAGCCCAACGGATTATAAGTAAAACTAATAGAGGCGGGCGAAATCCGGAAAACTTTGAGGGGTGATGCTGTTTTTGGGCT
>CAYMYK010000162.1:0-6996 GCA_964394625.1 uncultured Pirellulales bacterium
CAACTTCCTGGCTGAAATCGGGGATAACTCTGCTATCAGCGCACTTGAGAAGCTAAGCACCGAGTGGGCCGGTGAAGGTGAGAATCCTTTTGAACGGGCAATTGAGAGAATCCGGGCAAGACAGCAGTATAGAGAAGTTAATGAACCACCAACTAAGAATGCAGCCGAACGGCAGATAGATGCGCTTTTGGAACAAGGCAGAGACGGTATAGTCATTCTGGTCGTGGAGAAGGGATCGCAGACACCCGTACCGGATGTGAACGTTGAAGTGCGCATGTATTATGGCAGCACAAGGAATACCACGCGTGAAACTCTGATTACCAGCAAATATGGTCTCTGCTGGATAGATTTCAATGACGCTGCACCACGCTATCTTATCGTGCGCGTAATCAGAAACGGGTTTGTGCCCCTGGCATTCGCATGGGATGAGCAGATGGATATCCCGGATATGTTCACATACGAGCTTGAGAAAGGGACAACAATTGGAGGGCTTGTTGTGAACGAAGACGCCCTGCCCGTTGCGGGAGCCAACGTCACAATCATGTATGTGCAAAGGCAAAGCACAGAACATCCGTGGGTCAGTATAATCGACTATGTTGTCGCGACAGATGCCAACGGCAGGTGGATTGCAGACATCATCCCCCCCGACGCTGCAAGCGTATCCCTGAAGTTAAGCCATCCAGAGTATGCGGATGACTATATGTTGCATACGAAAGACTATACGGTAGAGCAACTTCGCGAGCAATCAGCAGTCATGGTTATGAAGCGAGGCGTTGCATTTTGCGGGCGTGTTGTGAACGGCAGAGGTGAACCGGTTTCAAATGCCTATGTCGTGGATGGCAGAAACCTGTATGCCAATACTCCGCAGACGATGACTGACGAAGAAGGCAGGTTCGACTTTGGAACTATAGGGCAGAGGGATGTGGTGTTGACGGTAGTTGCTGACGGATATGGCTCTGAGCTGATGCGGTTCGATTCGGCAACATTGACCGGTCCCGTGGAGATAGTCCTTGGCCCGGGACATACCATAGCGGGACGTGTGGTGGACTGCAACGGTCTTGCAATTGCGGGAGCGACTGTTATGGCGCGCGGGTGGCGAGGGCTTGAGACGCTCTCGTGGAGCGCTAAGGTCAACGAAGAAGGACGCTTCGCGTGGCGCGGTGCGCCGTCTGATGAGGTGAGGATTGTCGCGTATGCAGATGGGTATGTGGATTCCGAGCCAATTCTCATGGTTGCAGACGGCCAGGAATACAAGGTTGTCCTGCTAAGGGAACTGCGGGTGCTTGGAACGGTGAGCGATGCCAATACGAAAAAGCCCATCGAGCAGTTCAGAGTGATTGTGGGCATCAGGCAGGACCAGGAACACAACATTATCTGGCAAGTGGGAAACAAATTCTGGGACAGGGTCTTCACTGACGGCGAATTTGCCCTTTCTTTCAACATTCCCAATGAGGCCTACGCAATCCGTATAGAAGCGAACGGTTACCTGCCGCTCACCTCGCGCCAAGTCAGTATCGAAGAGGAGAATGTAAGGCTCGAGTTTGCCCTGGAAAAGGCCGGTTCTATAAGTGGAAGTGTTCTTCTGCCGGATGGTACACCTGCGGCCGGAGCCGAGGTTCACGTTGTGAGAGCTGGCGGATACCTGTCTTTAAGAAACGGTGTCAAAAACAACATGATGCCCGGCGATTACGTTGCGACCGGGTCTGATGGCGGGTTTTCGATTGGGCCCCAGGCCGAGCCGTACAAGATTGTGGCGATTCATGATGCGGGATTTGCCGAGCTATCGCAGAGTCAGTTCGAGCGCCTGGGCAAGGTCCTGTTAAAGCCGTGGGGGCGTGTCGAGGTTCTGCTTAGAAAGGGAACGGAACCCCAAGAATATCACAATGTGTCATTAGTGAATGTACAGCCGGATAATGATGCCAACAAAATGTATTGCACTTACGCATATACGGCGGTTACGGACGAGAGGGGCAGGTGCATTCTGGAGCGTGTGGTTCCATGCAGGATGCAGGTCAATTGGGTCTCACTGGACGATGGAGGAAGAAGAACTTCGATCGTAGAGTATGGTGAAATTGAAGTATTGCCGGGGCGAACCGTTAGTTTGACTTTCGATTCCGGGACAACAACCGTAGTTGGGAAGTTCGAGATTAGTGACCGTGTCAAGAAATTCGAGGGCTGGACAGCTCCACAACTCTGTTCCATCGAAAGCAGACAGCCCGGCATTGAGAAATTCTATGAGCAGTTGCACTTGCCGCTGCCCGACCGCCTGGATGAAATGAGCTTCGATGAACAAGCGAGATGGTACGTCACGTTCTTAGAAAGCTCTGAAGGACGACACTTTGTCGAAAGAGCCGCTCAAAAGCTTACAGAAGAGCATCGTCCGTGGAAAGAGTATTGCGATGTGCTGGAGCCTGATTACAGCTTCAGTGCCCAGGAGATACCCCCAGGGTATTATATGTTAGATGCTAAGTGTTACAGGCCTGTTGATGAGGACACAGGGACAAACGGCTGGGAGCTATCAGGCAGACTGCAGCATGAGTTCACTGTCCCCGAGAACTATGATGCAAATGTACCGCTCGATCTTGGCATCCTCACTGTGGGGCCGGTCGCCGGGCTTAAGGTAGGGGAAAAGGCCCCGATGTTCGAGGTGGAGAGCGCCGATAGGCAAAGAATCCGGCTCAGTCATTTCGCAGGCAGAGTCGTGTTGATTTGCTTCTGGGATATGGGTATGAGCTCTGATGGTTTCGGTCAAATGGACGTTGTCGGCAGGATTCACAGGCAGTTTGATGGTGAGTCGTTTGACGTGCTCTCAGTTATGATGGCTGCTCCGGTCAGTCCTTTTGTTGAAATGGCAAGGAAGTACGCCGGTGAGCACAATATCATCTGGACGCAGGGCTTTATTGATTCCAATAGTATTGTGCGAGGGATGTTCGAGGTGGGAGAGCTTCCGTGGAATGTGCTTGTAGGGCCTGATGGGAGAGTCCTTGCTGTTGGATTGAAGGGCGAAAAGCTGGAGCACGCTGTCGCGGAAGCACTTGGGGAATAACTCAGACTCTCATGGGCCTCTCTTGGGTTTATAGCCGATAATCATTACTATCTCTCTTCTTTAAACGTACGGCCTTAATTGCGTCTTCCTATCCCGCTTTCCATCAGTGTGTTAAAGCCGAACTTACCAGATTATTTATCAAGAAATTAAATTTTTTTTTCGCACGCTCCACCCCCCCTGGCCGCCTCGGAGGCAATACCCCTCGTAGTTGCCGGCAGCAGTCGCGGCACGACTTTTTTTACCCCGCCGACGGCATTCATACCGCCAATTTACTTACCGAGGGCCTTGATAATGCCGAAATACTGCCTATAACTTACATAGCCGGCCCTGACCGGACAATGCCCTTGAAAACGGGACTATTTTATGGTATCATACCGGTATGGAATAAGTATCGTGGCCGACGGCTGTGACAGCCGCTGCAGACCCCGGCCCTGCGGTACGAAACCGATGAACGAACTCGACCTTCGCTTTCGGAGCAGGGAATTGACATATACCGCCCACAGAAAGCTTGCTTTCGGTCTGACCGCCTTGCTGGCAGTCGCATCAGTACTGGCCACGGCTGCCGCTGCGGAGAATCTTCAGCCGCAGGCGCTAAACTACACCGGCCTGTATCGGCTCAGACAGCTCGACCCCAACCTCACCGGCTCCGGTATCCGCCTGGCCGTCATCTCCAGAAGCATTACCTACACCGACGGCCGGCCGCAAAACGATTACCGGCCCGCAGTCGGGCACAACTGTTTTGCAGACGCACAGCTTGCTTTTCACGACCATAACTTTGTCGTGCCCGGCATATCACCGCACTCCACCGCCATCTGCTCTGTTCTCTTAGGCCGCGACGACAACGCATTCAACGAGCAGCTCGGCAGCTTCCGCTACCTTGGCGCCGCACCCGGTGCACGGGCGGACGTTTATGAGTTCTGGCATTTCGTTATAAACAACCTCTTCACCGGCTCGGCGCCCGACGCGGACATCATAGTCGCCGGGATAGGCGACCCGTTCGACGACTGGTGGACAAGGGCAATCGACTCACTCGCCGAGCAGTACGGATTGACCGTGGTAGCGGGCATCGGCAACGGCCGGGATGCTTCCGACCCCGTCCTTTACCCGGGTGCCGGCGCAAACGTCATCGGTGTCGGCGTTATCGATTCGGTCAGCGCCGCCGACTTGGCCGTAAAGCTGTCCCGCTTTTCGCTGGCCCTGCCGGCCCACTCCAGCGCCGGGCCGACCCAGGACGGCCGGTGCAAACCCGATATCGTCGCGCCGGGCAACTGCATCGTCGCCGACTACAACGACCCGAACGGCTATCAGCCGACCGGAAACTGGTCGAGCTTTGCCACGCCCATAGTCGCAGGAACCGCGGCTGTGCTCCTGCAAAAGGCAAACGAAGACCCGAACCTCGGGCTCGCCGCCTCGCCAAACGGCGGCAACTGCCTGATAAAGGCCGTCCTGCTCAATTCCGCCTCCAAACTGCCCTTCTGGCACAAGGGCCTGCTCACGAAAGACGACGACCACGAAGTCCCGCTCGACTTTGCCCAGGGAGCCGGTATGCTCAATGCCGCCGACGCCTATGGCCAGCTTATCGCCGGTCGAAGCAAACCCGGTGATTGCCCGCCGGCCGGCTGGGACATTAACCAACTGCAGAAAAACCAAAAGCCGCAGGCCGTTTACAGAATAACCATAAATGAACCGGCTGGCAAAATGATAAAGGCCACCCTGTGCTGGAACAAACACTACGCCGCCGCATACCCCTACAATGCCCTGCCCGAAACCGATGCCGACCTTCGCCTCGAATGCTGGGCGGTTGACACCAACGACCCCAACAAAGATTACCTGCTGGACTACAGCGACAGCCGGGCTGACAACATCGAGCACATCTACACCCGAACCGACCCCAACTACACTGAATATGAAATCGTGGCGTCGTTAAGCGACCCGGATAATACCGGCCGGCCTGATGCCGCCCTGACATACGCCCTGGCCTGGAATCCTGCCCGGCCGCCGGACAGGGAAAACATCCTGTGGTATGACCTCAACGCCGACGGGACCGTCGATACGAAAGACCTGGATATTATGCTACGCAACATATTAACCGGTATTGAAAAAACCGATGAGCGCCTGGGCGGCGACATCAACGGCGACGGCACTATCGACGCCGCCGATATGAAGCCGCTCCTCGACCGCTTAGGCACTACCGCCGACTGGTTCAAACCACCCGCCGACGCCAACAACTTGTAAGAATAAACCGGAGGTGTGGTCGTGAATCGACATCTTGCTTCAAATCTTCTTATAACTCTCGCCCTCCTCGCCGCCCTTAATTCCCTAAATGCCGACGCCATCGAATTCAAAGGTGCCAACTACGTCGCCTGGGGATGGGACATCTATTCCACGCCCGGCTCCGATGAGTCACTCGCCAACGCAAAAGATGCCGGCTGCGCCTGGGTTGCCCTCAATGTCTTTTGGTTCCAGGACACCGTCACCTCCGCCGAAATCTATCCTGACTCCTGGTGGTATTCCGCCTCCACCGGTTCCGTTATGCACGCCATCGACACCTGTCACGAGCTCGGCATCAGAGTAATGCTAAAGCCAATGGTTGATGTCAAGAGCGGCGAGTGGCGCGCCCGAATAGTCCCCTCAACGGCATGGTTCACCGAGTATCAGCAGTTTATGGATTACTGGGCCGACGTCGCCGAGTTCAAAAACGTCGAAATGCTTTGCATCGGCTGCGAATTCATCGACACCACAACATGGGCTGATTCCTGGAGAAGCATCGCCGCAAACACCCGCACCCGCTACACCGGCCCGCTTACCTACGCCGCAAACCATGGCAACGAGCAAAACATCGATTGGTGGGACGCCCTCGACTACATCGGCATCGACGCCTACTACCCCCTTACCGACCACAATGACGCCACATTAAATGAGCTCAAGCTGGCCTGGCAGGACCGCGCAAACTCCATCCAGTCCTGGCGCTGGACAAACTGGCCCACACACAAAATCATCTTCACCGAGGTCGGCTACGGCAGCTTCGACGGCGCGAACCGCTATCCCTGGGCCGGCAGCAGCACGGCTCCGGTTGACCTGGCCGAACAGGCCGACTGCTATACCGCACTGCTTAGCCAGTGCGCAAATCGAAGCTGGTTCGCCGGCGTCTTCTGGTGGATGTGGGAGACAAACCCCAATGCCGGCGGGCCAACCGACAAGGGACATACCCCACAGCACAAACCCGCCGAGCAAATCCTGACCGACTATTACATCACAATAACAGGCGACCTCAACGACGACCACACCGTCAACGTCTTCGACCTCGAGCTGTTCACAAATTACTGGCCTGAGCCGAACGCTGTCGGCTTACCCGACTTCAACAACGACAAAAAAATCGACGCCGCCGACTTTGCAATCTTCGCCTCGAACTGGCGCCAATCCGCCGGCTAACCCGCCCCTTTAACACGCAGTCAAACCACATTCGGTACCGCTCACCGACTTAAACGCCTCACACAAATATGCCCAAAATCACATACTGCGCCTCGGCCGCGAGTATTCAACCCCTCGCAATATCTTCCCCTTTTACCTATCCTGCCCCAAATTACACGGCGGGACGAGTCAGCCGAGAAAAAACCAAAATTGCAGACAAAAAAAACTTGCACAAACCCCGCTTGGCTATTACTTTACTGCGAAGGAAGTCCGTTGTTGCGGAGCCTCGGCTGATTCGGTGCCGGCATAATCGGGCCTTGTAGGAACATTCGGCGAATATAATGATATGCTCTTACAGGGAGCGATTACTATGTGGAAAAGGCAAAAATATCTCGCGGCTGTGCTGGCAGGGATAGTAGTTTCTCTTGCGAATGGAGCACCGGTGCTGCGCATAAACGGGCTTGATGCAACAGGGCCGGTCAAAGTAGAAGGCAAGGATGAGCTTATAATCTCGGTGATGGCGGCGGAAGTGAATGAGC
>CAYMYK010000163.1:0-6978 GCA_964394625.1 uncultured Pirellulales bacterium
CCACGAAGTAATACGCAACAGCGGTATCCGGCGATTTCGCATCAAGCTCATCAATAATCCGCTGCCACACGTTCCTCGCCAGTGCAAAGTACTTGCGCCGCTCCGCCACAATCCGCTCTCTTTGCTCAGCGCTTATCCGCAGCTCCGCCGGCGTCGTGCCCTGGGCAATCTCGTAATACACCTTCGCAATCCGGCACAAGCTCTCGTACACGTGCGGATGATTTCTAAAGTCCCGGACCATCCTGTCGATAGCCGGCTCGGCATTGTTTATGTCACCCGCCTCAATCATATCCAGTATATCCATCCTAAGCGCACAAACTCTCGCATCCTCCGCCTCCGGACTGTCTCCATACTTGTCGACAATCCGCTCAAACATCCGCTTCGCAAGACGCTGCCCACCCTCATAAAGCTCATACTCTATCCCCGTCCAGTACAGCTCCGATGCCGCATCGGGACAACCATTCAGGTCGCGTACCATCGCATCGACCGCTGCATCCACCTCCGCATCATTGCCGTCCTCTATAGAAGTGAATATCCGCGTCCGATGAGCCAATCGCTTTGCATCCAGTGCCGCCTTGTCCGCAAACTCGCTGCCTGAAAAGTCCTTCGCAAGCCGCTCATACCACGCAATACAAATATCATATCGCGTCCGCCTGTCTTCGACCCTATTACGTGTCCATTCGTATTCTCTGCAAATCCAGTAAAACACCTCCGCCAAATCCGCTCGCTCCGAAAAGTCTTTCAAAAACACTTCAATCGCCGCATCCGCCTGCGTGTCCCGTCCCTCGTTAATCAAAAGGCATATATCAACCCTTCGAAGCCAGAACTGCCGGTCGTCGCGATACGTACTGCCGGGATACTCCCTCAGCAGCCGCTCTAAAAGTCCTTTTGCCTCTTTGTACTTTCTGTTCCACGCATACCTCCGCGCAACCGAATACAGCCGGTCCGCCAGGTCAGCGTGTCCTTTGAACCGCTGCTGTAACTGCGAAAGCATCTGCCCGGCAGGCCAGTAGTCCTGTGATTCTATCAACTGAAGAGTATTCGCCGTTGCAGCCCCAAGCAGTGACCTCTGCTCAATCTCACTGCCCTGGTTCTGCTCAATCACTACTGCATATATGTCATTTGCCTCCGCATAACGCCTCGAATCGCTGTATTTATCCGCAACCTCGTACAGGCACTCACCCAGTCCTGCCCTGCCCCCAAACTCCGCCAACATCCGCTCCACCGCCCTGTCTGCCTCAGCAAAGCTTTCCGTCTCAATTAACGAAATAACGTTCGCCTTTGCCTGCTCGAGCTCAGCCAGCGTCGCCTGGGCACACGCTTGGCCTGCCCACGACAAAACAAACCCGGTAACGACAACTAAGCAGACCCTCACAAAACCCTGCATATTATCACCTCCGTTTCAATGGCAACCGCCGCCCGCTCCGTGCCGGCCCATCTCGACCTGTCTGCGGGTGCGTGCCATTCTCATATATTACTCAAACTTATCGTTTACCGGCTGAAATTAACATAACCGATTATTTGACGGTATTTTCTTATATCACATAAAATTCAATAAGTCAAGCCCGTCTTCGGCGGATTGCAAAAAAAATATCCACAATCCTTGTTAATTTGTAAAATCAGTGGTTAAGAAAATCAGTGTCAATTCGTGTGAATTCGCAGCAAACTGCCCGGAATTTTTGCAAATTCCCCCGTATTCGCACACATACTTAAGCTTTTATAATCACAAAGTTTAAGAGTGCGGCAGTTTGGCTTGTGGTTGTTGCAGGTAAAATCGGTGTGATGTCGAGCAACAGGTTTGGCTACGGGGCCAGAAAGGCATCCGACTCGCAGGCGGGCAGCTCAACGCCCCTGTACCGCCGTGTATTCTGCAGTGTGAAGATATCGTCCATCGAAACACCTGCACGGCGGTTCTTCAGAAAGCCCACACTGCCGTTGCAGAACAGCACATTTTGCCCTCGACCGCCGTGGTTGCTGCTGTTGTTTTTCAGCAGCTTATCATTAACCACAACGCTGAATCTGCCCGAGGGGCCTTCGGGGATGTTTGCGTTTTCAAAAATCGGGTTGAGGTCTGCGATTATGGGCTTTCCCCCGGTCATATCCACCGGCGATTTTCTGCAGTTTATTCGCAAGCTATAGGTAACGAACTTCCTGCCCGGAAAGTCGTTAAGCATTTTGACGGTTGCGGGGGCTATCTGGAGTGTTTTGAGATTTCTCCTGGCCGGACAGACGAATTCGTCGGCATTGACGTAACCGCCCCTGACCAGCAGCCACATCGGGCGGGTATTTGAGTGATTTTCAGGCCCCTGGTAGCCGAGCTTCCACCAGGGCGAGTCGGCTGCGGTGGCGACCGCCGGCATCCTGTCGCCGTTGTCGGCCCTGTAATTGCTTATGCCCTGGAAAATACTGCCCAACTGGGAGGCACATTGACTCTGCCAGTACCTTTGATGTGTGTAGCTCGAGAGGACACGAAAGCCGGTAATTACGGCAAAGCCGACTATCATAAAGACCGCGGCGGTAGCCAGCCGGGCGGCCAGGGCCCACTGGAAGCCCCTGGAGCGTACTTTGTGTTTCTGCTCAGCAGCCAGCAGTGTTTCAAGGTGCGCCTGGCCAGAGTGGACGGCCTGGGTGAAGCGCCAGATTGCCCCTTCGGCAAGCTTATCGGGACAGGGTTCGGCGGCAATTGAATCAAGAGGGGAAAGGGAAGATTTCAGCTTTGTGTGTAGTTCAGCGGCCTGTTTATTAGAGAATATCAGATCTTGCGCCTGAGCGCTCTGCCGTTCGGATGTCAGCCCTATTGCGTAGTCGAAGATGAGTTGCTTTTGCTGGTCTGTTAGCGATGTCATTTAGCTTTCTTACTCCTTAGCGCTGCTTTGTAGTCTTTGGCAAATCGGCCGACCGCGGTATGAAGCCGGCTCTTTACCGTGCCAATAGGTATACTTAAAACCTGGGCCATTTGTTTGTATGAAAATTTGTTAAAATAGGCCAAAATCAGAATTTCCCGCAGATTTTCCGGCATATCCGCTATAATCCGGCGTACACTCTCGGCGGTTTCATCCCTTTGCAGCTCCTCGTAAGGCCTTACCTCGGTGGCTGTCAGGACATTTAACGCATCGTTGAACGACATCTCCTCGGGGCTGGTCATAGTGCCTATCGGTACGGCCGGCGTTCGCTGCATCTTGCGAAGTGCATCCTTGGCCTTGTTGGCGGCGATGGTGAACAGCCACGGGCGAAGCGGCCTGCTCGCATCGAAGCTCGCCTGGCTGGTATAAAGCTGCAGCAGCGTCTCCTGGAAGACGTCCTCGACCAAGTCGTAGCGGTTAAGGAAGTTTCGCAGAAATGCATAAAGCCCGTTTTTGTAGCGGTTGACGATTTCCCGAAATGCACCTTCATCGCCCGCCGCCGCCCGGCTGAGCAGTTCCGCATCGCTTAATTTTGCAAACTCTGACGTCATTTGTTTAATCGCTAAAAAATCAAGGGTAAAGACTATATTCCAAACGGCTTAGAAGCAAAAGAAAAACTTTTGCCGGCTGCAATTACGCCCCGCTGCGCAGCCTGACAGACGGCTGCGACCGGCGAGAATCGTTCAATTGCCCTCGATGTCAACGGCTTCGCCTTCGCCTTCGGCTGAAAAATTTTCACTTTTTTCTTGACAAAGGGGCAACGGGTGGTGTAGATTGGGATTATGTAGCGCGATAAAGGAGGTGAAAAAGGCGGTAAAAATAACTTATGGCGAGGACACGCCCGTTTCCATAAGCAAAAAGGGCTTGAAATTATTGTATGTGCGTGGTATAATGTTTTACGTATTTGAGACTCTTTTGAAAGGATGGGAAAATGCGAGTTTTAACAATGGGGGTAGTGGGAGTGTGTGTGCTGACGCTGGTGGCGCCGCTTGCGAATGCGGAATTGATTACAATTCAAATCGAAGGTGTCGTCGATACCGTCGAGGACGACGGCGACTACCTTGAAGACCAGATTCATGTCGGTGACATAATCACCGGCTATTATGTCTTTGACTCAGACACTCCTGACCAAGACTGGCTCTGGGGCGAAGAATCCCCATCAATTGGACGCTACCATTACTTTGAAGCACCGTATGGAGTCTTTCTAAACGTCAATGGCCTTGTTTTTGAGACAGATTTACTGAATGTTAACTTTCTGGTGGGGGTGTCCAATGATAATCCGTCAGGCGCAGATGTCTATTGGATTACTAGCTATAATAATGACGCTTTGTTAAATGGAACAACAGTTGATTCTATCGGGTGGCAATTGGAAGACCCAACTGGGACTATTTTGTCCAGCGACGCCTTGCTAGTCGAGGCACCGCACTTACTTGATTGGGAGTTCAATCACTTACGCTTAGATGGCGAGAGAGGAGAGTATATGATCCACGGTCACATACTATCGGCTGTACCTGAACCATGTACGCTTTTGTTTCTTGGCTTAGGGATACTCTCGGTTGTTCGTAGAGTTCATTAACTAACCACAACCTACATGCTCATTCTGGAGGAACAGAAAATGTCACGTTCAAAATCTGTATATGTAATTGTCATTATCATTTTACTCACAGTTAGCCTTGCAAACGCGGGACCATACGCTAATTCGCGTGCGGTTGCAGTTTCCGGAGGCGAAACTCACTCACTTGTTCTAACTGCGGATGCCAATCTTTGGGCCGCCGGTTATAATTCTTGGTATCATCTCGGAATCGGCGACGATACTACAGAACAAAATCTGCTTGTTAGAGTTCACGACGGTGACATGAACAGCCCATCCGAATATTTGGAGGGCATCATTGCTATAGACTCCGGTTGGAAACACTCGTTGGCTGTAGATGTTAATAACCATGTGTGGGCATGGGGGAATAACTATTATGGTGAACTCGGCGATGATGCGACTATGTATCCCCACTCACCTCATCCCATCCGTGTTCATGCTGGCGAGATGGGGACAACATCGGGTTTTCTTGAGAATATTGTTGCCGTTTCTGCGGGGCGCAGCGGGGCATGATGTAGCGGTGCCCTTATTTTCATCGCTGTATCATGCCGAAAAATTGTATAAAAGTGCTTGAATTTATGGTACGTGTGTGGTATAATGTTTTATGTATTCGAGGGTTTTATTGAAAGGGTAAAACGATGCGAGATGTAATGTTAAGGGTAGCGGGAGTGTGTTTGCTGACGCTGGTAGCTTTGCCTGCGAATGCGGAACTGGTGACAATCAATATCGAAGGCGTCGTCGATACAGTCGATGACTCCGGCAATTACCTTGAAGGCCAGGTCAACCCCGGCGACATAATCACCGGCTGGTACACTTACGATACGGCTACCCTGGACTCAGACCCATCAGGATATATAGGAATGTATGAATACTCTGAGACACCATTTGGGATTTATCTTAGTCTGAGTGGATTCACTTTTCAAACAGATAGTTTAAATGTAAATTTCATGTTGTCAGTTGGTAATGCGGGAGGGCCATATTCAGAGGACAATTATCTCATAAGAAGTTACAACAACTTGCCTCTGTCCGATGAAGTCCCTGTTGACTATATATCTTGGCAGTTAGACGATACATCAGGAACGGCTTTAATGGATGATAGCCTTCCAGTAAATCCACCGTCTATAGAAGACTGGACTAGCAACCATCTTCGCTTAGAAAGCGACAGGCGATTTATCATTGATGCACATGTTACATCAGCGACCCCAGAGCCTTGCACACTTTTGCTATTGGGTACAGGTTTGTTCGCTATCGTTCGCAGAATTCATTAACTGAACAACACTCACATATCCTTAAAAGGAGGAACAGAAAATGTCACGTTCAAAATCTGTATATGTAATTGTCATTATCATTTTACTCACAGTTAGCCTTGCAAACGCGGGACCATACGCTAATTCGCGTGCGGTTGCAGTTTCCGGAGGCGAAACTCACTCACTTGTTCTAACTGCGGATGCCAATCTTTGGGCCGCCGGTTATAATTCTTGGTATCATCTCGGAATCGGCGACGATACTACAGAACAAAATCTGCTTGTTAGAGTTCACGACGGTGACATGAACAGCCCATCCGAATATTTGGAGGGCATCATTGCTATAGACTCCGGTTGGAAACATTCATTGGCCGTGGACGTCAATAGACATGTGTGGGCTTGGGGCTGCAATTACTATGGCCAGGCAGGCATAGCGCGCCCTCTTTTTCTGCCGCTGTGTCATGCCAAAAAATTGTATAAAAGGGCTTGAATTTATGGTACGTGTGTGGTATAATGTTTTATGTATTCGAGGGTTTTTATTGAAAGGGTAAAACGATGCGAGATGTAATTGTATGGGTAGCGGGAGTGTTGATGCTGGTGCTGGTAGCGCCGCTTGCGAATGCGGAACTAATTACAATCAATATCGAAGGCGTCGTCGATACCGTCGAGGACGAGGGCAATTACCTCGATGGCCAAATAAATCCCGGCGATATCATCACCGGCTGGTACACCTACGATACCGACACGCCGGACACAAATCCGTCGGAGAATGTAGGAGATTATGAACACTCCACTTCGCCATATGGTGTCCATCTAACAGTCAGCGGATTTACCTTCATGACCGACCCAACTAATGTCGACTTTCTTCTCGAGGTCGTGAACGACTATCCAACTGGGGACAACTATGGATTCATCAGTTACAACAACCTCAACTTGTCGAATGGGACATTGGTTGATGGTATCGATTGGCAGCTTGATGACTATAGTGGTATGGCGCTTTCAAGCACTGTTATCCCTACAAATGCGCCTGTGTTGGAACACTGGGACTGGAACCAATTACGCTTACACGGAGAAAGAGGCGGTTACATTATTGACAGCCATGTTACTTTTGCGGTACCTGAGCCCTGTACGCTTTTGCTATTGGGTACAGGTTTGTTCGCTATCGTTCGCAGAAGTCACTAACTGAACAACACTCACATATCCTTAAAAGGAGGAACAGAAAATGTCACGTTCAAAATCT
>CAYMYK010000164.1:0-6890 GCA_964394625.1 uncultured Pirellulales bacterium
ACTCATCAACTGCCAGTCCCACTGAACTTCGTTTATGTCGAACGGTATCTGCTGGCCCGCCTCAAACCTTACTATCTCCGGTATCCGCTTTTGCTCTACCGGCGGAAGCTTCACAAAACGCGCAAAACTGTTCTGGCTCGGAACAGAAACGATTATATCGTCCCGGCTCAGGTCATTGCCCTCTACGAACGCACGTAAGCTAAGCGCCGTAAGCTCCTCCCGCTCTGCCGCGCTCACTCCCATACCCGTCAGTATCTTGCCGTGCTGGATATTGTCGAACCCTGTCACCTCCAGCGCCCCTGACTCGTTACTCAAACGAAGCGCCTTGAGCGAATTGTTGCCGATATCTATGGCCCACACCGAACCGAATTTCGCCGCCATTGCCGGCCTCCCATCTTATGGCTTAATCCAAGCCCAACCGCTCGGGCCCCATTTTGCGATGAACCGCAAAGCGGAAACCCGTCTTGTAATTCTACACACACACCTATACATTATACCATACCATGCAAACTTTTTCTATAAATACTCTCGGCTGCAAAGTCAACCAGTACGAAAGCCGCCAGATTCATCAATTCCTCACATCCCTCGGCCTCGAACCCGTCCAGCCACCCAAAGTCCCCGACATCGCCGTTATAAACACCTGCTGCGTAACGCAAACCGCCTCTGCAAAGAGCCGCTCCTGCATCAACAGGGCTCAAAAACTTGCGCCTCACGCTGCCATCCTCATTTGTGGCTGCCTCACCGCCGCCGGCCGCCTCGGCGAGCTAAAATGCCCCGAAAACCATAATATCCACATCGTAAAAAACCGCCGGCACATCGCCAAACGGCTCCAGAAGCTCCTCAACTACACTGCTGAACCCGAAAAGCTCGCCGGCCCGGCAAAACTCAACCCCAAATCCTCCTCTAAAACCCCTATCGAACCACAAAACCGGCCAAAAATCAAAGATAATAACCCCGCCTTCGCCAATTACCCCTTATTGCCGCAATTAACCCATTTCGCCGGCCATACACGCGCCTTCCTGAAAGTCCAGGATGGCTGCGACCGCTGCTGCTCATACTGTATTATACCGCAAACCCGCCCCTTTGTTCAAAGCGGAACAGTAACAGAATTATTATCGGAAGCTCGTGCCTTCGTCCGCACAGGACACAGGGAAATCGTCCTCACCGGCGTCAACCTCGGCTCGTTCGGCCAGAAGACCACCCGAAGAAACTGCTGGCCAAACCGGCAAAACCCCAAATTAGCCGAACTGCTCCACGAAATCGCCGGTATCCCGCTCCTGCCACGAATCCGGCTCGGCTCACTCGACCCGGCCGACATCACCGAAAACCTGCTGGACGTATTCGACAACCACCAAAACATTGTGCCCCACATCCACCTGTCCATCCAGTCCGCCTCGGATGAGGTCCTTCGCCGAATGGCCAGACAATACACCTCGAGCGAATTGTACGAAAAAATCTCAATACTCAAAGAGCGTCTCGACCGCCCGGCGATTACCGCCGACATCATCGTCGGCTTTCCCGGCGAGACGGAACGGGATTTCCAGCAGACCATCGCCCTGGCGACTTGCGCCGGCTTCGCAAAAATCCACGTCTTCCCGTTTTCACCCCGGCCCGGCACCGCCGCCACCAAAATGAAAGACAATGTCCCATCGAAAGTCATAAAACAACGCTCGAAAATCCTCCGCGACCTCAGCGACAAATTAGCCGGTCAATTCCGGCAGCAGTTTCTCGGCCAGACCGCCTCCGTCCTCATCGAAAACGATACACAACAACCATCAGGCCGATGTGAAAGATACTTTCAGGTCTTCGTCAACGGTTCAGCGGGCCTGCAAAAAAACGACATCGTACAGGCAAAACTGATTCAAAATACCGACAACGGCGCAGTCGCCGTACTGTGCCGGGAAAGCGAGGTGCAAAAATGAAACTCAATATCAAGGCATTCGCCCTTACATCAGGACTCATCTGGGGCCTTGGCCTGTTCTGCTTGACCTGGTGGATTATCGCCTTC
Organism: uncultured Pirellulales bacterium; assembly: GCA_964394625.1. Lineage (GTDB taxonomy): Bacteria > Planctomycetota > Phycisphaerae > Sedimentisphaerales > Anaerobacaceae > JAUVYV01. The sequence continues at coordinate 2,009 of CAYMYK010000164.1, forward strand.
GAGGGCATCGCCGGCGAGCCGACCTTCATAGGCCGGCTTTACAGGGGATTATTCAATAACGCCCCTCGGCAGCATCATCGGCCTGACCTGAGCCTTCTGCGACGCCGCCATAGGCGGAGCAATCTTCGCCTGGCTCTACAACCTGCTGGCAGATAAGATGACCTCCAAGCAAACCTGACAGCTCACCACGACTATGAATCTTACTTAAGGAACCAAGTGCCGGCGCTTGGGTTCGTTTTGAAGAATTTCAGCAGCATTTCAGCCACTTTTCGACGGCCGGATTCGCTCGGATGCGTCCCGTCCCTCTCACTCAAGTCCTCCTGCTTCCAGACCAGCCCGTCGCTCTTGCGGGCGGTGAGACCATCGGCCCACAGGTACGGGCCCCACAAAAGCAGCGCAGATTTGACATCACCACGACCGGGGTCGTAATTGAGCTCGCCCTTGCCTTGTATCTGGTCTTCGATAAGCCATCTGACGGTGAACGCCGACTCGTAGGCGTACGGCTCGGGGTTAAGGCCAGTAGTCGCATAGCCGGCATAGATTCGGCTGGATAGATATGCGACCCGAAGATTAGGAAAACGCCTTTCGAGTTCTTGCAGCACCACAACAAGCTCGCCTTGCATCGCGCGGGCGTGCCTGGGAAAAGGACCCAAATGTTGAGGCCCCGGCAGCGCCTGCTTTACCCAGGCCGCCTGGACCTGCGCACCAGACAGACCCGCCTCTTCCATTCGCTCGTCCATCACCCTCCACGGAGACCGATGCCCTCGTTCGGTCGCTTTTTCAGGGTGAGCCCAGATGTCAGCCGACATCCCACCCTGAGCGCAATCGACGATAAGGACGTGGGCAGATTTCTTCGGGTCGGCCTCGGCCATTTTCTTGAAAACGGAGAACTCCTGTGTCGTATTGGACATCCCGACGGAAATCAACCCTATCCTGCCCGTTTTCGATGGTTGTCCCTCGGCATCGACCGGCTGGATTTTCGCAAGGGCTTTTTCAGCCGCGACGCGATGTGAAGAGGGAGGCGCGTTTTTCCCGTTCCCATATAGCCCGCCGCTCTGCCCTTTGTAGTTTCCATCCGCCATTTCCGTCAGCGGTACCAGCCCTGTAGTCTCTCTCGGCTGTCGGATGCTCGGCTTACGACGTCGTTCTCTGGCACGCTCGAGAAAAGCCCTTTCATCGTCGCTAAGCTGCCCGCCCTCTCGCTGCTTCTGGAGTATCTGTTCGAGGCGCGTGCGGCCAGGCCCATTCTCATCAGCCGCCGCTGCCGTCCGGGCAAAGACGGAGAATAAAACCAATACCGTAGCAGCCAGAGTAACGATTCTTCTCATTTGATATGCAGAGCGCATAGATATTCTCCTTCAATTTTTATAGTACACTTGCCGCCGCTAATCTTAACACGAAAGGGCTGTAAATGAAAACATTTACATCTTTCCACGTGTGCCCGCACAAACGAAAAAACCGCTGGCTCTGCTTGCTTCCACATCCCGCCGAATCTCGAAGCGCATTTATCCCCAAGGGAGCGAAGATCCCTACGGGTGAGCTTCTTGGAGTCCTCAAACCGGGGACCCAAATCATCGCAAATCCACCCCCCCTCTTCCCCCAATCCCCATTCGAAAATCGAAAATCCCTTCGCTTGCCCACCACCTACCGCAAGGCCCACGACCTGGGCCTGAAAAAAATAGGGGCTTATTCATCGTCCGTGGCTCGTGTTTAGTGTTTCGTGGGCGTTGCCTTGCTAGCTTGCCCTGTGGGAACGCTTTGGCCTTAGCATTCTGGGGATTGCTTAGGGCGAGAGAGTTGCCGCAAAGTCAACTGGTTTTGAGGGAAAATTTGGGATGTAATGCCATATCTATCTTTCCCTAAAATGTCCATTTTTCTTTTTCCATAAAACCTTCAAGGTTAGTACAGTCTATCCCAAAATGCTTACAAACATTGGGGATCCTTGCTGCGTTTTCTTTCAGTTCTTCCTGTGTAACCACATAGGCCCTTGAAATCCTTGCCCGGGCAATAACGAACGGATCGGCGACCGGTTTTCCCTTGAGTCTTTCCTGCTTACGAATCATCGCCTGAAAATGCCGCACTTTGAAAATCTCACCTACAAATTTAAGTTCTTCAGTTGTTGACTCCAAGAATAACATACTTTTCTGTTCTTTTGCCCAAATCGCCAGCGAATCTTCACTTGACCCAATTTCATTAAAAACTTCCCTAACCGAAATAAGCTCTCCTGCTGAGACCAAAGCATCAAACTTTTCCCACAGCGTAGGAAACCTTTCCGGGTAATAATGCCTGAACAGGTTAATAAGGGAATCGCTGTCAAAAACATATTTCATGCCGTCACCCCCTATGAAGCACATAGCCCTCGAATGTGCTCACATGTGTTTCTTTCATGCCAAGGTAATCGGCAAGCTGTTCGATAGAAATTCTATCCTGATAGTATCGACTGAAAGCAGTTTCAATGTAGTACGCTCCCAAGTATGCTCCTTTAACGTCATAATAAGTAGGGTGACTACTGTCCGAACCAGAACTGCCACGTGCCAATCTCTCCTCGTTCCACTCTTTCACTTTTGCCTCATAAAATGCCTTTGTGATGTGGTTAAGATCAAGACACTTTCTTAAGATAACCTCACGACTAACGCTATATTTCTTAGCGAGTCGTGTTAGGAGATTGTCGTTTATGATTTGATTGCGTATTCGAGGTTTAATATCTTCGGTAGGCACCAAAAATTCGCCAGCGAATTTGTTACAGAATACTTCTATGCGTTTGTTGGGTCCTCTCATTCTCTGGACAAAATCATCATGCCTTAAATCGATACCGCCAGTTCTGAATAGCAGGTGTGCCAATTCATGAAAGAGCGTAAATATCTGACGTATTTTTGCCTGACTGTTATTGATATATATTATGGGAAACACATCATCATATAGGCAGAACCCGGAACATTCCTCATCCTTGAAAGCATCCTTAAAGATAAAGACACCATGTTTTTCCAGCACCTCCCGCCAATATTTCAATGCCTTGTCATTTGTTGTTAGTGCATACTGTTCATTCAACCCAACGCCTAAGTATTTCCGAACCGCTTTAGCTACATTGGAAATGGTATCTGATCTACGTATCACAATGTCAGAACATACCTGTTTTTTCGCAGGATTGACCCCATCGCATAATTCTCTGAGATTCTCTTGCATTACCTTGGCCTGACGCACCAGATAGAGCAATCTTGGTTCTAAAAGATCAATCTCTTCTTGTGGTAATGTCCGAAAAGACTCTTTAGGAGTTTCTTCTTCAGGCGGCTCAGGAAAAAAGAACAGTGCCAAAGGCCGCTTGTAAATTTCATAAGCAAGCCGTTCCAGTTGAACATACGTCGGGCTGACCGTGCCTTTTTCCCAGGATGTAACGGTTTCGGAAGTTATCCTTTTCCGTTTAAGTTTGGCAACAACATCATCTATACCAAAACCGCCGGTTTTTCTGGCCCAATAAAGCATAGCAGGATTAACAGGTATTTGTTCGCTCATACCGTTGCCTCGATAATCTGCATCATATCATTGCCGAAGATATCAACCACCAAAAAGAACTAGGAAAAAATAGTAGCTGTTTCACGTTTTTCCGGCCATATAATACACACCCCCGCACTCTTTATCAAACTAAAAAATACATCAACGACAACTCTCTCGCCCTCGGTCGCTCAAGAGAAATCTTATCAGAAGCGGGCTGGCGAGGCACTCTCTCGAACTAAGATTACTTCAAGGGAGCGCATCCTGGGCGTTCTGGCGAGGCACACAAAACTGCCCCCGACAAGTCAGGATCTTCGCTACGCTTCGACATCGCATTTGAACCGTCTTCCGTCATTTTTCGAATATCTTTTACTGAGTATTTCGCAAAAGAGAACAAAAAAAGGTTCATAAGAATAGACCAAATCAAAAATATGGAGAGTATGCTCGATACCATTCTATGTTTCTTTAGAAACAGAATGATGAAGCCGGGAATAATTAGCCCTACTCCAATTGCCACAGATGCCACAAAATCCGGCCTTAAAATATCCTTCGTTTTGGGAAACATTAAAGACCAGACAACCCCCGCAACTATAAGGATGCTTCCAATGATAACTCCGGCTACTTTTGATTTTGTCATAAACACCTTCTTTCCCGAAGGAAATGCTTTAACTCTCTCGAACTAAGCTAACTTCAAGGGAGCCAATCCTGCGCGTTCTGGCGAGGCACAAAACCGCCATCACCGTATTACTCAACCCGCCTTCGGCGGAATAACAATAATCAATAATCGATAATCAATACCTGTCCTGAACTTGCCGAAGGAATCAATTATCCTGCCTTTCCGGTTGTCAGCCCCTCTTGTTGGCGTGATTTGAAATTATACCCTTCCGGTCAAAAGCTACAACATTTATTTCGTAGCTCAATTCACGAATCCTCTAACGACAACTCTCTCGTATTTATCCCCGAGAAGCTACTTACTTCGGCCCAGCAGCAGGGGGCCAACTCCTGGCTCAGACTTCGCTCAGCCGGTCAAAAATGGAAGCGCACGCTTCCATGTTTGAAGGCGTGCCGTTTCGAAGAAGCTTGCTTCGAGAGAAACGACCGCCGAGAACACATACCGGTTGAACACACCAAAACCAACCTGAAAAATCTGTGTCCAGGAAAAAAACTCTCTGTGTCCTCTGTTCCCTTTTGCCTTTTTACCCTTTTGCCCTTTTGCCCTTTTAATCTTCGTGCCTATTCGTGTAAATTCGTGGCTAATCCAAAAAATTCACTTGACATCTAACTTCCCATAATGTATAATATCCAGCTAACATAACAGAAAGTGAATACGGTATCCTAAAATCGGAGAGTTCAACAATGCCCACTCGATTCCATCTTGACCCGACTTCAACTG
>CAYMYK010000165.1:0-6862 GCA_964394625.1 uncultured Pirellulales bacterium
CTCGCCCAGGCGCTGACAAGACGGCTGGAAAAAATACGCCAAACCAAAAAACTTCCCTGGCTTCGGCCCGACGGCAAGAGCCAGGTCACCGTCGAATATCATAACGGCAAACCGGCACGTATCCACACCGTCGTCATCGCCGCTCAGCACGCACCATCCGTCAGGTACAAAGAACTTAAAAGGCAAATCATCGAAAAGGTCATCCTGCCCGTCCTGCCAAAAAAGCTCGTCGATAAGAACATCATTTATCACATCAACCCGACCGGCAAATTTGTAATCGGCGGGCCCAAAGGCGACTGCGGCCTGACAGGCAGAAAAATCATCGTCGATACCTACGGCGGAAGAGGAAGCCACGGCGGCGGATGCTTCAGCGGAAAAGACCCGACAAAAGTCGATAGAACCGCAAGCTATATGGCCAGGCACATCGCCAAAAACGTAGTTGCCGCAGGACTCGCAGACGCCTGTGAAATCCAGCTCGCCTACGCTATCGGCGTCGCAGAACCCATAAGCGTCCTCGTCGATACCGAAGGAACAGGAAAAATAGACGAAGCCAAAATAAGCAAAATCGTCCGGCAGCTTTTTCCGCTCACACCCAAGAAAATGATAAACTACCTCAACCTCGCAAGGCCCATTTTCGCTCAGACCTCCCACGGCGGACACTTCGGAAGAAACCTGCCCGACTTCACCTGGGAGAGGACGGATATGGTAGGCAAGCTGCGAAAGGCCGCAGGGCTAAAATAGCCGGACCCTCAGCGGGCGGCAGGACTACTGTCGCCCGAGCGTAACCTTCGGCATCTTGTAGCAGTACACCCAGTATCTCGACTCGCTCCACGCCGACTCGCCATCAAACGGATGACCTGGGAAAAGCTCTTTGTCGTCCGGGACGTGCTCAATCCTGATTTCGAGCTGCTTCAGACCCTCCGTCATGTGCCGCGGTATGAGGAACTCCTCCTCCCGCCAGCGGCGATTGCTCGTGATTACGCGGTGCTCGGTCGCACCAAGCTCACCGGCCTGGCGCGGATAGCTGTACACGCACGTGTTGCTCCCGGCTGTGTACCACTGACCCACGTACTGCCAATCACTCTCAGACGCACGTGGCCGAACCCATACTTTTGCGTGCTGGTTTGGATAAATGTAGTCGAACTTCCGTCTTAACATCACGCCAAGATTCTTCGGATTCAGAGTCACCTTGAACCTCGTTACTCCATTCATCGTTCGAGCTTTATCTTCTTCGGCAGCGAAGTACATACGTCCATTCCGGTGGTCAGGCCCCCATTCGTAACGCGACACCAAAGTATATGGCTCGCCCGCCGTCGGCGAGTCATACTCGTGCTTCTTTACATCTTCTTTATCGCACACGTTGAGCTCGTCGGTCAGCACCAGGGTTGGTGAGTCTATCCCGTACCAGTACACCACACCGCTGTAGTGTTCCTTAGAGTCGTTCTGCCCGCCGTGCTCAAGCCCGATTACCGCTCTTCTGCCAAAAGGAAAGGTGTCCGCTATCAGGAACCGGTAAGCCGAATTCAGCAGGTCCATTTTGTCCTTTGCCTTTGCGGCCTCTGTCCCTACCGGATGGCCCGCAAAGGGAATAGTCATATTCCGTCCTCCCCAGTAATCGCCGCCGCCTCCCCACTCCTCGGTGCCGGTCCCCCAGCCCTGCGGGGTACTGCTGTCGTCAAAGAAGAAACGCGGGTCCCCTTCAAGAGTCGCAAGATGACCTCTCCGGCTGAATATCCAGCTCATACCGACAAAGCTGCCGCTCCACAGACCGCCTCCCTCAGTATTGGCGGTATCCAGGAACACTATATCCCGGCCCTGCTCCGGCGAGGGCGTATCGCTATACGTTGCATGAAAATACGCCGCCGAATTGACGGGCCCCGTAAAATCTACGGTACGTATCTCCCACCTGACGCCTTTGATGTCGGTTTCTTCACGTCCCTCAATTTCAATCTTTGCATGTTGGAAAAACGGCATGGGATAATAGCAGCTCAAATACACATTTTTTTCGTCGTACCGGATCACCATCGGGAAACCTTTGACCAAGTATTCGCGACCGTCGCTGTTGTGAAGGTGGCCGGCCCCGAAGAACAGGTCGATTGGCGTGTCAACCGATGCGTGCCATCGATAATCCCACGTTATCCGCAGCCGGCACCTGCCGAATTCATACGCCTTGTCTCTCGGCACAGTGAACTTCAACGCACGGATAACCGCCGGAGCGTCGTTCAATTCCGCAATGCCGCTCCACTTCTCCGTCTTGACGTTTACCTTTCCCCGAAATGTCCTGACGCCTTCGCCCTTCGGTGCAATATCCGTCCCCGCGCGATTCAACAGCTCCAGCACCCGTGCGTCCGGCGGCTTCTTTTTCCACGATTCAAGAGGAGTTGACAGGTTTTTCATCCCGGGGGCAAACAAATGGTATATGTAGTATCCTGTTCCATAAAACGTGCGTGTGTATGCAATCCGCAAAGAATCCTCGAACGGTATCGGAACCCACATCAGGTCCGCTCCCTTTGTCACCGACCATGTCCAGGTCAATGGGTTCGGGAAAAGCTCCTCCGGAATGAACGTGGTGTGCCTGAACTTTTTCACGGCATTTACCGCATCCGCAGTCGCCGTCTCCTTAACAAGAAAATCCTCGCCGTCCACCTCGTAATGCCAGGGGCTGCCGTGCCAGTGGTTTGTCCTTTTGAAGTACAGCACGCCGGGCCCTTTCACGTCGAGGGTGACATTGAAGTCATCCGATTGCTGATACAGAAAGTGGCTCGCATCCGCCGACCGGTTGTTACCCTGCCTGTCATAAGTGCTCCGCATATACGCCCGCACCCCGATGCGCTGATACGGCAGCTTATCCCACATCCGGTATGCGTCCAGCCCAACCGGAATCACAGGCGGCTCATCCGTTTGCTCAAGCCCCGCCTGCCCACGCGGAGGCAACATCACGTCCACGCAACCGGCAATAGCGAGAACAAAGAGCAAACAGACCATCCTTCTCATTTTAGAATCTCCTCTTTGTCAAAAGACGGATGCCTCGCTTCACTCAGCATAAAACCGATTTGGGGCGTTTTTTACAACCAAAAGCGAAACTTGTACACTGTGCTGACCGCTAATGCTTAAAGTGTCTCTTGCCGGTGAAGACCATTGCGATACCGTGCTCGTCGGCGCAGGCGATGACCTCGCCGTCCTTTTTCGAGCCGCCCGGCTGGACTATCGCGGCCACCCCCGCCTTGGCCGCATTCTCAACGTTGTCCGGGAACGGGAAAAAGGCATCCGATGCCATCACACAGCCCCGCGTCTCGTCGCCGGCGTGCTTGAACGCAATCAGTCCCGACTCGACACGATTCATCTGGCCCGCTCCGACACCGATTATCCTCCTGTTCTTCGCCAGAACAATCGTGTTGCTCTTGCTGTGCTTGCAGGCAAGCCAGGCAATTCGCAGGTCCTCAAGCTGCGTTTTTGTAGGCCGCTTTTTTGTCGGGTAGCTAAGCGCATCCGGCTCCCAGCCAACTAAGTCGCGCTGCTGCAAAAGCATCCCTCCAACGATATAGCGTACATCCAATTCACCGGATGCAATTTTGCTGCGGTCGATAGGCCCGGTCTCTATCAGCCGAACTCTGCCGCCCCAGGCCTTCAGCGTCCTGATTATCTCAACGGCGTCTTTATCGAACTGCGGCGCGATAATCACCTCTGCAAAGAATCCGCCCGCCCCGCGCGCCTTACCGAACCTGCTGTACGACTCCATAATCATCTGCGCCAGCTCGACGTCCATCTTCCTGTTCACCGCCACGATTGAGCCGAAAGCGCTGACAACGTCCCCTTCGTATGCCTTCCGGTACGCTGTGCAGATGTCCTCATCCACCGCACAGCCGCACGGGTTCAGGTGCTTGACCACGACCGCCGCCGGTTCTTCGAATTCCTTGATTAACTCGAACGCCGCGTTTGAATCAAGAAGGTTGTTAAAACTTATCTCGGTCTGAGCTTCCATTATCCTTGCGCTGCCTATACTCATCTCACCGCTGCCGGCCGGCTTGTAAAACGCCGCCTTTTGATGTGGATTCTCGCCGTACCGAAGCGACCTTACCCTGCTCACCGCAATCGAAACCCTTTCCGGGAACTGCTCACCCGCCCTGGCATTGAGATACTTCGAGATAGCGGCATCATAGCCGGCCGTAAGGGCAAAGGCCGACCGCGCAAGCTCGCCTCGAAGCTGCTCGCTCACGGCCCCATCCTTTTTCTTCATCTGCTCCATCACCCTGTCATACTGCTCACTGCTGGTAACAACCGTTACGAACCTGTGATTCTTCGCCGCCGAGCGAAGCATACTCGGCCCGCCGATATCGATATTCTCAATCGCCTCCTCGAGCGTACAGCCGGTGCGGGCAATCGTCTGCTCGAACGGATACAGATTCACGCACACCAAATCAATCGGCTCGATACCGTGCTCAGCCATCGCCGCCTTATGTTCTTTTTTGTCGCGAAGAGCCAGAAGAGCACCGTGTATCTTCGGATGAAGCGTCTTTACCCGCCCGTCCATCATCTCCGGAAAGCCCGTCACCAACTCAATTCCCGTTACCTCTATACCCGCTTCACTGAGTACCCTGGCTGTACCTCCGGTGCTGATAATCTTCACGCGCATATCCGTCAGCTTCCCGGCAAAATCAACAACTCCCGTCTTATCCGAAACACTTATCAACGCCGTCCTGACCTTCACATCCATTTGAACTTCCTTCCTTTACAAAATCGACCACTCATTCCACATCAGTTAAGAACCGATGCCCAACTCACAATCGGCCATTACACCCACATTTGTTGCGTCTGCTTCAGCGATGGTAACGACAGCCGTAACCATCGTAAGATAAAACCTGCCTCACAGCCCTCTCCTTGCTCGGCCCGGATGGCGGGACGTTACTCAGCCGGCTCCAGGCAGGCAAGCCGGCCCGTTTCATCCGCAACATATATCTTCGAGTCTAATGTATTAGTCGCGTATCGCGACGCCCCTCTAAGTGCAACCACGTACAACTGCTTACGCCTCGAATTATCCATCACCACAAGTGTACCCGCCCCGGTCATCACGTATGTCCTGTCGCCGGCCTCGGCGACCATTCCGCAGCCGCCCGAAACCTGCCATAAAAGTGTCCCCTTGTCCTTGTCTATCGCCGTCAGGCCGACATCGCGCACATACTGATACACAACGCTTTTGCCCACCTGCGGCGCCCTGTCGAGAATCGCCTCGGTCTGATACGCCCACGCCATCTCTCCCCTTATAATATCGAGCTTGTAAAGCCGTGTATCTTCACTCGCCAGCAACAGCCAATTACCGTCACGCACAAGCTCGCCCGCTATCCTGCCGGGAACGTCAAACTGCCACAGCTTCTTGGGCCTGTCCGGCAAAATGCTGATTACATTGCCCGCATCGGTCCCAAACACCACAAACTTATCGTCTGCAACAACGGAAACTATTGCCGAATCGTTTTGAGCTGCGACCTTAAAAACCTGAACCTTGTCCTTACTGCGAAGGGCATGAACACGTTTATCCGCACCGCCGAAATAGAAGTATGACTCGTTGCGAACCACCGGACAGGTAATGCCGTAAACCACGTCTATCCTGCTGTGTTCGGTCCCAAACTCAGGATTTATCTCGACCAGTTTGTTGCCGATTACCGTTATCAGCACATCCTTATACTGCTTGAGTTTGGAAACGGGCAGACCCGCAGTTGCAATGAAGCTGCTGAATATGACCCTGCCGTTTTTTCTGTCCAGGCACGTAAGGTAATTTCGGCTGGACATCCCATACAGCCGGCTCCCGAAAATCATCAGCTGCTCAAGCGTCTCGCCGTCCCTCAACGGAATATTATACTGCCAGAGGATTTTCAACTCCGTCCCCGCCACTGCTGAGTCACTGACCAGCCAGCGAGAACCGCTCTCCTTTGCCGGACATGCCCCCGGTAAAAACGTAACTAAAAGACCGATTGCCGCAGCTAATCTGAACTGTGATACCTTTGTCATCTTCATCACCCCAAAAAACTTTACTTTCGAAAAACCAGTCACAACAAAAATCCGCTCAAAACGAATTCACTAAAAACCGATGCGCCTCGCCGGAATTTAATCCAGCTCCACATAATTCGACAAATCCACGTTGTGCTCGGCCTCAAATCTTCTCATCTGCCCAATCCGTTCGATGTCGTCCTGAATTCGGTTCGCTAACTTGAATATGTACGGTTTGCCGGCTAACCGGTTACGCAAATCATCCAGCATCGGCTCCCAGGAACCGCCGTAAAGCTGTGCCTTGAGAACGACTAACATCCTGTACTCTTCACTGAGACCATCGACATAATCACTCACGCTCTGCTCGACAGCCGTCCTGTCCGGATTGTTATTTCCCGTTTTTTCGGTCATCGGCCTAAACCTGCCCCTTGAATAGCACACCTCGGCTTTCTCACAGACACGTTGCGCCATTGTTGCCGAATCATCTCTGGGAATTTAAACCGTTCCGGCCGGAATTGCAACACATTTTCCCAAATTAACCTCCCCCCGCTTACCGACCCGGTCACCCGGCGAGGCCGGTGCGCTGCAGCAAATGCCAGCCCTGCGATATATCATCGGCAACCTCGAATAGTCTGTCAAGGCCGGTCACCGCGAGAACGCCTCGGGTAAGGTGGTTCACGTCGCAAAGGATGAGCCGGTGCCCATTGTTGACCTGGACCCGGCGAAGCTGAAGAAGACTTGCCAAGCTCGGGCTGGTCATAAGGTCAACCTCCGCAAAATCAAGAATGGCATCACAGTCTCCTCTGTTACTTATAATATCGACAACCTCTATCAAATCCTCTCTTAAACGAGGTTCCTGGTGAAACTTGAAAACAACGAT
>CAYMYK010000166.1:0-6848 GCA_964394625.1 uncultured Pirellulales bacterium
GAAAGGCGCGGCGCTCGAGTCTAGGCCCGGCTGGCCGGCGCAGGGCAGAGCATAAGTATCAACCTTGCATACGAGCATCTCGAGCCGGACGGCAGGGCCGTCACAATCGCGATTGAAAAGGCGCTCGAAGACGCCGGAATCGGGCCTGAGCAGCTCGATTTGGTCATACCGCACGGCACGGGCATACCGCAGGACGACTTGGCCGAGGCAAAAGGTATCGCGGCGGCATTAGGCAAGGCGGCAGGCGAGGTTGCGGTCTGGCCTACGAAGAGTATGCTCAGTACAACCGGTGCGGCCAGCGGCGCTCTCGACGTCATTGCCGCTGTCTGTGCGATGACCGACGGCGTGATACCGGCTGCGAAAAACTTTGATAACAGGGTTGAGGGATGTGAACTGAATATTGTAACGAAAGAGCAGAAAAAAGATATTCGCTGCGTTCTGTGCTGCAGCTATACCTACGGCGGGCAGACCGCGGCGGTTGTGCTAAAAGGAGTTGAATGAACATCCAACATCGAACATACACCTTCAAATGTGCGTTGAGTAGAGTTGGATTGGGCGATGAACATTAGAGCAGAGTTGAAGCTGGAAAGAGTGGTAATAACCGGGATGGGGATTGTCTGCCCGCTGGGCAATGATGTCGAGAGCGTCTGGCGGGCGATATTGGCGGGCGAGAGCGGCGTGGCGACAACTACTATTTTTGACGCCTCGACCTTTCCGACTACGTTCAGCGCCGAGGTCAAAAACTACGACTTCAGGAAATATACCAAAAAGGCCCGGCTGCACAGCAACGGCAACCGGGGCAGCCGATTTACAATCGGTGCGACAAACCAGGCGTGCACACAGGCGGGCATTAATATCGAGACGGATGCGCCCGCCGACGGCATCGACAGGACGAGGATGGGGATATACCTGGGGGCCGGCGAGGGCTCTGCGAACAGCGAGGTCTTCTTCGGGGCACTGGCCGCGGCGTGGGACAGTGAAAAACAGCAGATGGACTGGCGCAGGTGGGCTGAGTTCACCGCAGCCGGTATGGATGCAATGAATGAGCTTGAGCAGGAATCGAGTATGCCGTCGGCTCATATTGCGATGATGACCGGCGCGAGGGGGCCTGTGAGGACGTGCCTGACGGCCTGTGCGGCAAGTACCCAGGCGGCCGGCGAGGCGATGATGATGATTCGCCGGGGCGATGCCGATGTCGTTATTGCCGGCGGCGAACACTCGATGATACACCCGCTGGGACAGGCGGGGTTCAACCGCCTTACCGCCCTTTCGACTCGCAACGACACTCCTGAAACGGCGTCACGACCCTTTGCCGCAAGCAGAGACGGCTTCATATTGGGAGAGGGCGCCGCGATAGTAATTTTAGAGAGTTTAAGCTCGGCGAAGAAGCGCGGCGCCAAAATCTTGGCTGAGGTAATCGGCTACGGCAGCAGCAGCGACGCCTTCCGGGTTACCGATATGCACGAAGAGGGAAGAGGGGCCATCCAGGCCATTGAGGCCGCACTGGCCAACGCAAATATAACTTACAAAGACATCGATTACATAAGCACGCACGGCACCAGCACCGTCGAAAACGATTTGATAGAGACAAAGGCAATCAAGGCGGTCTTCAAAGAAAGGGCCGGGGATGTACCCGCCAGCAGTATAAAGAGTATGCTCGGACACCTGATTGGAGCGGCCGGTGCGGCGGAGCTGATTAGCTGCGTCCTGGCCATAAGAGACAATATCGTCCCGCCGACTATCAACCTTCACGACCCGGACCCGCAGCTCGATTTGGATTACGTGCCGAACGTGCCGCGTAAATGTGAGGTCAGTATCGCGATGAACGAATCCTTTGGCTTCGGCGGGCAGAATAATGTTGTGATTATTAAAAGATACGAAGACGAATAAACATTATGATAGATATAAAAGAAATCCGAGAGAATCCAGAGAGATTCAAAAAAGCGGCAAAGGACAAGGGGTTTGATGTAGATATTGACGACCTGCTCCTTTGGGATGGACAGCTAAGAGCTACCAAGAAAGACCTTCAAGGCATTGCTACTGAAAAAAATGAACTTGGCAAACTGATTGCGCAACTTGAGCCAAATGAAAGAGCAATAAGATTAGCAGAACTATCTGAATTAAAAAAAGAAGAAATCGAACTCAACAAAAGGGTTAAGAGACTTCAACCTGAATTTGACGAGCTGATGTTGCAGGTAGCCCAGCCGGCCGACGATGATGTCCCCTTAGGGGAAGATGACACCCAGAACGTTGAGATAAGAAAAGAGGGCAAAGTCCGCGAGTTTGACTTTGAGCCGAAAGACCACGTTCAATTGGGAGTGGATTTGGGGATTATCGATATCGAACGGGGTGTCAAATTAGCGGGAACGCGCAATTACTTTCTAAAAGGCGACGGTGCCCGGCTGCACTGGGCTGTATTGCAGTTTGCGATGGACACGATGATTGCAAAGGGCTATGTCCCTATGTCGGTACCGCTGCTGATGAAGGACGAGGCGATGCGGGGCACCGGCTACTATCCCGGGGCCGAAGAGCAGACGTACCGAATGGAAAAAGACGAGCTGAATTTAGCAGGTACGGCGGAGGTGCCGCTGACGGCGTACCGTATGGGGGAAATTCTCAAAGAGCGGGAGCTGCCGTTGAGGCTCGTCGGGATGTCGAGCTGTTTTCGGCGAGAGGCCGGCGCCGCCGGCAAAGATACTTACGGGCTGTACAGGATTCACCAGTTCGATAAGGTCGAGCAGGTAGTGATTTGCAGCGGCAGTATCGAGCAGAGCGAAAAGTTCCACAATGAGATACTGGCGAATGCCGAGATGGTGATGCGGGCGCTGAAGTTGCCCTACCGCATCGTGGTCGTTTGCACCGGCGATTTGGGCAGGGGCCAGGCAAAAAAATACGACATCGAGGCATGGATGCCGTCCCGCAAAAACTACTGCGAGACCCACAGCGCAAGCAAGTTCTACGACTTCCAGGCAAGACGAATGAACCTGCGATACAAAGACGCCGCCACGAAAAAAAACATCTTCTGCCATACGCTCAACAACACGGTCATCGCCTCACCGAGAATCCTGATACCTATTCTTGAGCTATACCAGAATCCCGATGGCTCCGTGACCGTACCGATGGTGCTTCAGCCGTATATGGGCGGTATGGAAAAGATAACAACCTCAAACTAACCAAAATAACAAACGCAGCTTTAGTAACGCGCAAGCCGGTTTTTCCTGCCTCACTCATTCGGGCGTGCACGGCTGGCTATACGGGGTGCACGTCTGTGCAAAATCGCTGTCTTTTTTGCCCACGTTTGCATTCAGGATTGCTGCGTCAGCTTCATCTATATCGCCGTCTCTGTTAAAATCGGCGCAGGCGCAGCCATTGAAAGCCGGGTCGGTATCCTTTTTCTTCCAGCAGGTCGAAAGGATATCCGCATCATTGATCCAGACACGGTACTTTAGAATGGTCTCTGTTTGGCCGTCGGCGTAGCCGTAGCACTGGTAGGGCCAATTCCAGCAGTCCGGCCCGATGGGAAACAGGGCGGGCTGTTGGGCGTAAGGGCTGAGCCATGCTTCGGCAAAGACTTTAAGCTCGGCGAGGCTATCCAAATCGAAATCAGCCGCCATGGCATAATCGATAAAGTCAACCTCGGCGTCGCCGTCAAAGTCACGATCCCAGTGATTTGGGTCCGTACCAAGCTCATCCACAACGGTATAAGTCCAGAAGCCGATATAACCACCTGTGTCAGCTACCCAGCCTGTACAGTTGCTTTCGACAAGTCCCGGCCAGCCGTCTAAAACTTCGATGGTGCTGTCGGCGAAATTGTTGAAGTCGCTGACATGCCACGAGAAGGGTGGTTTGCCGTATGCGTAATAGTCGCGGTTTATACAATCCCGGCTGCATTCAATCTGCGCCACAACGATGGGCTCGCCTGCCGACGGGCCGAGCTTGACCAGGTCCCTGGCGTGAGCTATATCGTTCGGTTCTGTCAGGGGCAGGACGTACGAATCGCCGTGGACGGGGGAATTTGCCTCAGCGACGAGGAAATAGACCGTTTCGCCCGATGCGGCCGCTGTAATGAACAGGACAAGTACAATAACCACAAAAGCTAAGTTTTTCATAGCAGAGCCCTGACCTAATTTGATATACTTTCCGCTATCCAGTATAAGTTTAACGGTAGTGATTGCGTTTTGTCAAGCAAAAAAAGTAGAAAATTGGGCAAAACTTTTAGCACAGGAGATTAAAATGAGTAACTACCGCAAGATTGTCTTATGCGCATTGGTCCTTGCTGTTGCAGTTTCAGGATGTGCGATTCAGCCGGTTCACGAGCCGGGCAGGGAGTATATTGCGGCCAATCAGGAGAAATGGTTAGCCGGGGCGTACCGGCAGGACAGGAACGGCTGGATATTTCTGCACATCGAGGGCGCACCCTTCGAGCGGGGCTTCCAGCGCGGATACCTGACAGCAAATGAGATTGACCGGTTCTATAAAACGATGGCTTACGTGCAGGAGTTCGAGACGGGCAGGGATATAGATTTCTTCGTCAAGGCCTCTGCGAAACTGTTCAGGTGCAAGGTCTCGAAAGAGTATGTCGAGGAGATGGCCGGCATCGCGGCGGGCGCCAAGGCGGCGGGCAAGGACATAAACTACGAGCAGATGCTGTTTATGAACGGCTTCATCGACGTCTGCTGGTACTGGTGGCCGCAGGAACAAAAGCGTATGCGTGACGATGGGCCCGGGTGCAGCGCCTTTGTCGCCACGGGTGATGCAACGGCCAACGGCAAAGTTGTGATGGCTCACAATACGTGGTCGCCGTACGCGACGGCACAATACTGTAACCAGATTGTCGATATTCTGCCCGACAAAGGGCATCGAATCCTGATGCAGTGCTGGGGGCCTTGCATATACAGCGGGACGGACTTTTTCATCACCTCGGCCGGCCTTGTGGGGACGGAAACGACTATCGGCGGGTTCAGCGGGTTCGACCCTAAAGGGACACCCGTCTTCGAGCGTGCAAGGCGGGCGATGCAGTATGCCGACAACATCGACGAATGGGCGCAGATAATGATTAAGAACAACAACGGAGCTTATGCAAACTCGTGGCTTCTGGGCGATGTAAATACCGGCGAGATAGCGCAGCTCGAATTGGGGCTGAAAAACCACAGCTTACTCAAGAAAAAGGACGGTTTCTTCACCGGCTCGAACGTTGCGGACAATATTAAAATCCTCCGACAGGAGACGGATTCGCCCTACGACGATATACGAAACCGGTGCGTATCCAGGCGGGTGCGCTGGGGGCAGCTTATGAAAAGATACTACGGCAAAATCGACGTCGAGGCCGCAAAGAAAATGTTAGCAGACCATTATGATGTATATCTGAAAAAGCAAAATCCCTGCTCGAGAACGATATGCGGACATTTCGAGCTGGACGACGGCAGCTTTCCCGGCAGCCCCGCACCTTACAAGCCGTCGGGGACAATCGACGGCAAGGTCGTTGATTCGAATATGGCCAAAAACTGGCGCTTCTGGGCGAAGTGGGGCAAATCCTGCAACACGGGCTTTGATGCCGAACAGTTCCTCACAGAGCATCCGCAATACAACTGGCTGGACGGCTACCTGCCGGATTTGCCGCCGCAGAACTGGACCATTTTCCCATCCGAGAAAACTAAATAATATGCAGGTTCTCGAAGTAAACGGTATAAGAAAAGAGTTCGGCACGCTGGTAGCCGTCAACGATGTACGCTTTTCTTTAGAGCGGGGACAGGTCCTCGGGCTGATAGGGCCGAACGGCGCCGGCAAGACGACACTGCTCAGGATACTGGCGACCGTGCTGAGGCCCACCAGCGGAGAGGTGAAGCTGCTGGGTTATGACCTTAGAAAAGAATATCTCCGGATAAGAAGACATCTCGGCTTTCTGCCCGACTTTTTCAACCTCTATAACGACCTTACGCTTCGCGAGTGCCTCGAGTTTTTCGCCAGGGCGTACAAGATGGACGAGGCGTCTATTCCGAAGCGAATAGATG
Source organism: uncultured Pirellulales bacterium (assembly GCA_964394625.1). Lineage (GTDB taxonomy): Bacteria > Planctomycetota > Phycisphaerae > Sedimentisphaerales > Anaerobacaceae > JAUVYV01. The sequence goes on from CAYMYK010000166.1 coordinate 6,012, forward strand.
AGGTGCTCGAATATATCGAGCTCGAGTACAAACGAGATAATTTCATTCGTCATCTTTCTCGCGGTATGGTTCAGCGAATGGGCGTCGGCGTTCTGCTGGTTCACGAGCCGGACGTCTTTCTGCTGGATGAACCCGCTTCGGGGCTGGACCCAAAGGCGAGAATCCAGCTTCGCCGGGTTCTGAAAAAGCTGGCCGGCGAGGGAAAGACGATTATCATCTCCTCTCACATCCTGACCGAGCTGAGCGGCTTCTGCTCGCATATCGCTATAATGGACAAGGGCAGGATAGTTCTGAACGGCGCGGTCGATGAGATTCAGCGAAAGGTATTCGATGCGCGAAGGATGGTCATATCGGTCCTGGGTGACAGCGCGAGGGCCGTCTCGGCTATTAAGCAATTCGCCGGTGCCGTGCCCGTCATAGTGGACGGCAATAACATAACCATCAACATTGATGCAGACCGCGACGAACTGGCACAACTCAATGCTCAACTTATCTCAAGAGGCATAAAGGTGTACAGCTTCAGCGAGGAAAAGACCGACCTCGAGGATTTGTTTATGGAAATTTCGACCAACGAGCAATATGCGCCTCAGGAGAACAGACAGTGATGTTTGACAATCCACTGATACGTCGTTATCGCTACAGCTTGATGCGGCCTCGCCAGTTCTGGATTTATATGACCATATACATAGCCGTCCTCGGGCTGCTGTTTTTTATCAACTACACCGGCTACAAGTACAGGATGATATACGAAACGGTGTCGAGGATGTGTATGAGCATCTACTATCAGCTCCTGGCGGTCCAGGTCCTTGTGCTGTGGATGTGGGGCTCGTTCAACTC
>CAYMYK010000167.1:0-2987 GCA_964394625.1 uncultured Pirellulales bacterium
CGCTATGTCTTCATCTTTTGTCTTGGAGCGAAGGGCTTGAATGATTTGTCCGAATTCCCGAAGGGTTCGTTCTGTGAAAAAATGATCGTTGAATAAAGCATCAAGGCCCATTTTCCCAGTAGGACCACAGTTGCATTTCTCACAGGAAAGATATGGTCCTAACTTAAAGTTACCGCAATTGGTGCAAAGCGCCACTGTCATTTCAGCCTTTTTTCTTGAGTTCGTTTCCTCGCCGCATTTTCTCTTTAAGTTCTGCTATGCCAAGTGGAGGACTTGACGTGTGTAACATTGCGTGGCAATTAGGGCAGACCGGGATAAGGTCAATGGTAGGACTGACTATGTAGTCTTTTCTTCGACCGGCAAGCGGCTTCTTATGATGTACGTGAATAAACCGTTTGCCAATATCGCCATAGACCTCCTGAAAGTTGATGTTGCAAACAGCGCAACGGTACCCGTGGCGTTTCAAGCATGCCTTCCGAGCTTTTGGATCTCGCTCGTATGCATTGACTGTTATGCGCTTCTTCGCTCCCTCCACATACTCCTTCTCGTCTTGAAGATCATCGGGATGGTTCTTGTCAGGGGCAACTGGCATTCGTCTTGCATAATTTGGAATCATATCCAGTCTTCGCTTGGCTTCTGAGAGTTCTTCTTTCGTAAAAAGACTGCGAAATCGAGCTTGAAGTACGAGATTCTCAAGCGAAAGATCCAATCTGCCAGCTTCAATTAGAGCACGAAACCCCTTTGTTTGCTCTGATACACTCTTCATTTTCTTTCGAAGCATACGCTGAGCGGTAGCTAAACCACCATTCTGCCTCACAGACCGAAGGAAGTAATTACCCCAATAACCGATTTCTCTTCCGGCTGTCTCGTATCCGATAAGCATCGCTGCATCAAACTCTTTAGCCCTTATATCTGAAACAACAATGTCCCCTTTTTCCTGTTGACGAGTGGGTGGCTGATCGTCTCCATTGTTCCATGAATAGGACACTTTCCAGTCTGCACTTTCGTATCCGAATACACAATATGAGATTGATCTTGCTCGATATTTACCTGGCTCACCTATTGTTTTACCCGTGAAAGGGTCGCATCTTGTTGTAGAATAATGGTGCTCCTTGCTTGGATTATAAAAAACCTTCCAACCGAAAACTTCGATAAGATCAGGTTTACGCTTAGCATGTAGTTCGGTTGCTACGTGTTCCATTTCTTTATCTGTTGGAATTATAAAATCCTGGTAAACCCAACCTCTGCCTCGCTTTTTCCTTAACCGTATCTTTCTCGATTCCACACAACCCCCTTGTTTATGCTATAGGCTAAAATAATAGCATACAGCACTTTTGGTGATTTACTATTTCTATAAACTCTCTGTGGCTAACCAAACGATTCTAATTTTTTCCGGCAGATTCTTTTTTGTTAGTTCTTAAAGCATTTTCACTCCCTTAGCCTGATATTAAACGCGGCAGATGTGTAAGCGATTTCTTCATAGCCGCATATTATGCGGATTATGCGGATAGAAGCAACGCAAAACAAAGCGGAAAAGCTGTTCGCCTGAGAAGGGCTTATTGGTTATACTGTAGCCAAAGCACAAGAGGATATGGAGCTTGGGCGTGACAGTGTCGTTCGTGAGATAGCCCGGCGGCTGGGTGAATCACAAGGGGGGGTGGTAAAGGTCGCGGGGTCGTGGGGGTCGTTTGCGCGTCTTTTGGCGGTATATATCTCACAAAAACTTTCCCGACCCATTCTTTATGTCTGTCCACATATCGACGATGCGGATAATGCCGTCGATGACCTGCAGACGTTCGGAGCCGAAGATGTCCAGTCGTTAGCGGCGTGGGAGGGCGAGGAGGACATAGCGGATGCGACGGACGAGATACGGGCTGAGCGGCTGAAGCTCGTCGCTCGTATCTCGTCGCTCGGCGCTCGAAAGGGTAAAGATGGAATTGTTTTGGCGGCGTCGGTTCAGGCGCTGTCTCAGCCGGTGCCGAGGCGAGAGGCGCTTGAAAAAAGCTGTCTCGAATTGCAGCTAAACAAAGACAAATCGCCGGAGCAGGTGTGCGAGTGGCTTATTGAGAGCGGCTTCGAGCGGGTGGAGAGGGTGGATTTGCCGGGTCAGTTCGCCAGGCGAGGCGGGATTGTCGATGTGTATGCCCCGCTCGTCGAAATGACGATGCGCAGTGCGGAGACGGCGAAGGCAGGAGTCGATGGTACGGCGGCGGTAAGGGTCGAGTTCTTTGCCGATACGGTTGAAAGTATTCGTAAGATAAATCTGGACACACAGCTTTCGACGGATGAATTGCAAAAGATGAATATTGTTTCGGCGGTATGCGGCAGCAGCGCCGATGAGCGAGAGCAGTTTTTGAATATAATGCCTGAGGATACGATTGTTGTTCTCGAAGAGCCGAACGATATTGAAGAGGTAGCAAGGGTATATTTGGAGCGTGTGGACTCGAAGGAGCGGCTTTACGGCTGGGGTGAGATATATGGAGCGATGGGGCGGTTTACACAGCTTCGGCTGAGCAGGTTTGCCGGCGAAGGGGCTGAGGAGTTTTTGAAGGTCGATGTACGCAGCGTCCAGCAGTATCAGCACAAGGCAACGGCGCTCTGGGCGGGGCATAAGGAGGCGCTGGAGAAATTGGTACAGCAGGCCGGGCAGGGCAGCGACGTGCTGCTTTACTGCGAGTCGGAGGCGGAAATAGCGCGTGTGGGTGAGATTGTAAGGGCCGAGCATGGGCGGATTCCACGGGCTCTTAGTCTGCTGAAGGGCTACGTTCACCAGGGCTTTGCGATACAATCGCTCGATACGATTGTGATAAGTCACCACGAATTGTTCGGGCAGCTCGCCCTTCGGCGGAGGCAGCGGCCTATACGGGCGAGCGTGCCGGTTGATACGCTGAGCGATTTGCAGGCGGGCGATTATGTGGTGCACGCATCGTACGGGATTGGCAGGTACAGGGGGATAGAGACAATAGAGGAAAAGGGCGGTCGGAGCG
>CAYMYK010000167.1:2997-6825 GCA_964394625.1 uncultured Pirellulales bacterium
GAGCGAATATCTTACGATTGAGTATGACGGCGGCGTGACGATACAGGTATCGGTTCGCAATATCGCGCTTGTACAGAAGTACATAGGTACGAGTCCGCGGCGGCCGAAGCTCAGCAAGGTGGGCTCGAGACGGTGGGCCAGGCAGAAGGAGAAGGTAGCCAAATCGGTCCGCGATTTGGCGGCGGATTTATTAGAGCTGCAGGCGAGGCGGGAGGCGATGGGAGGGACGGCTTTTGATGAGGATACGGACTGGCAGAGGCAGTTCGAGCAGTCTTTTGCCTACGAGGCGACGGCAGACCAGGAGACGGCGGCGGCCCAGATAAAAGAGGATATGCGTCAGCCGAGGGCGATGGACCGATTGCTGTGCGGGGACGTGGGTTACGGCAAGACGGAGCTTGCGATGCGGGCGGCGTTCAAGGCGGTCGAGGCGGGCAAGCAGGTTGCGGCATTGGTGCCGACGACGGTTTTGAGCGTGCAGCACGGCAGGACGTTCGCGGAGCGGTTTGCGGATTTTCCGGTAGTGGTCGAGGTTCTGAACAGGTTCAGGACGCAGAGCCAGGCAGGGGATATTATCGCGAGAACACGGCAGGGGAAGGTGGATATCCTGATAGGGACGCACCGGCTGCTCTCGGGGGACGTTCGATTCAGGGATTTGGGGCTGTTGATAATAGACGAGGAGCAGCGGTTCGGGGTCGAGCACAAGGAGAAGCTGAAAAGGATGCGCATCAACGTAGATATTCTGACGATGACGGCGACGCCGATACCGCGTACACTTCATATGGCGATGCTGGGGCTGAGGGACATAAGCTCGTTGGGGACACCGCCGCTGGACAGGCGCAGTATTGTAACGACGGTAACGCCTTACACCGATGAGCTTATCGGCAAAGCCATCGTTCGCGAGCTGAACAGGCAGGGACAGGTATTTTTTGTGCACAATAGGGTCAGGAGTATCGAGAGGAAGGCGTGGGAGGTGGCCAAATTAGTGCCGGATGCACGGCTGGCGATTGCACACGGGCGGATGGCCAAGAGCGAGCTGGAAAAGGCGATGATAGACTTTGTGCTCGGCGAAACGGATGTATTAGTGTGCACGACGATAATCGAGTCGGGTCTTGATATACCTAATGCGAATACGATTATAATAAACGACGCGGACCGGTTCGGCTTAGCCGAGCTGCATCAGCTTCGAGGGCGTGTCGGCCGGTACAAGCACCGGGCGTATGCGTATATGCTCCTGCCGAGGTCGCGGTCGATAACGCCGATTGCAGCAAGACGGCTGAAGGCAATTGAAGAGTATTCGCATTTGGGGGCCGGATTTCGGATTGCACTGCGGGATTTGGAGATACGCGGGGCGGGAAATATCTTAGGGCCGGAGCAATCGGGACATATCCAGATGGTGGGTTACCAGATGTACTGTGAGCTTTTGTCGCGGGCGGTGCGCCGGGTCAGGGGTGAGCCGGTTGAGGTGATACCGTTGGCCCCGGCCCCATCGGCGACAATCGACCTGGGTTTTGCGACGTACATACCGCGGAACTACGTACCGGCTGACCGGCAGCGGCTGGATGTGTACCGCAGAATTGCTGTTGCCGGGACGGACGTGGAGCTGAAACAGCTTGAGAGCGAATTAGCGGATGTATATGGGCCTGTGCCGGAGCAGGTCGGGTTACTACTGGAGCTGGCGGAGCTTGGAATCAGGGCGGGCGAGAAGGGTATAAAAAGCATTGTCGCACACGGTGAGAATCTGGTATTCTCGTTCGCAAAAGATGCGGCAAGAAAGGCGAGCGCTTTGTTCACAAGCACGGCAGAGAGATTTACAGTAGCTGATGAAAGAACCGTGTATCTTCACCTGTCGAAGAGTTACTTTGAGCCGGGCTACCGGGGGGCGGGGACGCTGATGGGTTTTCTGCGGAAGGTGTTTAAGTGCTGAGATTGCCGAAAGCGGGCAGGAAAGGACAAGAAAATGGAAAGGCGGTGGTTTTTGAGCTCGATTGCGATTGTGTGCGCCGGGCTGTTGGCGGCGTCGGTCTGGGCGGTGAGTCCGTGGGAGAAAAGGCAGATTGATAATTTTGAAGTTTCGTCTCTGAAGGGATTAGAGGCGGTGGCGGTGGAGGTGAGAATAGCGCGGGACAGACCTGAGACACTGAGTTTGCTTAGCAAGCAGCAACTGCAGGGTGAGGTGGAGATGGCGCTGCAGGGCGGTGGAATAAAAATTAGCCGGCCTATGCGCGACGTGGGACTTTATATCGTTATAGTGAAGGTAGCCAGGCCGGGCAGGCGGGACGATTTGACCTGCGCGATACACGTGCAGTCGTCGCTGCTGCAGGTCGTGCATTTGTCGAGAGATACGACAATACGAACACAGTCGCAGACATGGCCTTCGGTGGGGCGTGCCCGCTTCGGGGTGGTGAGCTTGGGACTGGCCAGGGGGCTTATCGAACGAACCGTAAAGGACCATGCCCGGGACTTTATCGCCGACTGGAAAAACGCTAATAAAAACTAATCTTACCACAGAATACCACGAGAAAATGAAAAGGCAAAAAAGGAAAGTGACAGAAGAAGAGGCAAAGAAAGAACCGGCGCAAAGGCGGATAACATTTGATCTATCGACAGTTTCTCTCGGATTGGGTATAGGTGGAATATTGGTAGCCGGCCTGATAATTCCCCCGGGCGTGCCGTTAATGCTCTTTGGACTGGTCGGTCTTGTCGCTGGAGTCAGCGGAATCTTTCAAAGAAAGCGGCGGGGGCGAAAAGTCTCAGGGGATACTCTGGCTATGGGCGGGGTGATAATTAACTTATTATGTATTGCCTTGTCTTTTTCCATGCTGCTGGTGGAGGGAAGGCGATACAAATCCGCTTATAGGATTTTTTGCGGCTCGAATATGCATGGTTTGGGAAAAGCTATCCTGCTATATGCCAAAGAGCATGGAGACAGGTACCCAACATGTAACCACTGGTGTGATTTGCTCATTAAGTACGCCAATTTGAGTCCTAAGCAATTTGTTTGTAAGGCGGCAATGAAGAAAGGGGATGCAGGCCCAAGTCATTATGCAATGAATCCGTACTGTGAGCCAAATTCACCGAATGATGTGGTTCTGCTGTTTGAGACTAAGGGCGGCTGGAATCAATATGGTGGATCGGAGTTGCTAACGTTTAACAATCACCAGGGTAATGGAGCAAATGTTTTGTTCAATGATGGCTATGTGGAGTTTGTTCGCCCTGACAAAGTTGATGAGATGAACTGGGGATACAAGCGAAAGGAGACGGAATGATGTTAAAGAAAAGTGCAGTTGTGTTGTTGGCGGCAATCGTGGTTGGGATGGCTGTCGGGACGATACTCCTAAGCGCCGACGCAGCGGAAGCCCCGAAAGACCAACTGGCGGTGCTGTGGACGAGCGGTGATGCGGAGGTTGCACACAAGGTTTGCTTTATGTACACACACTATGCAAAAAAACAGAAATGGTTCGACGATGTGACGCTGATAGTGTGGGGACCCTCGTCGAAGCTATTGGCTGGCGACAAGGAGCTTCAGGCAAAGGTCAAAGCGATGATTGCGGACGGGGTAAAGGTGCAGGCGTGCAAGGCGTGTGCGGATATGTACGGCGTTTCGGATACGCTGAGCAATATCGGCATCGAGGTCAAATATATGGGCCAGCCGTTGACGAGGATGCTCAAGGCGGACTGGGAGGTGCTGACGTTTTAGAGTTATCGGGAAATGGAGGTATAGAAAAGCAGAATGACAGACGAAGTGACGGATGAAATGACAGGCGAGAACAACGAGGCAGGCGTTGTGGAAACACAGGGGCGAGGCGAGCCCAAGAAGGCATCAAAGGT
>CAYMYK010000168.1:0-6796 GCA_964394625.1 uncultured Pirellulales bacterium
GGACACCGGGTTTTCAACCCGGCAACAGGGGTTCGAATCCCCTTGGGGCTATTTTGAAGTGACTTTATGTCACTTCAAAACTGAGCAGCCGAGCAGTGGTAAATAGTCAGTAGAGCAGAAAACCTAAAATGCTCAACGACGTTGTCCCTTTTGAAAGCATTTATGACAAAATTGCAGGCGGGTATGTTTTTTGTGCCCCGCGGGTTTGGTATTCATAGATTTCCAGGGTGCAGGCCGAAACTGAGTCTCTGCGACGCGGCTTATTCTGAAAAAGTAGGTTATTTTTCGTAAGTAACAGGAGATAGTATTATGAATCAAAAAATTATTGACTTATACGATGAATACACTAATGGATTACTGGCTCGTCGTGAGCTTCTGAAGAAACTGGCTAAGCTCGCTGGTGGTACTGCTGCAGCTATTGCTCTGTTGCCTCTAATAGAAGATAACTATGCCGAAGCCGATGTCGTTCCAAAGGATGACCTCCGCCTCCATACGAAATATATTAAATATTCCGGTGAAACGGGCGACGTTCGTGCATATGCAGCTCGGCCGAAAAGTCGGGCAAAGCTCCCTGGTGTGATTGTGATCCATGAAAACAAAGGGCTTGTTCCCCACATCGAAGACGTGACCAGGCGAGTCGCTTTGGAAGGATTTCTGGCTATTGCTCCAGATGCCTTATCACCGTTAGGGGGAACGCCTGATGATATTGATAAGGTTCAATCGCTCATGGGCAAGCTTGACGGTCAGACGACGGTCAAGAATTATGTGGCCGCGGTCCAATACTTAAAGACGCATCCTCAAACGACAGGAAAGGTCGGATGCATGGGCTTCTGCTGGGGCGGTGGAGTCACAAACCAGGTGGCCGTCAACTCTTCGGATTTAACGGCCGCGGTTCCCTTTTACGGCAGGCAGCCTGCCTCCGAAGATGTCCCGAAAATCAAAGCGTCTTTGTTTTGCCACTACGGCTCGCTCGACAATCGCATCAATGCGGGCATCGAGGAATTCATGGCGGCTCTGAAGAAGGCCTCTGTTAATTACGGGATGTATATGCACCAGGGTGCAAAGCATGCGTTCTTTAACGACACAAGGCCGGAACGATATCACAAACAGGCCTCTGAGCTTGCCTGGAAGCTGACAATCGCCTTCTTTGACAATACCCTAAAAGAAGATATAGATTCACCGTCAACCTGACGGGTGAATTTTCGTCATTTGCCGAGGCAGCAGTTCTTGTACTTCTTGCCGCTGCCGCACGGGCACGGGTCATTACGACCCGGTCTGGGACTCGTCCGGGCACCAATGGCCTGCACCGGCAGTATCTCCCTTTCGAGGCTCTGACGGCGCCATTGAGCGGCAACTTCTTCTACCCAGGCCCGGCAGTGGGTAAAGAAACGCTTGTAGCCCGAACACAGGTAGTTCAGTCCCGCTTCGCCATCTGGCGTCCGGAGGAAGCGATTCTTCGGGCATCCACCATGACACATGGCTCTGACATCACATGCTCGGCAATAGCGGGGTAATGTATCCAATTTGGCCTGTCCGAATGCTCTCTGTGCCGGACTCTCGAGCAGCTCGACCAGTGGCGTCCGGCGGATATTCCCCAGGCAGTGCGCCGCATCTACGAAGTGGTCGCACGAAAAGAAGTCTCCGTTGTGTTCGATTACGGGAATATCCCCACAGATTGGCCGAAAGATACAAAGCGAATGCTCCTGTCCGAAGGCCGTTCTGGCCGCTTCCTCGAATATCTGCACTTTTACCCGCCCGATATCCCGGCTCAACCATTCGTCGAAGATGGTGCAGAGAAAAACGCCCCATTCTTCAGCCGGCACGGTGAGGGGGCTGACGCCGCCTTCGGTGTCCGGCTGCGAATCGACCAGAGGCAGAAAGCTCACGTATGGAGCTTCGATTTTCTTGAAGAATCGATAGACCTTGCTGGGATATTGCACATTGTACGCATTCACCACACACAGGATATCGCAAGCAACCCGGTGCTTCCGCAGAAGTTCATACCCGCGCATGGTTTGCTCATAGGTGGGCTTTCCGTCCTTGGTAACGCGATACTGGTCGTGTATGTCCTGCGGACCGTCCAAGCTGAGCCCGACGGCAAAACCCTCGTCTGCCAAAAAACGGCACCATTCCTCATCGAGCAGAGTTCCATTGGTCTGCATACCGTTAGCGATGCGTCGGTTGGAGGGCTGATGCTTGCGCTGCAGCGATACAATCTTGCGAAAGTAGTCCAGCCCCAGGACCGTCGGTTCCCCACCATGCCAGGAGAATTGTATCACCGGATCGGCCGAAGCGTCGATGTGCTGGACAATGTACTCCTCCAGGATGTCATCGGGCATGCGAAACGACTCGCCCTTTGGATAGAGATGTTCCTTCTCAAGGTAGTAACAATATTGACAGTCCAGGTTACAGATGGAGCCAACCGGTTTGACAAAAACCTGAAATCCGCGGGAAGCCTTTACCATATTCGTGTCTTCTTATCAAATAATCTCATCACTCTATTAGAAGACGTTGTCCCAGTCATAGTAGGAGGTTTTCCGGCTGCTCCATCGGTTCATAGTTTATGCTGCCTGTGATTTTGTGTCAACAATTTCATCTTCATTCGGCTCTTTGAGTTTGGCTTCCAGCATCCATAACTGCTGATAACCCATAATTCGCTTGAATCGTTGCTCCATATCCAGCAGTGACGCGGCCACCCACCTAGCGCAGCGAAGGTACCGAGCGAGCAAGGTGAGTCGAGGGAGCTCAGAAAAATGCAACTCGCAACCCGAGAATCACTCCTCGTTCTTCACCACAGCCGACGGCTGGGGACTGTTCACACAAAAACGAACCACAACCGAGCAAACAGACACAATAGAGCTAAAGTACGGTAGCGTGAAACTGCGAGAATTCGTGTTTGAAATACCACAAGATGCAAGGCCCACTGATATAACTCTGCTTTTCAACGGTAAATCCACACCCCTAACCGTCGGGCGTCAGGGCCGGCAGATGCGTATCACCACTGAGCAGCCAATCATACTCAATGCACCCGCAGCACTGACGACTCACATCAAGTATTAAAAGCAGGTCTGTTCAAACAACCTGAACCGGTTACAACTGCTGTTCGGATTCGAGGGGGGTATTGTCTGCCGACGGCGCAAATTCGGTTGCCGGCTCCTGCGGGTTCGGCGGGGGCACTTGCTTTATTTCTACAGCCGGCGGCTCATTCTCGACCGCCTCAAACGGCTCGTCCCTGTCCGGATGTTCAATTGAGAACCGGGCTGGGCTGTGGATGAATTCAGCCACCCGGCGATAATCTTCCGCCCCGTGGCAGTTCGGCTCGTACTCGAAGATGGTCTGGCCGTAGCTCGGCGCCTCGGCCAACTTGATGTTCCTGCGAACGTAAATAGGCAGAATCTGCGCCTGCGACCACGCGCTGTCGGTGCCGCGGGCATTATCGAGAAATAACTCGATGTCGGCCCTGACCTCCTTCGGCAGCGACGCCCTGCTGTCGAACATACACAGCAAAACGCCCTTAACCCGCAGCTTCGGATTTATCCTCTTGTTGACAAGCTCGACCGTCTGCAGCAGTTTACCCAATCCCTGTAACGCCAGGAAGTGCGGCTGAAGCGGAATCAGCACCTCTTCGCTGGCCGCAAGTGCATTCAGCGTCAAAAGACCCAGCGAAGGCGCACAATCCACTAACACGTAATCGAGCTCATCGGCCAGCGGCGCCAGCGCCTCACGCAGAATCGTCTCCCTGCCGACGACGCTGACTAACTCGCTCTCGGCCCCGACTAAGTCTATATTGGCCGGCAGCAGCCAGAGATTCGCCCGGACAAGCAGCATCTGCTGGGCTATCTTCGCCGACTGAGTCAGGACCTTATATGAGCCCGCCTCTATTGTCTCCGGGTCCAGGCCGAGGTGCGTTGTCAGATGTCCCTGCGGGTCCAGGTCGATAGCCAGCACCCTCTGGCCCATACTCGCAAGGGCCGCCGCGATATTGACCACAGTCGTAGTCTTGCCCACTCCCCCCTTCTGGTTTAATACCGCAATCTTCCTCATCCTTCGCTCTCGCCGCCGCCTTGCCGGCGGCTTTTCGTCTTCTGCGACACAATGTTTTTCAGCACCGCATCGAGCACCCCGTTGACAAACGCCGATGATTTGTCGCTGCCGAACTTCTTCGCAAGCTCAATCGCCTCGTTGATTACAACCTTGGGCGGTATATCCGGGCAGAACCTCAACTGGTAAACCGCCAACCGTAATATGCTCTTATCGACAATCGACAGCCGCGACAGCTTCCATCTTATCACCGAGGCGACTATCATTTCGTCGCAGGCCGAGAGGTTTTCCCAGGTCCCCCTCGTCCAGTCGCGTGCGAGTTCGAGCACAAAATCACCGGGCGCATTCTCGACCAAAAAATCATCCAGCAATGCCAGGAATGCGCCGCCCTGGACGTCAAGCTGAAACAGCGCCTGCATCGCCAACTCCCGCGCCCTTGTTCTTGCGTCCACAGCCGCTTCCTTAATATAACGCAACCTTCAGACGGCTCTTAAATTATCAATTGCCCCGCTCAAATCTGCTCGAGCACGCTGGCCATTTCCATCGCCGTAAGGGCCGCATCGGCCCCGGCGTTGCCCCTCTTTGTACCCGCCCGGTCAACCGCCTCTTCCAGCGTTTCGCACGTCAGCACACCGAATATAGCCGGGACATTGCCGGCATAGTTGATTTGCCCTATACCTCGCACCACCTGCTGGCAGACATAATCGTAATGCTGGGTCTGGCCCCTTATCACGGCCCCGAGACAGATAACGGCGACGTAGTCGCCGCTCTCGGCTAATTTCCGGGCCGCCATCGTTATCTCGCACGACCCGGGCACCCACACAACCTTGAGCTGCTGCTCGTCGGCCCCGTGACGCCTGAGACAATCAATCGCCCCGCCCAGCAAACGAGCCGTAATAAATTCGTTGAACCTGCTCACCACAATTGCATAATTGCCCTTGCCCGCCGTCAACTGCCCTTTTATCTCTTTTACCATACCTGATATACTCCTAAAAACCGCACCTGTAAGGCACGAATCCAGCGTAATCGGCTTACTGCCCGTTTTAGTAGCGCCCGACATTATAAGACTATTGCCGGCCCGCTTCCAGAAAAACCGCTGCTGCGCCTGCTCAATCACTGCCTGCACACGGGACCACATCAGTTTAACATCCCCTATTATAAGAACTTACGCAACATATAGCCAGCTAAATTTTACCCCTCTGCAAAAAGGGTTTTCGTCCGCGAAAAACAGCTAACCCGCCCGCTGAAACCTGGCGATAAGCCAGTGAATACACCACCGGTGTATCCGCAGAATTTCTGAACCTTTATATGGGGCAATATCGTTATATGCTTTTCGAAGAAGCGTCATTCGGCCCATACGGCAACAGTGAACGCAGGGCACAAAAGGCGTACGAGCTTTACGAGGACGGCAAGATACCGCAGGCCATCGCCGAGCTCGACGAGGCCATCGAGATAAACCCCTCGGACTGCTCGCTACACTTCGACAAGGCCATCGCCCTCGATTCCATAAGCAAATTCAACGAGGCAATAGCCGAATACGAAATCGCCCTGGCGCTCAACCCGACCGATTTGGAGATACTCAACTCTCTCGGTGTCGATTACACCCGGACAGGACACTATGACCTTGCCATTGAGACATTCGAGCACATTCAGCAGCTCGACTCGGCGTTCGAGCCGTGCTACTGCAACCGGATAATAACCTATACCGAAATGGGCCAGCACGATTTGGCCGAGCAGATGTTCTATCTCGCCCAGCAGCTCGAGCCCAACTGCCCGCTGTGCTATTACAATATCGGCAACAGTCTATTCAGCCGCGGCTCATACAAAAAAGCCATACACTGCTGGCTCAAAACCGCAGAAATCGAGCCGACCCATCCGCAAATCAACTATCGAATCGCCCAGGCGCTCCGGGCCGAGGGAGAGCTCGAACGCAGCAAAGAATACTTCCTCAAAGAGCTTCGCATTAACCCCGGCGACGTGGATGTTATCATCGACTTCGGCCTGTTCCTTCTCGAGACCGGTGACATCGAATCGGCCAAGGAAAAATTCAACAGGGCGCTCGAGCTCAAGGGCGACAACGCGACGGCATTGTTCTATCTCGGAGAAATCGCCTTTGAAAAAGCCGATTACCAGCAGGCGATAAAGCTCTTCGACGAGGCGCTCGAAAAAGACGGCTCGCTTTCCGGGCCTCGCTATCGAATGGCTCAATACGCACTCTCTCAGGGCCAGAACGACAGGGCAAGAAGCTATCTTGGCTCGGAGCTCAAATTAGCTCCCGATGATGCCGACGTCCTCGTTTCCATCGCGTCGATGTTCCTCAAAATCGCCGACCGCACGGAAAACCAATCCACGCCGTCCGAGCCCGACCTGGACTATGCAATGCACTGTCTGCTCAGGGCCGTCGATATAGATTCCGCCTGCGCCGACGCGTATTACTATCTCGGCGTTGTCAATGCCACAAAAGGCCGGCTCGAAGAGTCCGCCGAGCTCTTCGCCCACACGCTCGATATAAACCCCGAGCACATCGGCGCACTGCGCGACTCCGCCGTCGTCTATTTAGCAATGCACAGGACACAGGACGCCACTAACAGAATCAAAAGAGCAATCCAGACCTGCGGAAACGACCCGCAGCTTAAGTCAATCTTCAAAAATGTCCGGCGAAAGCAAACTGCAGAAAAAATCCGCACCTTTCTCTGCCGGCTCAAAGTTTAATTATACCCTTCAGGGTAATAAATTCCCGCGAGTGAGATTTTAA
>CAYMYK010000169.1:0-6688 GCA_964394625.1 uncultured Pirellulales bacterium
ATAGACGTATGAAACTGCCAAAACTTCAAAAACCGGATAAATACGTCGGCCTGTACGTTTTTGACTTCGGCGAACACGCAGGAGTGGGCTTCACCGCCGACGAAGTTGCCGAGCTGCTCGAAAGCGAAAAGTACAAAAACTGCAAGCCGTACAAAATTCACCGTGCCCGTCCCGACGGCACACTGGAGCTAAAAGGAGTCCGGCCCGAAATTTTCCAGCTCGAAGCAGGGCTGTTCTTCTACGCGGCCGAAATCGATACCGTCCGCAGTGATTACAAACGGCTCGTCAAGCTGGCCGTCGAGACAAGCGTTCCCTGCCGGGCCAAAGTCCACCTGGCGAAATACGCCGACGACAAATTCGCGGTGGCGCTTATTTACCCGGCCGAATACGACGACGAGATAGGCGGCTGGCTGCTTGAAAATAACTACCGAACCGCCGGCCCCGCCGAGGGCGGTACTGCAGCCGTCACCCGGTACTACGATGCAAAACCGCGAATCCTCGAACGGCACCAATTGTTTGCCCGGCCCGAAATCGAAAGCAGAACCGGTGACGAGCTGCTCGCCGCCGCAAAATTAGCCGTCCAGAGGTAATCGAGCGTTATGGCTGTTCGCACCAAAATTAGTGCGCTGCTGTCGTCCACGGTAGCGGTGCTGTTTTCTGTTTTTAGCAAACGCAGACCAAAGCCGACCGCCGACGATTACCGGCGCATTGACTTCAAAACCAGCACTCAGCGTATGGGTGTTCGCTTTACAGAACGCATCCGCGACGTTTTCCGCTTCAAATGGCTCAAGAAATCCTGAAGTGAGACGCAAGATGCCGGATACATCAAATAAGAATGTGCCCCCAGGCGGCGAGCCGGTTCTCAGCGAAAACGCCCTGACCGTACTCACCGACCGCTACCTGCTAACCGACGAGCAGGGCCGGTGCATCGAAACCGCAGCACAACTCTTCAGCAGGGTCGCCGCCCTGGCCGCCCCAATCGAGGCAAAGTACGGCGCCAACGAATACGACGTCAAAGAATGGTACAAAAAATACTATCGTCTTTTGGCCTCGCTGAAGTTTTTGCCCAACTCGCCGACGCTGATGAACGCAGGCAGGCCCTCCGGTATGCTCAGCGCCTGCTTCGTGCTTCCCATCGAAGACAGCATCGAGGGCATATTCGAGACCATCAAGCAGACCGCCCTTATCCAGAAATCCGGCGGCGGCACGGGTTTTTCTCTCGACCGGCTGCGTCCGACAGGCGACAGAGTCGCATCCTCCGGCGGCACAACGTCAGGGCCCATATCATTCTGGCGGGTCTTCTCCGAAACCACCGACGCAATCCAGCAGGGCGCCTTCCGCCGGGGCGCAAATATGGGGATGATGAGCGTCACCCACCCAGACATACTCAAATTCCTCCACGCCAAGCAGGACCTCAAGGCATTTACCAATTTCAACATATCCGTCAAGGTCACCGATAAGTGGATGGAAACTCTCCGGGACAGCCCCGATTCGCTTCATATTGTGACCAATCCACGCACGAAACAGCGCTATCTGCTGCCCAAAGACATCCGGCTCGAAACCTATACAATAAGCGACCTGCAAAAGCTGGCGGATGACAATGTGCTCGCGGCAGACGCCGCCGCCGGCCGGTTCTACACCGTCGCAGACATCTGGAAAATGATTATCGCCTCCGCCCACAAAACCGGCGACCCGGGCCTGGCCTTTATCGACCGCATCAATAACGACAATCCGACTCCGTCGCTTGGGCCAATCGAGGCAACAAACCCCTGCGGCGAGCAGCCCCTGCTTGCCTACGAGGCCTGCACGCTCGGAAGCATAAACATAGCGAAGTTTGTCGCCGCCGAGGCGCCGAAGCCCGACATCGACTGGCCTGGCCTGGCTGAAACCGTCCGGCTCGCCGTCCGTTTCCTCGACAATATCGTCGATGCCTGCAATTACCCCGTCTCCGAAACCTCCCGCCTTGCCCAGGCCAACCGTAAAATCGGCCTGGGTGTTATGGGCTTTGCCGACGCACTGTTTTTGCTCGGCATACCATACGACAGCCGGCAGGGCGTCGAATTCGGCTCACGCCTTATGGAATTCATCAATAAAAAGGCCCGCGACACCAGCAGCGCCCTTGCAAACGAACGAGGCCCTTTTCCAAACTGGACCAACAGCACCTGGAGAACCGAAAAAAACCTCAAGGTCCGAAACGCCCATCTGACCTGCATCGCACCCACCGGCACAATCAGCATAATCGCCGACTGCTCGGCCGGTATCGAGCCGCTTTACTCACTTGCCTTTATCCGGCAGGTACTCGACGGCAAAAAAATGCTCCAGATAAACCCCGTCTTCAGGAAAATCGCCGAACAGGCGGGTCTCTACAACGAGCAGCTTGAGAAGAAAATTCTGAAAACCGGCAGCATTCAGAAAATCACTGAAATACCCGCTCACATTCGAAAAATTTTCAAGTGCGCCTACGACATCGGCCCCGAATGGCACGTAAAAATGCAGGCCGCCTTCCAAAAACACTGCGACGCCGCCGTCAGCAAGACCGTGAACCTGCCCGCAAAGGCAAAAGTCTCAAGCGTCGATAAGGTCTATCGCCTTGCCTATGAGCTTGGCTGCAAAGGAATTACAATATATCGACGCCACAGCAGGCCACGCGAGCCGATGACGCTCTGCTGACAACACAAGCACCTCTCATAGGCGGCACATTGGCCCTTTTTATCTGTTCACCTGCCGAATTTGCTTCGATGAACAATCCGGCGTAAACCAGCGTATATTTTATAGGACGATGTGAAATAAGGCAATTTAGGTTAAAGTGTTAAATACAACGCAGCCGATAAAAACTATAAGTATGTAGAGCAAAGTTTTTCTCCCCTCCGGAAAACATCGAGTAGCGAGGCGCTGCTCGATGTTTTCTTCTTAAACCCATTAGTTGCCAAACTTACGCAAATTAACGCAGCCCGATAGGTTTGTTTCACATGCAGTTTTTATGTTCCCACTGATTGAGGAAGAAATGCAAGGGGTAGTCGCACTCTGCGACTGCCTCGAAAACTCCCCATTTAACTTATTCTAACAGCCGCTACTTTTCCTCCCAGAACTTCTGCAACAGAGGTAACCTCTTACTCGCCCACTCCCCATACCCCAGCACCAGCGGCTCATTGCCGTACCGTTCTTTCACGCTATCCCACACAACCAAGTGTATCAGGTATTTTCTGCATATCTCCTCCACATGCCCTTTCCCGACCTTGTCATCCGCCGTCACAAGGAATATGTTCGGGCATCGCATCGCGTGCAGCTCTTCCACAACCTCCCGCCACCTCTCCCGCAATGTCCGCTTTGCCGACAAGATAGCTGCTGCAGTCGGATTCTGTTTGAAAACCTCATCACTCGGCAACATAAAATCAACCCGATATGAACGCTTGATCTTTTGGTATGGGACCTCCATCAAATCTAAAAGTTTTCCGAACTGAAGTTCGAAGTCACGCCCTCCCCTCGTCTTTCTGCCCTGACCAATGCTCAGGAATATCTCCCTCAAATATGGATACAGGGCCACAAAAAGAAACCTGACTCCTATCCGGAATCCTTTTTCCTGTGCGACCTTTCCGGCTTTCACGATAAGATCAGCTTTGAGACTCATAAGAGCCTCCATTACATTCGACGGGTAAACTTGTTCCTCATAAGCCTCCAGAACGCTCAGTGTTTCAATCCATACTTTTCTCAGGATATCGTTGAAACCTTGCTGTACGACTTCTGGTTTAACACATCCCTGAATATACCCAAACTGCTCAAAGGTTTCATCAACAATTCTTGCAGAAGAAGGCAGCTTTTTTTTCTTCCTGACACTGACCATCAATTTTGAAACTTCATTCTTCACTTCGTCCATTAACGTGGTGGCCTCCAGAAGTCCAGTAGATACTCAAACGTAACCCCCATAGTTATATAGTTGCTTGGCCAGCCAAAAATTCCTATCTGATTGACGATGTTTGTACGATCCCAAATTATCACGTTTCGCAATTCGTAACCCCGATGTCTCAGTTCTTCGATCAGAGACACATGTATGGTAATCCGCTTATTCTCCCACCACATATCCGGCACATTAATCACGCAGTGTGCTTTTGGTCGTAGCAATGGGAAAATGCTCTCAAATATGTCACCCATCGCTGCAGTGTACTTGTCCAAGGTCATTGTCCCCAAGTCGCGTGGGTCCTGCGAATATTGCTCGATTTTTCCGAGTTGCTCGTTTTTCCTATGTCGCCGTGATTTATTCTTCCTTTTTCGATTCAACAAATTTGCGTACGGAGGCGATGTAAACAGCAGCGTGACCGTCTCCGGCGCTAAATACTCTGCAATATGCAGTGCGTTATCGCACACGGCGATCTGTTTGCCTCCCTCAAAAAGCTGCGAGTTCTCGGCGAGTCGCTTTTTTGATAACTTGACATATTCCCTCTGTAAATCAAAGCCCACAGCATTTCTACCTGTATCTTGAGCGGCTACCAGCGTTGTACCGCTCCCCACAAAGGGGTCGATAACAAGCTCGCCCTTATGGCTGAACAATTTTATAACCTTCTTCGCCAGCCCTATAGGAAACGTGGCAGGGTGCAATTTCTTGTCTCTTACGTCTCTCCCCTCATAGTTGAACTGCCACACACCTAGCTGACACTTCAACCACTCCTTTGCATCCAAACAGTTAATATGATTCCCCGAGCAATCACAGCTACGCTCGTATGGAATTTTAAGTCGTTTTCGCTCCCCCTTGCCAGGAACATACGACTGTTCACTTTTTCCGGACACCTTTGAATCCGCACATTCTCCGTTCCTTGGCTTCAGTTCGTACGTTGTCCTGCCAACACGAGAAATCGTTACTCCGTCCCCCTGCTTGAGCTTGTGCATCCGCACAAAACGTTTGATCCATCCCCGTCGCCTGAAAATCCATCGAGGTTGACCAGTATTCCGATATGTGGGTATATCCGTACGGATCACCTCTTCAAGCCCTTCAGCTTTAATCGTGATTAGGGTTCCAGGTTCCTCGTCTGTTGCTCCTCCTAGTATCCCTTTAGGGAAGAAATCAAGCCCGCAAATGCGGATGTTCAAGTTCCCGTGGGTTAACGCTGCCCCTGTCAGTTCTACTATATGCGATTCCGTCTTCACTGCTGCCCTCACGACAATTCATCAAGCTATATCATAAACATCACCCTTGCCCTGTCAAGGTTTTTCCCCTTTTCTTGCGCATCTCTGATTTCCTACGCGTTCTTTCCGCAGCATTTTTTGTATTTTTTCCCGCTGCCGCACGGACACGGGTCGTTGCGGCCCACCTTCGGCTGCTTGAGCCGAATCTGCTTGACCTTCACCTCGCCCTGCGGCGCCTGTGCCGCCGCCCGCTGACGCTCGGCCATCGCAAACTGCCCAACGTCATCATGCGCCGTCTGACTTACCCGCCAGACACTTCTCGTCCTCGCACCGGCCTCTAAACGAACCTTGAAGATGATGTCCGTCACGCGCTCGTCTATGTTCTCCAGCATCTCGGTGAACATCCGGTATCCCTCGCGCTTATACTCCGTCTTCGGGTCCTTCTCCGCCCAGCCGCGAAGGTGAATGCTGTCCTTCAGACGGTCCATCAGATAAAGATGGTCCTTCCAGGCACTGTCATAGACCTGCAGCAGAACGTATCGCTCGAGGTCGCTCAGCTCACTGCGCAGAAACTCCCTGCCCGCCTCAATCAGTTTTTCCCTCCACTGCCGCCCCTCCTCGAGGTCGCTCTCGGCCAGCTCGGCGGCGAATCGCTCCCTGGCCCACTCGACCGCCGCCGGCCTGTCGCACTCGGCAATCCCGGCATCAATCTCTTCAACCAGCCGGCCGTTGTTGTACTGCTCGCTCAGCTCAAGAAGCTGCCTGTGCAGCGCCCGCGGTTTGAGGTTCTGGATTTGCTCTGCCGACAGAGAGGCACTGAACTTTTTGTTTGCCCAGTCCGCCAGTGCATCAAAACCATACACGTTCGGCCCGGCGGGTCCATAGACCATGCTCATCGCAAATTCCACCGGGTATTCAATCTCGCGCCTCTTGTACTTCTCGGCCGTCCTGGCCTTGACAAGCTCGCGAATCTCAGGCGAGCTTCTCTGTGAAAGCTCCCTCACGTCCAGACGAATATCAAATTTTGCACGCGCCCACTCGGCAAACCTGCGAGCCGCAAAGTCCGGCTTCAAAAACTCCGCCAGCGCCGAGCAGTCCTTCTTGTCTATCTGCTCAGCCGCCGCCGCTATCAGCTGTTCTTCTATCTGCTCAGGGGCCTGTTTCCCGACCTTGTTCGGACTCAAGCTCACGCTGAACGCGCTCATCGCCCACTTGCACAGCCCCGCCACATCCCAGCTCTCCGGCTCGTCAAAATCCTCTAAATACTCGCCCAATGACAGCGATATGTCATTTTCCGCCTTGTCCTTCGCCCGCTCCTTAATTAACCGCTCTATCTCCGCTACATTTATGCCCGCCGTCTCGGAGTCCCTCAGCTCCACAGAGAAATTGCTCGCCGCCCATTCCACTATGCACCGAGCCGGGTAATCCTCCTTCAGAATCGCCTCACAGTTATTCGCTATCGCTCCATCTATCATTTCTTCAATGATTGCCTTCAGCCCTTTGCCAGCTAAAATTTTGCGCCTGCGCGAATAGAAAATCTTCCGCTGGTAATCCATCACCTCATCGTACT